>NZ_JBIWKB010000017.1:0-15043 GCF_044765425.1 Streptomyces sp. NPDC102462 | reverse complement strand
CGGGGCCCGCCGCCCCGGGGCCCGCCGCCCCGGGGCCCGCCGCCCCGGGGCCCGCCGCCCCGGGGCCCGCCGCCCCGGGGCCCGCCGCCCCGGGGCCCGCCGCCCCGGGGCCCACCGCCCCGAAGTCCGCCGCCCCGGGGCCCACCGCCCTGGAACCCGCTGTCCTTGGGCCCGCCACCCCGGAGTCCATCGTTTTTGAACCCACCGTCCCGGAGTCGGCTGTCCCGGAGTCGGCCGTCCCGGAGCCCGCCGCCCGAGGGCCTGTCCCGGAGCCCGCCACCCCGGAGTCCATCGTTTTTGAACCCACCGCCCTGGAGCCGGCCGTCCTGGAGCCCGCGGCCTCGGAGTCCGCCGTCCCGGAGCCGGCCGTCTTGGAGCCGGTCGCCCCGGAGCCCGCCGTCCTGGAGCCCGTCCCGAGGCCCCCCGTCCCGGAACCCCCCGCCCCCCGGCCACCGCGCGCCCCCACCGGAGTTCGTACCGCGGTCAGCACTCCCGCCAGCAGCATCATGAGCGCCGCCGCCACTCCGAGCAGCCAGACCCTGCCGTCCAGTTCGGCCAGTCGTCCCAGGGTCACGGGCCGGTCGGGCCGGCTGGTGAGGAGCCGGTCCAGTGGGTCGGGCAGCAGGGCGGTCAGCGCGCCGGTGGCCCTGCCGTCGAAGGGCACGAACAGACCGAGGGGGACGCCCAGCCACACCCCGTTGGGCGCGCCGAGCAGGGCCGCGCCCACGACGCGCCGGGGGTGCTCGTCGCCGATCGCCGCGTACGCCGCCGCCGCGAGCCCCGCCAGGACGGCCACGACCAGGACGCCGACGAGGGCCGAGACCGCCGGCCGGACCACCCGGTGCACGGCGTCGAAGCCGCGCGGCAGGGGAGTGCGGCGCGAGGCGAGCAGCGCGATCAGCAGCACGCCGGCGGACCAGCCAAGCCCGCCGAGCAGCGTGGGCGCGGTGTCCACGGTGAAGCCGACCGCCGCCTTCGCGTCGATCAGGTCCCCGATCCGGTCGGGCAGCAGCCCGCCGATGTCCCCGAGGTCACCGAGACCGCTGCCGTCGCCCCCGCCGGGCAGCCGGTCGAGCCCGAGCGCTCCGCCGTCGATCGTGACGACGTCGTGCCCGGCCCAGGCGAGCCCGCCCAGCATCGCCACGAACAGCGCGACCACCGCCGCCGCGCGCGCGAGGAGTTCGGACGGGGCGATCACAACGGTGGCCGTGCGCAGGGACCGCAGGAAGAACCACGACAGCAGCAGGGCGCCCACGAGGCTCACGCCGAGTGGCGTGATCTCGACGGCCGTATGCGTCTGAGCGCCTTTCAGTCCGAAGGCGGACAGATCTCCGGACGGCGAGAGGGAACCACCCGCCCCGAGCGCCACAACGGCCGCCGTCATCGGCCCCAGTGAGCCGGCCGAGTCGGCGCGCAGCAGATGCAGTCCGAGCGCGGCCGTCCCCGCCATCCCGATCAACGCCCAGCTCACGGCGGCGATCGCGGACAGCAGGACATCTCCCCACGGCAGCCGCCCGCCGTGCCGCTCGGTCCCGATGCGCGTGGCAGCGCTCATGGCAGACCCCCCGATCCGCGGCGCGACCGTCGGCCGCGTGCCCCCTCGCGGGGGATTACCACTGTCCGCGCCGGTTTCCACCCCGTCAACGAGACGATGTCCCGACGCTGGTACGCGCTCGTGACAAGGCCCGACTTTCGGTCACAGGGGCGGGCCTGGAATAGTTCCCCACGATGTTCGACATCCCTAGACTCCCTGCGACGGGGGAAATTCGGGGGACAACTCAGTGGGGCATGGAGTGCCGGAACTCGTACTGGAATCAAACGGACGGACCTGGACGCTCGACCCGTCCAGGCACTACACCCTGGGACGCGATCCGCAGGGAGACATCGTGTTCGACGACGCCAGGGTTTCCTGGCGGCACGCCACGATCAGCTTCAACGGCCGCGGTTGGGTCATGGAGGACCACGGCAGCACCAACGGCACCTTCGTGCAGGGCCAGCGGATCCACCAGGTGGAGATCGGTCCCGGTTCGGCCGTACACCTGGGCAACGCCACCGACGGTCCGCTGGTGAACCTGTCCGGTGCCGCGGCCGTGGCCGCGCAGCCGCAGCAACAGCCGTACGCGGCCCAGGGCGAGGCGGCCGGCTGGGCCCAGCAGCCGCCGCAGCAGGACTGGCAGCAACCCCAGCAGGCGGCCCAGCAGCCGCCGATCCCGCAGCAGCAGGACCCCGGTGGTGGCGCGGGGGCGCCGCCGGTCTACGGCGACCGCAGTCCCACCACGTTCCACCAGTTCGCGCTCGGCCGCGTGATGCGCATCGGCCGTGCCCTGGAGAACGACCTGGTCGTCTCCGACCTCCAGGTCTCCCGCAACCACGCCGAGTTCCACGCGACGCCCGACGGCCGTATGGAGATCCGCGACCTCGGCTCGCACAACGGCACGTACGTCAACGGCCAGCCGATCGCCAAGGGCGGCTCGGCACTGCTCGGCCCGAACGACATCGTCGGCGTCGGCCACTCCACCTTCCGTATCGTCGGCGACCGCCTGGAAGAGTTCGTCGACACCGGTGAGGTCTCCTTCTCGGCCCGCCATCTGACGGTCACGGTCGACGGGGGCAAGCAGATCCTCAAGGACGTCTCCTTCGGCGTCCCCGAGAAGTCCCTGATCGCGGTCATCGGCCCGTCCGGCTCGGGCAAGTCGACCCTGCTCAAGGCGCTCACCGGCTACCGGCCCGCCAACCAGGGCGAGGTCCTGTACGACAACCGCAACCTGTACAAGCAGTTCGCCGAGCTGCGCCAGCGCATCGGACTGGTCCCGCAGGACGACATCCTGCACAAGGAACTGACCGTCAAGAAGGCCCTCAAGTACGCGGCCAAGCTGCGCTTCCCGGCCGACACCACGGCCGCCGAGCGCGAGGCCCGCATCGACGAGGTGCTGCGCGAGCTGAAGCTGGACATCCACAAGGAGAAGAAGGTCACCTCCTTGTCCGGCGGCCAGCGCAAGCGCGTCTCGGTGGCACTGGAACTGCTCACCAAGCCCTCGCTCATATTCCTCGACGAGCCGACCTCCGGCCTCGACCCGGGCATGGACCGCGATGTGATGCAGTTGCTGCGCGGCCTCGCCGACGACGGCCGCACGGTCCTCGTCGTCACCCACTCGGTCGCCGAACTGGCCCTGTGCGACAAGCTCCTGGTGATGGCCCCGGGCGGCGCGGTCGCCTACTTCGGTCCGCCCGAGGAGGCGCTGAACTTCTTCGGCTACGACACCTGGGCCGATGTCTTCTCCGCCTTCGAGAACTACCGCGACTACGACTGGGCCGGCCGCTGGAAGGGCTCGCAGCACTACCAGATGTACGCCGCGGACATCGACGCGGTCGCGCCGCAGTCCGTACAGGTGCCGCCGCTGCAGGCGATGAAGCCGCCGAAGCCGCAGGGCTGGATGTCGCAGTTCGGCACGCTGGTGCGCCGCTACATCTCGGTGATCGTCTCCGACCGGGGCTTCCTCGCCCTGATGGTGATCCTGCCGGCCGTGCTGGGCGCGGTGAGCCTGCTCATCGACGCGGACAAGGGCCTGCTGCCCAATCCACCGCGCGCCAACGGTCAGATCGTCCCCAACGGCACCGCGACCACGGTCCTGCTGATCCTCGCGGTCGGCGCCTGCTTCGCGGGCGCCGCGAACTCCGTCCGCGAGCTGATCAAGGAACGGGTCATCTACGAGCGGGAGCGTGCCACCGGCCTGTCGCGCTCGGCGTATCTGATGTCCAAGGTGTTCGTGCTCGGCATGATCACCGTGCTGCAGGGCCTGCTGGTCGGCGTGATCGGCTTCGCGAGCCGGGAGATCCCCGAGGAGGGCCTGGTCCTCGGCGGCGCCACGCTGGTCGAGCTGTCGCTGCCGATCATGGCGCTGGGCTTCACCTCGATGATGTTCGGCCTGATCATCTCCTCGCTGGTGAAGACGGCCGAGAAGACCATGCCGCTGCTGGTGATGTTCGCGATCATCCAGGTGGTGTTCACGGGCTGTCTGTTCACCCTGCACGGCTCGATCGGCGTCAACGAGTTCTCGTATCTGATGCCGTCGCGCTGGGCCGTCGCCGCCGCGGGCACCACGCTGGACTTCAACAAGATCAGCCCCCCGGAGTCGGCCGGGGACACCGACCCGCTGTGGGACCACACCGTCGGCGCCTGGGGCATGGACATGGCCGCGCTGATCGCCCTCGGCGTGGTCTGCGGGTTCTTCGTGGCCCGCTTCCTGCGCCGCCACGAGCCGGAGGTCATGCGCAAGTAGGCGTGTTTTCGGCCGCCAGGACGGGCCAAGGGCGGCACCCGGCCACCGGGTGCCGCCCTTCGGCGTTCGCGACTGAGGCCCGCGCCTACCTCAGTACGCGCTGTTCACGTTGTCGATCGAGCCGTACCGCTGGGCCGCGTAGTTGGCCGCCGCGGTGATGTTGGCGACCGGGTCGTAGATGTTCCAGGACGTGCCCGGGACGTGGTACGCCTTGAACGTCGGCGGGATGACCTGGAGCAGCCCCTTGGACGGGATGCCGTTGGCGGCGTTGACGTCCCAGTTGTTGATGGCGTTCGGGTTGCCGGAGGACTCCCGCATGATGTTGCGGTGCAGGCCGTAGTAGCTGCCAGGGATGCCCTTCGCCTTCATGATGTCCAGGGACTCACGGATCCAGCCGTCCAGGTTGTTGCTGTAGGTCTTCGCGGCGACCGGCTGGACCTCGGGGCGCTGCGCGGACCGGCTCGCGGTCTGCTGCGCGGCGCGCTCCTGGGCGGCCTTCTTGACGGCCGCGTTCTTGGCCGTGGTCTCGGCCTGCTTCCGCGTGGTCTCGGCCGCGGCCTTCTTCTGCGTCGCGATGGCTTCCAGCTTGACGTTCTGGGCGGCGAGCTGGTCGGTGACGGTGCCCTTGACGTCCTGGATCGGGTGGGTGCTGTAGGCCACCTGGGCGGCGGGTACGGAGGTTGCGGAGGTGACCGTCTCCGCGCTGCTGGGGACTGCGGAGAAGGCGACAGCGGCGGCACCGAGGGCACCGACACCGGTGATCGCGATCTTGTGCTGCTTGGTCAGCGTCCGACCGAGATCTCGGATGTTGATGTTCTTGGGCATGGCAGATGGACCTCTTCGAATAGCGCGGAGGTCGCGTCCGTTCTGCGGGGGGATCGGTCCTCTCCGCACGGACGCCGCGGACGGAAACCCGCGGCGTTGAGCGACGGCAGCCATTCTTAGCTGTCGCAAAAAGCCAATGCAAAGATGTGACGTACGATTTGTGATAGTGGAACCGTGAGGGGCAAATCGGGACAGACTGGAACGTCTTTCCCGCTAGTGGCGGTCCTATTTATCTCCTATATGCCTTCGTAAGTGAGCTGCGCCCTATGTGCGGCGTCACACGAACCTGCCGGCGTCCTTACGGGGAGTTGCTGAAGCAATGCTCTACGTGAGGGTTCTCCATCGGGCCTACGGCGGTGGGCCTAGGGCCAGCGGCCCAGCCGCGGCCGTCACCGGCCCGATCCGCGCTGTCGCACCCCGCCGGTACCGTGAGGACATGAGTCACGGCCCCCGGTCCGGCCTCGCCGCGGTCAGCTCCGCGCTGCTGGCCATGAGCAGGCACCTGGAGGTGCGCGACGTCCTCAAGACGATCGTCGCCTCCGCCCGCGACCTGCTCGACGCCCACTACGCCGCCCTCGGCGTCCCGGACGACCACGGCGGATTCGCCCAGTTCGTGGTCGCCGGCATCAGCGACGCCCAGTGGAAGGCCATCGGCCCGCTCCCGCGCCAGCACGGCATCCTGGCCGCGATGCTGCACGAGGCCGCCCCCGTACGCCTCGCCGACGTCCGCAAGGACCCACGCTTCGAGGGCTGGCCCACCGCCCACCCCGAGCTGTCCGACTTCCTCGGCCTGCCGATCCGCGACGGCGACGAGGTCATCGGCGCGCTGTTCCTCGCCAACAAGCGCCGCCACCCGAAGGGGCACCGCCCCGCCCCCGGGCGGACCGGCGGCTGCGCCTTCACCGAGGAGGACGAGGAACTGCTCGCCATCCTCGCCCAGCACGCCGCGATCGCCCTGACCAACGCCCGGCTCTACGAACGCAGCCGCGAACTGACCATCGCCGAGGAGCGCTCCCGCCTCGCCCACGAACTGCACGACGCGGTCAGCCAGAAACTCTTCTCGCTGCGGCTGACCGCCCAGGCGGCGGCCCGCCTCGTGGACCGCGACCCGGCCCGCGCCAAGGGCGAGCTCCAGCAGGTGGCCGCGCTCGCCGCGGAGGCGGCCGACGAACTGCGCGCCGCCGTGGTCGAGCTGCGCCCCGCGGCACTCGACGAGGACGGCCTGATCGCCACCCTGCGCACCCAGATCCAGGTCCTCGACCGCGCCCACACCGCGCGCGTGACCTTCGCGAGCACCGGCTTCCGCGCCCTGCCGGCCGCCCAGGAGGAGGCCCTGCTGCGCGTCGCCCAGGAGGCCCTGCACAACGCCCTGCGGCACTCCGGAGCCGCCCATGTCGATGTGACCGTGAACCGGCGCGGCCACGGGGCCGTGCTGCGGGTCACCGACGACGGCGGCGGCTTCGACCCGCGCTCCGTGCACCGGGCCGGACGCCATCTCGGCCTGGTCTCCATGCGCGACCGGGCGAGCGGCGTCGGCGGCACGCTGACGGTGGAATCGGCGCCCGGCAAGGGCACCACGATCGAGATGGAGGTTCCTGGTGGCTGACGCGATCAGAGTCCTGCTCGTCGACGACCACCAGGTCGTCCGCCGGGGACTGCGCACCTTCCTGGAGGTGCAGGACGACATCGAGGTCGTCGGCGAGGCGGCCGACGGCGCCGAAGGGGTCGACCGCGCCGGGGAACTGCGTCCCGACGTCATCCTGATGGACATCAGGATGCCCGGCATGGACGGCGTCGACGCGCTGCGCAGACTCCGGGAACTCGGCAACCCCGCGCGTACTCTGATCGTCACCAGCTTCACCGAGCAGCGTACGGTGGTCCCGGCCCTGCGTGCGGGCGCCGCCGGATACGTCTACAAGGACGTGGACCCCGACGCGCTCGCCGGCGCCATCCGCTCGGTGCACGCCGGACACATCCTGCTCCAGCCCGAGGTGGCCGGCGCGCTGCTCTCCCAGGAGGAGGTCAACTCCGGTCAGGGCCGCGGAGGTTCGCTCACCGAGCGGGAGCGCGAGGTGCTTGGGCTGATAGCCGACGGCCGTTCCAACCGGGAGATCGCCCGCGCCCTCGTGCTGTCCGAGAAGACGGTCAAGACACATGTCTCGAACATCCTGATGAAACTGGACCTCGCGGACCGCACCCAGGCCGCGCTGTGGGCCGTCCGGCACGGCGTGACCGGCTGAAACGCCTACCGGTAGGCCCCACACCCGGCAGCACCACGGACGGTTCCGCTCCGGACCGAGATTCATACCGTCGTGGGAACGTCACCCGGATGGCGCACCCTCCGCGCACCGCCGGCGTTCTCCAGTGCGTGCCGCGGCGACTTGCCGCGGTGATCGCCAAGGAGGGCTTAGAAGTGAAGAACCTGAAGAAGGCAGCGGCCGTGACGATGGTGGCCGGTGGCCTGGTGGCCGCCGGCGCCGGGATGGCCTCCGCCACCGACGGCTCGTCGGCCGGCGGCAAGGCCGAGCACTCCCCGGGCGTCGTCTCCGGGAACGTCATCCAGGCCCCGGTGCACATCCCGGTGAACGTGGTCGGCAACAGCGTGAACGTCATCGGTCTGCTGAACCCCGCCTTCGGCAACCTCGGCCTCAACCGCTGACGCCGCGCCGCGCGCCGACAGCGAGCACCGGCCTCCCGGACCCCGGGAGGCCGGTCCGTTTGTCGTTTCAATCGTCCGATCGGGCTGTCGGCCGCGCGGGTCCGTACCGCCCGGACCCGACCGACGTTGATCAGCGTGCGACCCACGCCGGGTCGGATACGCACACGCAGGAGGAACGTTTCCAATGAACATTGCCAAGAGGGCCGCCGTAGCCATGACCGTCGCCGGTATCGCCGCGGGCGCTTCGGCCGGCGCGGCCTTCGCCGACTCGGGAGCGTCGGGCGCGGCCGAGCAGTCCCCGGGCGTCGGCTCCGGCAACGTGGTCCAGGCGCCGGTGCACGTCCCCGTCAACGCCACCGGCCTCAGCGTCAACGTGGTCGGCCTGCTGAACCCGGCGTTCGGCAACCAGAGCGCCAACGGCTGAGCCGAGCCCTTTCGGTTCCGCCGCGGCCGGAGCGGGGTTCTGGGGGCTCCAGCCCCCAGACACGCCCGCTCCAACACCCCCACGTCCCCGAGGCACCGCTCACCGCACTCCGCGCTCCCGCTCCTCCACCACGGAGTTGTACGCCGCGACCTGCGCCCGCCGGGCCGTCCGCTCCACCGGACGCAGCGCGGCACCCCGCGCCGCCATCTCCGATGCGCTCACCGCCCCGCCGTGCCCGTTGTCGTACGCCAACGAGACCAACAGGCCCACCCGCTGCGCCAGCTCCAGCACCCGCACCGCCCGCGGCGGATACCCCGGCGCCAGCACCTCACGCCCTCGTTCGGCCCGTGCCCGGTAGGCGTCGATCGCGGCCTCGGCCACCGGGCCCGACCCCGCGAGGTCCAGCCGCGACAGCACATCCGTCGCCTCCCGCAGCGCCTCCGCCAGTTCCCGCTCCGCCTCGCCCAGTGACGGCACGTCGGCGGGCGGTGCCTCCCGCACCGGCAGACAGCGCCAGACCACCTCGACGTGCACATCGCCGTCCGGGCCCGCCTCGTCCACCTCGGGCACCAATCCGTACGCGGCGCCGTGACAGACCACCGCCTCCTCGGCCTCCAGCGCCCGCGCGTTGAACTCGGGCGGCCCGCTCAGCCCCAGCGGATGCCCGGGCTGCGGCAGCGCCACCCGCAGCCCCGTCACCCCGAGCGCCCGCAGCCGGCCAAGACCGAGCGTGAGACCGACCGGCGCCGACTCACCCGGCAGCCCCTCCAGCCGGTGCACCGCGTCCTCGCCCACGATGGCGAGCACGGCGTCATCCGGAGAGACAAGTCCGGCCAAAAGGGCATTTCCCCAAGCGGCAAGGCGTCCTGAACGTGGTTCCGAGAGCATGCCCCCACCCTAAGGACCGGACCGATGGAATGGACCGCGGCACCGGTGGCGTAGATTTCGTAGGGGCTGCGCCCACCGGCGCGGCGGACCGAGCCACTGGTGACCGCGACTGCGCCGAGACCGGCCACAATGCAAGGGGAGACAACGCGCTCATGAGCGATGTTCTGGAACTTCAGGACGTATCGGTGGTCCGCGAGGGCCGGGCCCTGGTGGACCAGGTCTCCTGGTCGGTCAAGGAGGGCGAGCGCTGGGTCATCCTCGGCCCCAACGGCGCCGGCAAGACCACCCTGCTCAACGTCGCCTCCAGCTACCTCTTCCCCAGCAAGGGCACCGCCACCATCCTCGGCGAGACCCTGGGCAGGCCCGGCACGGACGTCTTCGAACTGCGCCCGCGCATCGGCGTGGCCGGCATCGCCATGACCGAGAAGCTTCCCAAGCGCCAGACCGTCCTGGAGACCGTGCTCACCGCGGCCTACGGCATGACCGCCCACTGGCAGGAGGACTACGAGGAGGTCGACGAGCAGCGCGCCCGCGCCTTCCTG
This sequence comes from Streptomyces sp. NPDC102462, assembly GCF_044765425.1. Taxonomy (NCBI): domain Bacteria; kingdom Bacillati; phylum Actinomycetota; class Actinomycetes; order Kitasatosporales; family Streptomycetaceae; genus Streptomyces; species Streptomyces sp. NPDC102462. The sequence continues at coordinate 5,425 of NZ_JBIWKB010000017.1, read as the reverse complement.
GACCGCCTCGGCATGAGCGAATACCTCGACCGGAAGTTCGGCACGCTCTCCGAGGGCGAGCGCAAGCGCACCCTGATCGCCCGCGCCCTGATGACCGACCCCGAACTCCTCCTCCTCGATGAGCCCGCCGCAGGACTCGACCTCGGCGGCCGCGAGGACCTGGTCCGCCGCCTCGGCCGCCTCGCCCGCGACCCGATCGCCCCCTCCATGATCATGGTCACCCACCATGTCGAGGAGATCGCACCGGGCTTCACCCACGTCCTCATGATCCGCCAGGGCAAGGTCATGGCCGCCGGCCCGCTGGAGCTCGAACTCACCTCCCGCAATCTCTCGCTGTGCTTCGGCCTCCCGCTCGTGGTCGAGCAGGTCGGCGACCGCTGGACCGCCCAGGGCCTGCCGCTGTCCTGACTGCCTTCGCGCCCTGTCCGACGCGGACCCGCGGCCCTACCATGACCACGTGGACAACATCGACGCATGGGTGTGGTGGCTGATCGGCGCGGCGGCGCTCGGTATCCCGCTCGTCATCACCGCGATGCCGGAGTTCGGCATGTTCGCGGTGGGCGCCATCGCCGCGGCCGTGCTCGCCGGCCTCGGCTTCGACGTGGTCGTCCAGGTGCTCGCCTTCGTGATCGTCTCGGTCGCCCTCGTCGCCGTCGTACGGCCCATCGCCAACCGGCACGGCAGACAGCGGCCCGAACTCGCCACCGGCGTCGATGCGTTGAAGGGCAAACAGGCCGTCGTGCTGGAGCGCGTCGACGCCTCCGGCGGCCGCATCAAGCTCGCCGGAGAGGTCTGGTCGGCGCGCGCCCTGGACACCGGCCGGGCCTACGAAGCGGGTCAGGAAGTGGACGTCGTGGACATCGAGGGGGCCACCGCGATCGTCATCTGACCTCGCGAGACTCAACTGGGCCGAACGGACCACGAGTTGTCCGACGGTCTGCCAGACTCGACCAGCAAGATCTTCGACAACATAGGATCTTCCCAAAGCGCCGAGGCGGAGAAGGGTACGGGGAACTACGATGGGGCCGATCATCATCGTCCTGATCATTCTGGTGGTGTTGGTCTTCATCGCCCTGATCAAGACGATCCAAGTCATCCCACAGGCCAGCGCGGCCATCGTCGAGCGCTTCGGCCGCTACACGCGGACACTGAACGCGGGCCTCAACATCGTCGTCCCGTTCATCGACACCATCCGCAACCGCATCGACCTGCGTGAACAGGTCGTCCCCTTCCCGCCGCAGCCGGTGATCACCCAGGACAACCTGGTCGTCAACATCGACACCGTCATCTACTACCAGGTGACCGACGCCCGGGCCGCCACCTACGAGGTCGCCAGCTACATCCAGGCCATCGAACAGCTCACCGTCACCACCCTGCGCAACATCATCGGCGGCATGGACCTGGAGCGCACCCTGACCTCCCGCGAGGAGATCAACGCGGCCCTGCGCGGCGTCCTCGACGAGGCCACCGGCAAGTGGGGCATCCGCGTCAACCGCGTGGAACTGAAGGCCATCGAACCGCCCACCTCCATCCAGGACTCGATGGAGAAGCAGATGCGCGCCGACCGTGACAAGCGCGCCGCGATCCTCACCGCGGAAGGCACGCGCCAGGCCGCGATCCTCACCGCCGAAGGCGAGAAGCAGTCCCAGATCCTGCGCGCCGAGGGTGAGGCCAAGGCCGCCGCGCTGCGCGCCGAGGGCGAGGCGCAGGCCGTCCGTACGGTCTTCGAGGCGATCCACGCCGGCGACCCGGACCAGAAGCTCCTGTCCTACCAGTACCTCCAGATGCTCCCGAAGATCGCCGAAGGCGACGCCAACAAGCTCTGGATCGTGCCCAGCGAGATCGGCGACGCCCTCAAGGGCCTGTCCGGCGCGATGGGCAACTTCGGCCCGCTGGGCGGCGGTTCGGGCAACAACGGCACCACGGTCCCGCCCCAGCAGAACCCCCCCACCCCAGAACGCCGCGAAAAACCCCAGATCGACTAACCCCCAACCCGCGCCCCAAAAGGGGCGCGGGGAACGGCGCGAGCAACGACACACAACCGACGGACGACAGACCCCCCAAGCCCCGAAGGGGGCGCGGGGAACGGCGCGAGCAACCACACACAACCGACGGACGACAGACGCCCCAAGCCCGGCAGACGCTCATCGGTTCGAATGAAGCCCCCCGCCCCGACAGTGCCCCGAAAGGGGCGCGGGGAACGGCGCGAGCAACCACACACGGCCCGCAGTCAATTCCGCACGCAAGCCACTACGGCGAGGCGCCCCCTCAGGCCGCACCCCGAGCCAACCAGTCCGGCAGAGCCTCAACCCCCTCGCCCAGCGCAAGCACCATCGCATCGGCCGGCGTAGGCTCAAACGGCTCCCGCAGCAGCTCCATACCGGCCTCCTGCGGAGTCCGGTCGGCCTTGCGATGGTTGTCCTCGGCGCACGAGGCCACCGTGTTCAACCAGGTGTCCTGCCCGCCCCGCGAGCGCGGCACCACATGGTCCACGGTCGTCGCCCGCCGCCCGCAGTAGGCGCAGCGGTGCCGGTCCCGCACCAGCACACCCCGCCTCGACCACGGAGCCTGTCTTCGGAAGGGCACCCGTACGTATCTGCACAGCCTGATCACCCGAGGCGCGGGTATGTCCACATCGGCGCCCCGCATCCGCAGTTCGGGGTGGGCCTGCTCGACGACCGCCTTGTCCTGGAGCACCAGCACGACGGCTCGGTTCAACGTCACCGTCGACAGCGGCTCGAAGCTCGCGTTCAGCACCAGCGTGTCCCGCATCCAGCCCACCTCCCGTGCGCACCGCCCACCCCCCGGCGGGCTTGGATCAACTCTGGACGGGCGCGCCGAGATGGACAACGCAATAAAAAATGCCCGCCCCCGATCACGTCCAAGACCGGGGGCGGGCAAACGTTCCATGAACGCTCGGCTGATTCCGCGCGCCGGATCAGCCCTCCGCGGGGTTCTCGTACTCGCTGATGAGGTGGGCGCGCGCGATCGCGTGGAAACGCAGATTGAAACCGACCACGGCGGGGGAGGCGTCGGCGTCCGGACCCAGCTTCTCCTGGTCCACCGCGTACACCGTGAAGACATAACGGTGCGGGCCGTCCCCGGGCGGCGGCGCGGCACCGCCGAAGTCCTTGGTCCCGTAGTCGTTGCGGACCTGCACCGCGCCCGCGGGCAGACCCTCGAACGCGCCGCTGCCCGCACCGGCCGGCAGCTCGGTCACCGAGGCCGGGATGTCGAACACGGTCCAGTGCCAGAACCCACTGCCCGTCGGCGCGTCCGGGTCGTAGCACGTGACGGCGAAGCTCTTGGTCTCCGGCGGGAAGCCCGCCCACCGCAGCTGCGGCGAGGTGTTGCCGGCCGCGTAGACCTGAGCGTCCTTGAGCGTCGCGCCCTCCTCGATGTCCTCACTCGTCACCGTGAACGACGGCACGGGCGGGTGGAAATCATGGGGGAGCGGCCGCCGCTTGGGCTCGGTCACCTCGGTACCTCCTGATCCGTTTCCTGTAGAGGGAAACGAGCCTAGAACCAGTTGCGCCTGCTGCCGACCTCGGACAGCCACTGGTTGAGGTACGCCGCCCAATCGGTCCCGTGGAAGTCGTGCAGCCCCACCTGGAAGGACCGGAAGGTGTCACTGCCCTCGCTGAACAGCCCGCCCTTCTTGTCCATTTCGAGCACGACGTCCATGGCCTGCTCGTCGGCCACGAAGCTCAACTCGACCTGGTTCAGGCCGTGGTACTGCGACGGCGGATAGAACTCGATCTCCTGGTAGAACGGCAGCCGCTGCCGCGTGTTGCGGATGTGACCGCGCTCCATGTCCGCGTTCTTGAAGCGGAAGCCCAGCTGGATGAACGCGTCCAGGATCGCCTTCTGCGCAGGCAGCGGGTGCACGTTGATCGGGTCCAGATCACCGGAGTCCACGGCGCGGGCGATCTCCAGCTCGGTCGTCACCCCGATGTGCATGCCACGAAGCGCCTGCCCGTCGATCATCGTGACGGGCGTCTCCCAGGGGATCTCCAGCCCGAACGGCACCGCGTGCACGGCCCCCGCCTGCAACTCGAACGCGCCGCCGAGCCGCACCTTGGTGAACTCGATGTTCTGCTTGTACTCCTCCTCGCCGCTCTCCACCTCGACCCGCGCCTGCAGGCCCACGTTCAGCCCCTGGATCTCCTGGTTCACGGATCCGCCCTGGATCCGCACCTCACCCTGGACGACGCCGCCCGGTACCACGTTCTCCTCGGTGAGCACCGTCTCCACCGAAGCCCCGCCGGCCCCCAGACTCGCGAGCAGCCTCTTGAACGCCATGACTCTCCCTTTACGTACGGACCCTTGATCCCTACAAACGCGATCCGGGCCCAGCCGGTTCCGCGGCTCGCCCCGGCGACCGGAGCGGCCCCCACCCCCTCTTGACACCCACCCGACTGGACTACGCTCCAGAGCCATGATCGTGCCCCCGGACCGTACGCCACTCCCCAGGAGCTTCTTCGACCGCCCCGTACTGGAGGTCGCCCCCGACCTGCTGGGCCGCATCCTGGTACGGACGACCCCGGACGGCCCGATCGTGGTGCGCCTGACGGAGGTCGAGGCGTACGACGGGCCGAACGACCCGGGCTCGCACGCGTATCGCGGCCGCACCCCCCGCAACGAAGTGATGTTCGGCCCGCCAGGACACGTGTACGTCTACTTCACCTACGGCATGTGGCACTGCATGAACCTCGTCTGCGGGCCCGAGGGCCGGGCGAGCGCCGTGCTGCTCCGCGCCGGGGAGATCATCGAGGGCGCCGATCTGGCGCGCAAACGTCGACTCTCGGCCCGGAACGACAAGGAACTGGCCAAAGGCCCGGCGCGGCTCGCCACCGCCCTGGACGTGGGCCGGGCCCTCGACGGCACGGACGCCTGTGCCCGCGGCGAGACCCCGCTGAGGGTGGCCACCGGCACCCCCGTCCCCGCCGACCAGGTACGCAACGGTCCGCGCACGGGTGTGTCCGGCGACGGCGGGGTCCACCCGTGGCGCTACTGGATCGCCAACGACCCGACGGTGAGCCCCTATCGGGCCCATGTGCCCCGGCGCCGCTCAAGTTGACGCTTCCTTGGAAGGTGCGTAATGTAGCCCGAGCCGCTTGAACCGGGTACGGCATTCGCCAGCAGCCGGAAGCGGCCAACCCACTACCTGCGACACCCCTCAGCGAGGGCCTATTCAGCATGTCCGCATGCCTGAATTCAGGAACTCGCGAACTCGATTATGAGTCCACGAGGGAATCAGCTAACGTAGTGAATGTCGAAAGGCCCCGCCGGCCGGGAATCGGACTCCGAAAGGGTCTGATAGAGTCGGAAACACCGAAGGGAAGCGCCCGGAGGAAAGCCCGAGAGGGTGAGTACGAAGGAAGCGTCCGTTCCTTGAGAACTCAACAGCGTGCCAAAAGTCAAC
>NZ_JBIWKB010000016.1:0-155663 GCF_044765425.1 Streptomyces sp. NPDC102462 | reverse complement strand
GGGCGGGGGGGGGGGGCCGGGGCCCCCGCGGCGCGGCGGCCCGCGGGGGGGCGCCCCCCCCCCCCGGGGGGGGGGGGGGGGCGGCGGGGGCCCCCCCCCCCCCCCCCCCCCCCCCCCCCCCCCCACGACCGTCGGCACCGGCGCCGTCTCCGCCTCCCTCTCCACCGCGCCGTGCGGCGCCCTAACCGGCGAACTCGCCACGGCCGCCGGTGCGCCGGCGTCCGGATGCCCGCCTCCCGACGCCCGCCACCGCATCCGGTGGGCACGCGTCGCCGGTGCCGCGCAGGGCTGTATGTGTCCGGCGGCGGCCGGGCGCGGTTGCCGTCGGTGCACCGCCCTCGCCCGGCCCGGCCGGGGAACCGGCCCGACGGGACAGCACCGTGAATCGGTCGCAGGCATGGCGACAGCATCTGTGACGTATGTCCCCGGTCCTGCGCGAGCGACCTGTGCCCCGGGCCGCCCCGCGCCGCGGGTCGGCCCCCTGACTACAGTCACCGCATGCCGCGCTTCGCTCACGACCTGCCCTTCGACCCCGCCCACGGCCACACGCCGGAGGCCCTGCTCGCGGTGCCCGCGCCGCCCGCCCCGCCGGGCTTCGACGACTTCTGGCGCGCCCGCCGGGCAGCCGCGCGACGGATCGACCCGCGGCCCCGGGTGGGCGCCTTCGTCGAGGAACGCGACGGGGTGCGGGTGCACGAGGTGACCTACGCATCCACCAGTGGCCGCTGCGGCGGCTGGCTCGCGCTGCCCGCCGACGGCCGGCCCGCCCGCCACGGTTTCGTCATCGGGCACGGCTACGGCGGACGCGACACGGCCGGCGACGCTCTGCCGCTGCCCCTGCCCGGTTCGGCCGCGCTCCTGCCCTGCATGACCGGGATGCCGACGCGCAGTCTCCGGGCGGATGTCCCCGCGCACTCCGCCGAGCACGTACTGCACGGCATCGGCTCACGGGACACGTATGTGCTGGGCGACTGCGTCGCCGACCTGTGGTGCGCGGCGAGCGCGCTGCTGGAACTCCTACCGGAACTCGACGGGCGGGGCCTCGGCTATCTCGGCGAGAGCTTCGGGGGCGGCCTCGGCGCCCTGGCGCTGCCCTGGGACGAACGGTTCGCCGCGGCACTGCTCACGGTGCCCACGTTCGGCAACCATCCGCTGCGGCTCACCCTGCCCAGCACCGGAAGCGGTGAGTCGGTGCGCGGGTACGCGCGCGAGCACCCGGAGGTCGTGGACGTCCTCGCGTACTACGACGCGGCCACGGCGGCGACCCGGCTGCGCCTTCCGGTGCTGGCCGCGTGCGCCCTGTTCGATCCGGCGGTCCCGCCGCCGGGCCAGTTCGCCGTGCACAACGCCCTCGCCGGACCGCACACCCTGCACCTCCTGGACGCAGGCCACTTCGCGCACCCCGGCGAGGCAGAGGAACGCCGACGCCTGCGGGCGGCCACGGACACCTTCTTCGCCCGGCACCTGAGGTGACGGCACCCGGACGAGATCCCGGTCACGGACCGGGGTGACACCCCTGTCCACGGAACGGGTGTCACCCGGGGCACGTACGACGGGTGTCCGTCCGGTGCCACCGAGCCGGTGCCCCCGGCTGGGACCCACCGGAAAGCACACCGCGCAGGGCCACCATCGCAGCCCGGCGGCTGCTCGTGCCGCCCGCCTCGGCCGATATTCCCGGCCGAGCGCCGCCCCCTCGCAGGGACGGCCGCACCCACCGGAAAGCACACCGCACAGGCCCACCCCGCGGGCCGGCGGCCGGCTGCCCGGTCTCACCAACCTGTACTCACAGCCGAGCGCCAGCCCCTCGCGGACGCCCAGCACCCACCGGAAAGCACACCACTGAGCCCCCGCTGCCCGGCGGCCGTGTCACCGCGCCGGTGTGTCCGGCCGGGTGTCGCAGCCGCAGCTTTCTCGGCGGGCCACCGTGACGGGGAGCATCAGGGAGACCGGGTCCCCGGACTGCGCCCCGGTCAGCCGCCGCACCAGGAGTTCGACGGCCTCCTCGCCCATCCGGACCGTGGGCTGGCGCACCGTGGTGAGCGCGGGACGCACCAGGCGGCTGAGCGGAATGCCGTCGAAGCCGGTCACCACCACGTCGCCGGGCACCGCCAGGCCCCGGCGTTCGAGGGCGGACAGGGCGCCGACGGCCATCTGGTCGTTGGCGAAGACGAACGCCTCGGGGCGCTCGCCGGCCCGCTCGCACAACGCGTCGGCGGCGCGCGCGCCCTGTGCCCGGGTCATCATCCCGACGCGCAGCGCCGGTTCGGCGGCCACGGCCACACCCGCCTCGCGGCAGGCCCGCCGGAACCCGCGGAAGCGGGCCTCGACGTCCGGGGACCGCTCCGCGGTGCCCACGTAGGCCAGGCGCCGCAGCCCGTGGTCCTCGATGAGATGCCGGGTCAGCTCCCACTGGCCCTCCTCGTTGGCCACCTCGATGTGGTCGAGGTGGTCCAGCGCGTCACCGCCCTCGCGCGGCCCCGCCAGCATCACCACCGGCCGCCGGCGGGAGATGACCTCCAGTTCCTCCGTAGGCACCGTGCGGGCCGTCACGGCGAACCCGTCCACCCGCCCGGCCACCTTCGCCACCAGGCTCTCCGGGCCGCCCTGGAGGGAGGCGGCGATCAGCAGGGCGTAGCCGTGCCGCCGCGCCGCCCGTTCCATGCCGCGGATGATCTGGTCGGAGTAGAGGGTCGTGGCGTCGTCGTCATCCGCGTCCGTCGGGGCGGCGTCGGGATCCGCGTAGTCCGGGAAGCACAGGCCGAGGACTCCGGTGGAGCGGCTGGCGAGTCCGCGGGCGCTGCCGCTGGGCACGTAGCCGAGTTCGCGTGCCACGGCGAGCACCCGTTCCCGGGTGCTCGCCCGCACCGAGCCGGGGGTGCGGTAGACGCGCGAGACCGTGGCGATCGACACCCCGGAACGTTCGGCGACGTCGTACACCGTGGGGGTGGTGTTCATGATGCGGGCCCCGTACGTCTGTGTGTATGCACCTCGATGAAAGCGCATTCACCCTAGGCGGCCGGGCCCCCCGAAGCAACCTGTTCCCCCGGGACCGGCACCCGGCGCGGGCTGCGGGCCCGACGCGTCCGGGCTCTCGGGGCGGTCGGGTGACGCGGAAAATCGGCTGAACGTCCGGGAGGCTCGTGCTTGCATGGGCGTCATGGTGTCCGCCGATCGTCTGCTCGCCTTCGCCGCGATGTCGTTCCTGCTGATCGTCGTCCCCGGGCCCAGCGTGCTGTTCGTGGTCGGGCGGGCGCTGGCGCACGGGCGGCGTGCCGCGCTGACCACGGTCGTGGGGAACACGCTGGGCGCCTGTGTGCTCGTCGTGGCCGTGGCGCTGGGGATCGGTTCGGTCGTGGAGCGCTCCGTGCTGGTCTTCACGGTGCTGAAGCTCGCGGGCGCCGCGTACCTCGTGCATCTCGGTGTCAGGGCCTGGCGGCAACGTGGTTCGCTCACGGCGGCGTTCGCCGCGGACGAGACGGACCGTGGAGGTCTGCGCACGCTGTGGGAGGGGTTCGCGGTGGGTGTGGCCAACCCCAAGACCATCGTGTTCTTCGCGGCCGTGCTGCCGCAGTTCGTCGCTCCCGACCGGGGTCATGTGCCGGCCCAGATGCTGCTGCTCGGGCTGGTCTTCAACGCCATCGCCATCGTCTCGGACAGTGTGTGGGGGCTGGCCGCGGCCACGGCCCGGGGCTGGTTCGCCCGTTCTCCGCGACGGCTTTCGCTGGTCGGCGGCGCCGGCGGGCTCGCGATGATCGGCCTCGGCGTGACCGTCGCCGCGACGGGCCGCACGGACTGACCGCGGCCGCGGTCGGTGCGGGCGGGCGTGATCGTCACGAGCGCTCGGGCGAGGACAACGGCAGCTAGGCGCGGATGGTTCCGTGACATCTCTCACATCGACTCCGGGAATTGACCGGGCCGGGTAGTAGGCATCCCTCCGGGGGACATTCTGGATTTGTCCGTCTTGATCCCCCTGTGCGCACCGCCGGAAGCGAGTGCCCGCCGCACGGCCGGCGCACTCTCCTCGTTCTTTGCAGCAAACAGATTCTGACGAAGCGACAGAGGATCGCGCCGGTCCCGGAGCCGGGCCTGCACGCTCGTACTTCGCTGACAAGGGGCGCACGGACCTACGAGGCGGGATCGTACGAGATCCCTTTGCGCTGCAAATGAAGCCTTCCTGAGAATCGACGCGCACGGCCTCGCCGCGGTCGACGGGCGGGGTCTTCGCAGCCGGCACACCGCACCAGGAGCGCTCGGCGACTACCGAGTGAGGTCACGCATGGGGAACCACCGCAAGAAGAATCATCACCGGCGCATACTCGTCGCCGCCCTCGCCGTGGGCGTCGTGGGCGTCCCGTCCGCCGCCATGGCGGCCTGCACCGACTGGCAGGGACCGGGCGGCGGCGGACAGCAGCAGCTCGGCGGCGCGGCGGACACCGCGACGACAGGCGGGTGGAACGACACCGGCCGGCGTCAGGACGGGAACCGCGGCGGGGACCGGCAGTGGATTCCCGGCGGGGGTGGCGCCCCGGCGGCGCCGGACGCCCCGCCCGCCGCGGCGGACTCGCCGCAGACCGGTGCGCCCGAGGCCGCCACCCCGCCGTGGTGGGCGAACCGGCACCCGGGCCACCGGCACGGGAGGGGCACCCCGCCCGGCGCCACGACGCCGAGCGCACCGGCGCCCGAGCCCAGCACGGCCGCGCCTGCGCCCAGTACGGCGGCACCCGGCGCGCCCGCCGAGGCACCCGCGCCCGGCACGGCGGCGCCCAGCGCACCCGCCGAGGCGCCCGACACCTCCGCGGCCCCAAAGTCCCCGAGCGCTCCGGCGGCCACCGGGAGCGCGTCCGAAACCGCCACCCGCATCCTCGAACTCGTCAACGACGAACGCGGCAAGGCGGGCTGCTCGGCGCTGACCCTGAACGACAAGCTGAGCAAGGCCGCGCAGGCGCACAGCGAGGACATGGCGGCCCACCGGAACATGTCGCACTCGGGGTCCGACGGGTCCAAGCCGGGCGACCGGATCACGAAGGCCGGCTACACCTGGAGCGCCTACGGCGAGAACGTCGCCTACGGCTACTCCGGTCCCGAACAGGTCATGGCGGCCTGGATGTCCAGCCCCGGCCACAAGGCCAACATCCTCAACTGCTCGTTCAAGGAGATCGGCGTCGGACTCGCGCAGCCCGGCGACTACTGGACCCAGGACTTCGGGGCCGCCCGGTAACCGGCGGGCGGCCCGCGGTCCCGCTGCGGGTGGCCGATGCCATGGTGCCGGGGCGCCATGGCATCGGTAACCCGCCCGGGCACCGGCTTGCCACGACCCTTGCCGCCCGTTGATCGGACCTCTAGGTTCCGAGGCATGTCTCCCGAGTCGCCGTTCATCTCCCGTAGAACTACCTTGACGGCAGGCGCCGTTGCAGCGGGAAGCGCCGCGTTGGGCATGCCGGCTCCCGGATCGACCGAGGCCGCCGCCCATCAGTCATCGGATGTATCGACGGCTGAGGCCCGGCCGGCCCAGCGCTGTGTGCTGTGGTACGCGGCGCCTGCCACGGACTGGGAACGCGAGGCGCTGCCCATCGGCAACGGCGCGCTGGGCGCCATGGTGTTCGGCACCGTCGCCTCCGAACGCCTCCAGTTCAACGAGAAGACCCTGTGGACGGGCGGCCCCGGCTCCGCGCAGGGCTACGACCACGGCGACTGGCGCACCCCGCGCCCCGGCGCCGTCCAGGCGGTCCAGGACGACCTGGACCAAGTGCGGCGGCTCGCCCCGGAGGTCGTCGCGGACCGGCTCGGTCAGCCGCGCGTCGGCTTCGGCGCCTACCAGACCTTCGGCGACCTGCGTCTGGACCTCGCCGACCCGCCCACGGCCGACGGCTACCGCCGCGCACTCGATCTGGACGACGCCGTGGCGACGGTCGCCTACACCGGCCAAGGGGTGCGCAGGCACCGGGAGTTCTTCGCCTCGTACCCGGACGGTGTGATCGTGGGCCGGCTCGTCGCGGACCGGCCCGGCCTGGTGTCGTGCACGCTGCGCTACTCCTCTCCGCGCACGGACTTCACGGCCGTCGCGGCCGGCGGGCGGCTCACCGTGCGCGGCACGCTCGCGGACAACGGGCTGCGCTTCGAGGCCCAGGTCCAGGTCCGCACCACCGGTGGAACCGTGACATGCGGCGCCGACGGCACGATCACCGTCACCGCAGCGGACAGCGCCTGGTTCGTGCTCGCGGCCGGCACGGACTACGCCGACAGCCACCCCGACTACCGCGGCGCGGACCCGCACGCCGCCGTCACCGCCGCCGTGGACCGGGCGAGCCGGCACACCTACGAGGGGTTGAAGGCCCGGCACATCGCCGACCACCGCGCGCTGTTCGGCCGGGTGGCGCTCGACATCGGCCAGTCGTCCACGGCGGACGTCCCCACCGACCGGCTGCTCGCCTCGTACACCGGCGGCACCAGCCCCGCGGACCGCGCCCTGGAAGCGCTGTTCTTCCAGTACGGCCGCTATCTGCTGATCGCGTCCTCGCGGCCCGGCTCGCTGCCCGCCAACCTCCAAGGCGTGTGGAACCAGAGCACCACGCCGCCCTGGTCGGCCGACTACCACGTCAACATCAACCTGCAGATGGACTACTGGCTCGCCGAGGCCGCCCACCTCCCCGAGACGACCGCTCCCCACCACCGCTTCGTGCAGGCCCTGCGCGCCCCCGGGCGGCACACCGCCCGTGAGATGTTCGGCTCGGCCGGCTGGGTCGTGCACAACGAGACCAACCCGTACGGCTTCACCGGCGTCCACGACTGGGCCACCTCCTTCTGGTTCCCGGAGGCGGCGGCCTGGCTCACCCAACAGCTCTACGAGCACTACCGGTTCGGCGGGTCCACGGACTATCTGCGCGGCACGGCGTACCCGGTGATGAAGGAGGCCACCGAGTTCTGGCTGGCCAATCTGCGCACCGACCCGCGGGACGGCAGGCTCGTGGTCACCCCCAGCTACTCGCCCGAGCACGGCGACTTCACGGCGGGGGCGGCCATGTCGCAGCAGATCGTGCACGACCTGTTCACCAACACCCTGGAGGCGGCCGGCGTCCTCGGCGACTCCCCTGCCTTCCGCCGGCGGGTCGAGCAGGCGCTGGCCGATCTCGATCCGGGCCTGCGCGTCGGGTCCTGGGGCCAGTTGCAGGAGTGGAAGGAGGACCTGGACGACCCGGCCGACGACCACCGGCACGTCTCGCACCTGTTCGCGCTGCATCCCGGCCGGCAGATCGGACCCGGCAGTGCCTGGGCCGAGGCCGCCGAGGTGTCCCTGACCGCGCGCGGCGACGGGGGCACCGGCTGGTCCAAGGCGTGGAAGATCAACTTCTGGGCCCGGCTGCGGGACGGCGACCATGCGCACCGGATGCTCTGCGAGCAGCTCAAGTCGTCCACGCTGCCCAATCTCTGGGACACCCATCCGCCGTTCCAGATCGACGGCAACTTCGGGGCGAGCGCGGGGGTGGTGGAGATGCTGCTGCAGAGCCAGCACGGCGTCGTGGAGATCCTGCCCGCGCTGCCCGCCGCCTGGCCGGACGGCTCCGTCCGTGGGCTGCGGGCCCGTGGCGGCGCCGTCGTCGACATCGACTGGGCGGACGGGAAAGCCACGTACGTGGGGCTCACCGCCACGCGGACGCGTGCGCTGACCTTGCGGAGTGGGCTGGTGGAGCGGGGGGAGATCACGGTCGAGGCGGTGGCCGGACGCCGGTACGCTTGGCGCTGACCTTGGCCACGGTCGCCTGCCGGCGCGGTCACGCCAGGGGGCGTCGTGGTCGACTGCGGCGCCGTTGGGGCTGAGCGCGCCGTTCCCCGCGCCCCTATGGGGGCGACTGCCCTGCCGCCGATCGTCCAGGGCACGGCACGCCGGGGCGGACACCGGGGAGCGGCATCGCGCCGTGGCCGGCCCCTGCGCCGTCGGGGCTGAGCGCGCCGTTCCCCGCGCCCCTTTGGGGCGACTGCCCTGCCGTGGGCGGTTCGGGGTGCGGCACGCCGGGGCGGACAGCGGGGTTCGGCGTCGCGCCGTGGCCGACCGCGGGGCCGTCGGGGCTGAGCGCGCCGTTCCCCGCGCCCCTGTGGGGCGGCTGCCCTGCCGCCTATCGTCCGGGGCAGGTGGGGTTCGGCGTCGCGCCGGTCCCCGCGCCCCTTTGGGGGCGCGGGGACGGCTTGGTGAGGGGGGTCAGGGGATGAGTTGCCACTGGTCGAGGTAGCCCACGTCTATCGAGGCGCGGTCCTGGACTCGGAGCTTCCAGGTTCCGGAGACGGGCTGCGCCGACGCGTCGAGGGTGAAGGTCTGGTCCACGTTGTCCGCCGAGCCGCCGCTGCGGTTGAGCAGCGAGTAGACGGTTCCGTTCGGGCCGACCAGATCGACGGTCAGATCGCCCCGGTAGGTGTGCACGATCTTGACGTAGACCTGGGTGGTGGCCGAGGCGTTGCCGGTCCGGCCGGTGACGGTGATCGGGGACTCCACCGCCGCGCCGGCGTCGGGGATGTCGACCCGGGTGGCGTTGGCGTAGATGTTGGCCACGCGCCAGGTGAAGGACGCGGTGGCGCTCGCGCCCGTGTCGTCGGTCACCGTCAGCGTCACGTCACTGGTGCCGGTCGTGGTCGGGATGCCGGAGATCAGACCCGTGGCGTCGATGGACAGGCCGTCCGGGAGTCCGGTCGCCTCATACGTCAGGCCCGCACCCGAGTTGGTGGTGTACGCGTCGGTCTGCAGCGACACCTCCTGTCCGACGCCGCTGATCTGGTCCCCGATGGGAGCCACGTTGACGCCGAGCGCGATCCGCTGGCCCACGTTGATCGCCGCCCAGGCGTCGGCCACGGCGAGGTAGGTGGGGCTGTAGGCGCCGAAGAGGTCGGCCGCGGCCTGGAGCGTCGCGGTGCGGGCGCCCGCGTAGTTGGTGCTCGACGTCATGTAGGTGGTCAGCGCCCGGTACCAGACGCGCTGGGCGTTGTCGATGCCGATGCCGGTGACCGGCTGACCGTCGTAGGTCGGGCTGTCGTAGTCGACCCCGTTCACGGTCTTCGCTCCGCTGCCCTCGGACAGCAGGTAGAAGAAGTGGTTCGCCGGGCCCGAGGAGTAGTGGACGTCGATGCTGCCGAGCGTGGAGCTCCAGTAGTCGCGGGACGCGCCGTCCTTGGAGGGCTCGTCCATGTACCGCAGCGGGGTGCCGTCGCCGTTGATGTCGATCTTCTCGCCGACCATGTAGTCGGGCACGTCGGCGGCCAGCCCCGCGTGGAACTCCACCGCGGCGGCGAAGATGTCCGAGGTCGCCTCGTTCAGGCCGCCGGACTCACCGGAGTAGGTGAGGTTGGCGGTGGCGCTGGTGACGCCGTGGCTCATCTCGTGCGCGGCCACGTCGAGCGCGGTCAGCGGGTTGGCGTTGCCCGAACCGTCGCCGTAGGTCATGCAGAAGCAGCTGTCGGACCAGAACGCGTTGACGTAGTTGTTGCCGTAGTGGGCCCTGCTGTAGGCGGCCACCCCGTCGTTGCGTATGCCGTTGCGGCCGAAGACGTCCTTGTAGTAGTCCCAGGTCGCGGCGGCCCCGAAGGCCACGTCCACGCCCGCCGTCTGGCGGTTGCTCTGGGTGCCGTCGCCCCAGACATCGTTGTCGTCCGTGAACAGGGTGCCGGTGCCGGAGGTGCCCTGGTTCAGGTCGTAGGTGCGGTGTCCGGCGCGGTCGCCGTCGACGAGCTGGTACGTCGAACCGGACAGCGTGGTGCCGAGCGGCACCGTTCCGCTGTACTGCCCGGTGCCGGTGCCGGTCTGCACGCCTTCGAAGCTGGTCAGTTGCTTGCCCGAGGCGGCGTCGGTGACGACGTGCAGTTCGCTGGGCGTGCCGTCGTGCTGGACGCCCCCGACCACCGTCTCCCAGGCCAGGACCGGCCGGCCGGTGCCGGCCCAGACGACGAGCCGTGGGGCGCGGTCGACCTCGGGGCTCTCGGCACGGGCCTTGTCCGCCGCCGCGAGTGCCTTCGTCCTGGCCGTGGCCGCCGGGACCTTCGGCGTGGTGGTGGGCACGGCGAGGTCGGCCCGCGTCGCCTTCGACACCGTCAGGCGGGCGCCGTCGGTGTGCACGACGAGGTCGCCGCCGAGGACGGGCAGCCCGGCGTAGGTGCGCTCGTAGCGGGTGTGGATGGTGCCGTCGGCGTCCTTGGTGACGTCCTTGACGACCAGCTTCTCCTTGGCGCCGAGGTCCAGCGCCTTGGCCGTGCCCGCGGCGGACGCGGTGGCGCTCTTGAGCAGTGCGGCGCGCTGTGTCGCCGAGAGGCGGGCGGGTGCGGCGGCGGCCCGCGGGGTCGCCTTGATCTTCACGGAGCCGCCCCGGTCGGCGGCCACGGCGGTGCCGGTCTGTACGCCGGCCGCGAGCAGGGTGCTCACGGCGGTCAGGACGAGGGCGGCGGTGTATCTGGAACGGTGACGGTCCTGCCGGAACAAGGGCGTTCTCCTTCGGTGTGGGGTGGACTCGGTGGAGCCCGGGAGAGCGGGTGGGGCCGGGTACGGCCGTCCGGCGGCGCGCGGGTGCACGGGGCGCGGCGCCGGACGGCCGCGTGGTACGCGCCCGGCGGTGCCCCGTGGAGGGGATGTGAAGGTGCGTTCAGCAGAGTGACACTTCACAGACAAGGTTGTCATGCCTAGGACAACCCACGGCTCAAATTGGCCGCTGCCGACCGCCGTTCGGCCGCTCGGCCGCCGCTTTTCGGCCGCGCGCCGCCTCGCGCCCGGCGCCGCGGTACGCGGGGCGGGGCGGGCGCGGGTGCGGGTGCGGGGTGCGGCGCCCGGCATCACGGGGGTGCGGCTGAACTCCTACCCGCGCCCGCCCCGTTCACATCACGGCCGTGGCCGTACGCCCGGTCCGGACCCGCGCGCGTGTCGGCGGTCGGACGGGTGGTGGTGCTCCGGGAGCCGGGACCTGCCGGCCGGTACGCCGTCCGCGCAGAACAGAACGGGAGACGAGAAAAAGGGCGGGCCCGGCGGCAAGCTCCGCTGTTACGATCGGCCGCATGATCACGCGTTCGCCTCAGCACCGGATGATGCCCCGCCGACGGGGCCGCTGAGTACGCACGCGTAGCGCATGCGAGGCCCCGCAACGGGGCCTCGATCGTTGTGCGACCGGGCCCCGCCACCCCGGCAGGAGGACCGATGACCGCACGACGCCACTACCTCACCACGACCATTCCGTACGTCAACGCCCGCCCGCACCTCGGCTTCGCCCTGGAACTCGTCCAGGCCGACACATTGGCCCGTCACCACCGGCACCGGGGCGAGCAGGTCCGGCTGCTCGGCGGCACCGACGACAACTCCCTGAAGAACGTCCTGGCAGCCGAGGCGGCCGGCGTCGACGTGCAGTCGTTCGTCGACCGCAACGCCGATGCCTTCGCCGCGCTGCGCGGCCCGCTCTCGCTCTTCCTCGACGACTTCATCCGCACCAGCAGCGACCCGCGCCACCGGGTCGGAGTGGAACGTCTGTGGCGCCGGTGCGCAGCCGCCGGCGACCTCTACCGCACCCCGTACGAGGGCCTGTACTGCGTCGGCTGCGAGCAGTTCTACACCCCTGACGAACTGGTCGACGGACGGTGCGACGAGCACGGCACCGAACCCCAACTCGTCGCGGAGGAGAACTGGTTCTTCCGGCTGTCCCGTTACGCCGACCGGCTGCACCGGCTGATCTCCGCCGGCGACCTGCGCATCGAGCCCGCGGCCCGCCGCAACGAAGTCCTCGCCCTGATCGAAGGCGGTCTGCACGACTTCTCGGTCTCCCGCTCCCACGACCGCGCCCGCGGCTGGGGCATCCCCGTGCCCGACGACCCGAGCCAGGTCGTCTACGTGTGGTGGGACGCCCTCGGCAACTACGTCACCAGCCTCGGCTACGGCACCGGCGACGCCGCGTACACCCGGTGGTGGGAAACCAGCGGACGCCGTGTCCACCTGGTCGGCAAGGGAGTTGTCCGCTTCCACGCCGTGTACTGGCCGGCCATGCTGCTGTCGGCCGGCCTCCCGCTGCCCACCGACATCCTGGTCCACGACTACCTCACCGTCGGCGGCCGCAAGATCAGCAAGTCCGCGGGCACCACCGTCGACCCGGCCGCGCTGGTCGCGGCCCACGGAACCGACGCGGTGCGCTGGTGGCTGCTGCGGGACGTGCCCCGGGTCGGGGACGCCGACTTCACTGTCGAGCGCCTGGCGGCCCGCGCGGACGCGGACTTCGCCAAGGGACTCGGCAACCTCGTCCACCGGGTCGTGACCATGGTGCACCGCTTCCGTGGCGGAGTGCTCCCCGCCGCGGGCCCCGCGCCGTCCACCGGGCCGGCCCTGGTCGACGCATGCCGGAAGGCTCCAGGACGCGTCGACGCCGCCCTGGCCGGCTTCGACTTCCGGCGTGCCCTGCACGCGGTCTGGGAGGTCGTGGAGGAGGCCAACCGCCTGGTCGATGCCACCCGGCCCTGGGAACTGGCCCGGGCGGAGCGGCAGGGCGACGCCGCGGCGGGGCGGCGGCTCGACGCCGTCCTCCTCACCCTGGTCCGGGCGTGCCGGGTGCTCGCCGACGAGCTGAGCCCCTTCGTACCCGACGCCGCCGCGCGCATCAACGACCAGGTGACACCGACCGAGGGCCGCCTGCCCACGCCACGCCCACTGTTCCCCCGCCTCCAACAGGACACCGGGCGGGCGTGACGTCCCGCGCTCCGATAAGCGGGGTCCTGCTGGGTTCCGCGGCGGTCTCGGGCCGCAGGGACGGGGGCGGCGGGTGGGGTACGAGGCGGGGGGTGCGTTGGTGGTCAGTGGGGCGGTCGGCCCGGGAGGGCGCCGCCTGCGTCCGGACTCGTGGGGAGCGCGAGGTGTGCGAGATCACCGGGGGGCGGTGAGCGGACCGGCCACAGCGGCGCGGCAAAGCCGTCGGCGACCGCGGCCGGGGCGTCCGTGAGGTTCATGCGCTCGCGCAGCCGGCCGTAGAAGTCCATCGGACCCAACCGCACCGCGCGCAGCCGGCGCGGCGAGGGGTACACCCCGATCCAGTCCCCCGGGTTCAGGACGCCGCGGAGCTGGCCGTCGATGCTGACGGCGGCCCGGCCGGAGCGTTCGAGCACCCTGAGCGCGATGGGTTCGTCGGGGGCGGCGACCACGGACCGGTTGAACGTCATGTGCGGGGCGACCGGTGTGAAGATCAGTGCCTCCGCGCGCGGCGAGACGACCGGGCCGCCCGCGGCGAAACTGTAGGCGGTCGAGCCGGTCGGGGTGGCCACCAGCAGCGCGTCGGCGGAGTAGGACGCCAGCAGCCGGCCGGCCAGATACACGCCCACCGACACCTGCCGGTCCCGGGCGAGCTTTTCCAGTACGACGTCGTTCAGCGCGGTGATGTCCAGGGCGACACCCCATTCGTCCCCCGTCTCGCAGTCGGCGCGCACCCGCGGGGGCGGCAGCAGGGGTCCGCGGCCGTACCGCAGCAGCGCTTCCATGCCCTCGGGCACCTGTAGGCGGCACGAGGCGCGCATGGTGAGCAGCATGCGGCTCTCGACGCTGAGCCGCCCGTCCCGGACGGCGTCCAGTGCGCAGCGCACGGAGGGTGCGGGGACCTCGGTGAGGAAGCCGACCCGGCCGAGATCGACTCCCAGGACCAGGGCGTCGTGCTCCGCCGCAAGGCGGGCCCCGCGCAGAAATGTGCCGTCGCCGCCCAGGGTGACGATGAGATCGGGGTCGCCGGCGGCCTCGATCTCCTCCTGCGCGCTGTGCCGCACGCCCTCCTGCCACACGTCGATGTCCGCGCAGCGCACGTCGTTCTGCGCGCTCCATTCGCGGACGGCCCGGGCGGCGTCCACGGCCTCCGCGCGTCCGCCGTGGACGACCAGACCGATGCGGCTCACGGTCATATCCGCCTCCAAGGACACGCGGGCCGACGGCCCGCACCGGCGCGGCGCACGGGCCGGGGTCACCATCGAGCCTGCCACGGCATCGCACACCACGCCGCCGGGAGCACCCCCGTCCCCTGCCCTCGCCGTGAGCCGGGGTCCCGCTCAGGCCGCCGGGTGTTCCTCCTTCCCCCGCCACGACGACGACCGGCCACGGCGGTTGTGTCCGGCGACGCCTTACGAACCCGGCCATCGGGACTGTGTGGACGGCCGGCTCCCACCAGCCGAGCCCGCCCTCCTGCCCCCCGCCACGGCCACCGGCCACCGGCCACCGCGGCGGTGCCCGGTGGCGCCCAACGTACCGGCCGGATGGCTCACGCCGACCGGGTCCGACCTCCCGCTCCGCCGCGACGGCGGCCCGCCACTGCGGTGGTGCCCCGGTGCTGCCGGTCAGGTCGGTGGGCGGCTCAGGTCGTCAGGTATGCGGACAGGCCGGACAGGAGCCGGTCGACGTCGTCGGTGTCGTTGTAGGGCGCGAGCCCGATGCGCAGGCCGCCGCGGTCGCCGAGGCCGAGGCGGCGGGACGCCTCCACGGCGTAGAACGATCCCGCCGGCGCGTGGACGCCGCGCCCCGCAAGAACGTGGTAGGCGTCCGCCGCGTCGCGCCCTTCGAAGGTCAGCAGCAGGGTGGGGGTGCGGTCGGCGGCCCTGGAGTGGACGGTGATGCCGTCGAGCTGGGACAGCCCCTTGTCGAGCCGGTCGCGCAGGATGCGTTCATGGCCCTCCAGCGCGTCGAACGCGGCGGCAAGCCGCTCGCGCCGCGATCCGGTGGCGCCGGCGTCGAGGCCGGCGAGGAAGTCGACCGCCGCCCGTGTGCCGGCCAGGAACTCATAGGGCAGCGTGCCCAGTTCGAACCGTTCGGGGACCGCGTCGGTGGAGGGCTCCAGCTTGTCGGGGCGCAGCGTCTCCAGCAGCTCCGGCCGGGCGGCGAGCACCCCGTGGTGCGGGCCGAGGAACTTGTAGGCCGAGCAGACGAAGAAGTCCGCGCCCAGCCGATCCAGGTCGACCAGTGTGTGCGCGGTGTAGTGGACGCCGTCGACATAGGTGAGCGCGCCCGCGTCGTGCGCCAGACGGGAGATCTCGGCGATCGCGGGGCGCGTTCCGATCAGGTTGGAGGCGGCGGTGACGGCGACCAGCCGGGTGCGCTCGCTGACGACGGCACGGACGTCGTCCGGGGTGAGTTCGCCGGTGGCGGGGTCGAAGTCGGCCCAGCGCACGGTGGCGCCGGCCCGCTCGGCGGCCTGGATCCAGGGCCGGATGTTGGCGTCGTGGTCGAGGCGGGTGACGACCACCTCGTCGCCGGGCGACCAGGTCGCGGCGAGGGTACGGGAGAAGTCGTAGGTGAGCTGTGTGGCGCTGCGGCCGAAGACGATCCCGGCCGGCCGCGCTCCCAGCAGGTCGGCCATGGCCCGGCGGGTCTCGGTGACGATGGCGTCCGCGTTGCGCTCCCCCGGCGCCTCCTGGCCGCGGTTGGACAGGGGCTGTGCGAGCGCGTCGCCGATGGCCCGGATGACGGCACGGGGCGTCTGGGTGCCGCCGGGGCCGTCGAAGTGGGCGATGCCGGCGGCCAGGGCGGGGAACTGGGAGCGGATGGCACCGATGTCGTACGTCACGAAGGCTCCTGTGGGTGGCGGCGGGCCGAAAGACGCGGGCGGCTGGTGCGCGTCACGCCGACGGTACCCGGCCGTATGCCGTCGTCTCCGTCGGAGTCGCAGTCGCTGTCGCCGTCGTCGCTGTCGCCCTCGGTGTCGTCTCCGTCGCCGTCGGCGTCCGCCCGGCCGCCGTGGCTGCCGGCAGTGCCGCGGGACGCGCGGGTGCGCCGACCGCGGCGGCCTGGCGCTGCCGCTCACGGTGTCGCCGGGCCGCCGCCATCATCCGGTCCAGCGCCTCGCGGGTGCGGACCAGGTCGTCGATGTGCTCGGAGAGCCGGTCGCGTTCCTGGGCCATCCGCTCCAGCGCGTGGTCGGATGCCTCCTCGCTGGGCGCGTCGACGCAGGGCAGCAGTTCGGCGATGGTGCGGCTGGAGAGTCCGGCGGCGTACAGCCGCTGGATGAACAGCACCCGCTCGATCTCGTCGTCCGTGTAGTGCCGCTGGCCGCTGGTGCTGCGGGTGCTGCTGAGGAGCCCCTGCTCCTCGTAGTACCGCAGGGACCGGACGCTGACCCCGGCCCGTGAAGCCAACTCCCCGATGCGCATGCCGCCTCCCGTAGGTGGTGAACCAGGTCACAGACCTTGCCTCTGACATCAATGTCAGGTTCTAGCGTAACCGGCGTGCCCGGCAGCCGGGCACCACCGATTGCCGGGCGACCGATGCCCTGAACGACCGAGGAGACATGACGTGACGACCCTCTTCACCGGCTACCGCCTGGGTGACCTGGCGCTGCCCAACCGTGTGGTGATGGCCCCGATGACCCGGGTGCGGGCCGCCCCGGGCGGCCTGGCGACGCCGTCGATGGCGCGCTACTACGCCCAGCGGGCCACGGCGGGGCTCATCGTCTCCGAGGGGGTGCAGCCGAGCCTGATCGGCCAGTCCAATCCGGGCACGCCGGGACTGCACAGCGATGAGCAGGTGCTGTCCTGGCGCGCGGTGACCGGCGCGGTGCACAGCAACGGCGGCCGGATCTTCGCCCAGCTGATGCACGGCGGGCGGGTCTCCCATCCGGACACCACCGGTCACCAGCCCGTCGGTCCGTCGGCCGTACCGGCCGTCGGCGAGGTGTTCACACCCACCGGACCCCAGCCCGCGCCGATGCCGCGCGCCCTGGCCACCGACGAGGTGCCCGAGCACGCCGAGTCGTACGCGCTGGCCGCGCGCCGCGCCGTCGACGCGGGCTTCGACGGCGTCGAACTGCACGGCGCCAACGGCTATCTGATCTCGCAGTTCCTCTCCGCCAACGCCAATGTGCGCACCGACCGCTACGGCGGCTCGGTGACCAACCGGATCCGGTTCGCCGTCGAGGCCGCCGCCGCGACCGCGGACGCCGTGGGCGCATCCCGCACGGGGATCCGCCTCTCCCCCGGCGGCACGTTCTGGGGCGTCGAGGAGAGCGACGTGCCCGAGCTGTACACCGCGCTCCTGGCCGAACTGTCCCGCCTGGAGCTGGCCTACGTCCATCTGGAAGCCACCTCCGCCGACGACACGCTGCTGGGGCTCCGCCGGGCCTGGCCGGGCACGCTGATCATGAACCCGGTGCTGCCCATGGGCTCCCGGCAGACCGACCGGACCGCGGCCGACCGCTGGCTGGGGCTGGGCGCCGACCTGATCAGCTTCGGCCGCGCCTTCATCGCCAACCCCGACCTGGTCGAGCGGCTGCGCACCGGACTGCCGATCGCCCCGGCCGACGAGAGCACGTACTACCAGGGCGGCGACGCCGGCTACCTCACCTACCCCGCGTACCCGTACGCGGCCTGAGGCAGCCGCCGTACCCGGCGCCGGGGCCCCCGCCCGGCCCCGCGCACCGGGTGCGCGCGCCCGGTGTGGCCGATACTGACGTCGTCCAGGCAGGCGGAGGGGCCGACCGCGGGAGGTGCGCGGGCCTATGCGAGAGAGGGGCGGCAGCCGGCCGGCGAGACTCCTGGCATGGCTACGCGCACACGATCCGGACCTCGCGGCGACCCGTCGGGCCGGGCGCACCGCGCTGGTCATGCCCGCCCTGTTCGCCCTGTGCGGTCAGGTGATCGGCTCGCCCGTCATGGCGACCTACGCCGCGTTCGGGTCCATCTCGATGCTGCTGCTGGTCGATTTCACCGGTCCGATGGTGCAGCGGGTGCGGGCGTATCTGGGGCTCGCGGTGGCCTGGGCGGTACTGATCTGTCTGGGCTCGCTGGTCGCCGGGGCGACGTGGGCGGCGGTCGCCGTCATGGTGGTGGTCGGCTTCCTGATCCTGTTCTCGGGTGTGGTCAGCTCCGTGCTGGCGGGCGCGACCACCTCGCTGCTGCTGGCGTTCGTGCTGCCGGTGACCTCGCCCGCGCCGCTGTCGCAGGTGCCGGCGCGGCTGGCCGGGGCGGGGCTCGCCGCGCTGGCCGCGCTGCTCGCGGTCTGCCTGCTGTGGCCCCGGCCGGTCGCCGACCCGCTCAGCGCGCCGGCCGCCCGGGTGTGCCGTGCGGCGGCGGCGCACCTGCGTGCCCAGGTGTCGCGGTCGGCGGGCGCGCCGGACGCGCCGACGGCCGGGCGCCACGAGGAACTCGCCGCGCGGACCGCGTCGGCGGCGGCCGATCTGCGCTCCGCCTTCGACGCCACCCCGTACCGGCCCACGGGTCTGTCCGCCGGCTCCCGTGCCCTCGTCCGGCTCGTCGACGAGCTGACCTGGCTGACCGCCGTCGCGGCCGACGCCGGACGGTCCCCGGCCGGCTGCCGTGCCTGCGACGCGGACGCCCACGCCGTGCTGCGGGCCGCCGCCGCGGTCCTCGACCAGGCCGCCGACCTGCTCGCAGGGCCGCGCACCGCGCCCGACACGATCACCGCCGCCACGGCCGATCTGTGCACGGCCGTGGCGGGCCTGGAACGCGCGGCCACCGTCCGGGTGCCGGTGCACCACCGTCCGGGGACCGAGACGGAGGTCCGCGCCTTCCTGGGCGCCCTGGACGTGTCCTTCCGCGCCCAGGAGCTGGGCTTCGCGACCCTCCAGGTCGCGGACAACGTGCGGGTGGCCACGGCGGCGGAGCGGCGCACCTGGCCGGAGCGGCTGCTGGGCCGCGACTCCGGGGCGCTCGCGGGGCCGCTGGCCGCCGCGCGCGAGCGGGCCGCGGCCCATCTCCAGCCGCACTCGGTGTGGCTGCACAACAGCCTGCGCGGCGCGCTGGGCCTCGGCATCGCCGTCGCCCTGGCCGACGTGACCGGTGTCCAGCACTCCTTCTGGGTGCTGCTCGGCACGCTGTCGGTGCTGCGGTCGAACGCGCTCAGCACGGGGCAGAACGCGGTACGCGCCCTCGGCGGCACCCTCGCGGGCTCGGTCGTCGGCGCGGGGCTGCTGCAGCTCGTCGGCCACCATGGCACCGCGCTGTGGTTCCTGCTGCCGCTCGCCGTGCTGGTCGCCGGCATCGCGCCGGCCGCCGTCTCGTTCACGGCGGGCCAGGCGGCCTTCACCGTCACGCTGGTCGTGCTGTTCAACGTCGGCCAGAACCCCAACTGGCACATCGTGCTGCTGCGGATCCAGGACATCGGCCTGGGTTGTGCGGTGAGTGTGCTGGTCGGCCTGTTCTTCTGGCCGCGCGGCGCCACGGCCGCGGTCGACCGGGCGCTGGCCGCCGCGTACACCGACAGCGCCCGCTATCTGGCGGGTGCGGTGGAGTACGCCGTCGGCAGGTGCGGCAGACCGCCGACGCCGGCCGACGCGCCGCTGGAGCAGGGGCGTGCGGCGGCCGCGTCCGCGCGACGCCTGGACGACGCCTTCCGCAGCTATCTGGCCGAGCGCGGCGCCAAGCCCGTCCCGCTGGCCGACATGACCGCCCTGGTCACGGGGATCGTCGGGCTGCGGCTGGCCGCGGACGCCGTGCTGGGGCTGTGGCGGCGGGCCCATGACCCGTCCGACGGGGCCGACCGGGCCGCCGCCCGGCTGGTCCTGCTCGCCGCGGCGGGCCGGGTGACCGGCTGGTACCGGGATCTGGCCGGGTGCCTCGACGGGCCGCAGCGCGTGCCCGATCCGCTGCCGCCCGATCCGGACAGCGCGGCGGGGCTGGTCGAGTCGGTACGCCGCGATCTGCTGGACGAGCGCGGGCGGGCCTCGGACACGGCGGTCCGCATCATCTGGACCGCCGACCACCTGATCGCGGCCCGCCGCCTCCAGCCCGCCCTGGCCACCGCGGCACACCGACACGAAACCTGACGGCCGGCCAGTACGGGACCGTCGTCAAGGGGGTAACGGGCGGGGCCGCTCAGGGCAGGTTGCGAGCCATGACGACCCGCTGGACCTGGTTGGTGCCCTCGTAGATCTGCGTGCTTTACAGGTCATATGACCCTGGCCTGCACGAACACCCCTCCCAGAGGGGGCCTCCCCAGCATTTCCCCATGATCGCCAACAGCCTGCGCAGGCCGAGGCGCGCTGGAGGCAGCGCCGCCAGTCGCGCGGTATACGAGCAGGCCCGACGCAAGTTACGCGGTTTCCCGTTCCGTCAACCGTGATCGCTTGACCGGTGCGCACAGCCCTCGGGAGCATCAACCCAGATGCGGGGTACTGGCAGCGGCACGGGAGAGGGGAACCCAGACCATGAAGGTCACCAAGCTGGTCAGCACGTGCGACATCAAGGACTGCCCGACGATCTACGCCACGGATCGTGGCACCTTCCTGGTACAGGGCGAGACTCCGACCGACCACGGGCTTCAGATTCCCGCCCACGAAACCCTGGTCGAGATCCCGATGGAACTGATCCAGAAGGCCATCCGTGACAACCTCATCTAGGACTCTCGGCGACCTCTTCGAGGCATTCAAGCGCGAGGCATTCCGGCTGGAGACCCTGGACGACTACAGCAAGTCCGGGAGCGTCGACGCCTATCAGGCGTTCCTGGCCGGGGAGCCACAGCCAGACGACTACAACGCTGGCTGGATCGAAGAACTACGCTCGCACACCGAGAAGGGGAAGCGGGTATACCGGGTCCATATCCTGTCCCGCCCGCTCACGGACTATCTTAAGTTCGAACTCGGCTGGGGCTATCACAAGAATGTGAGCGGGGGCGAAGAGTTCTTCATCCTCGACATCACCGACAAACCTAACCCCTTGGAGAATGTTCCGGATTTCTGGTTCTTCGACTCCGAATCCGTGGCCGTGATGAACTACGACGGAGGCGGAAAGTACCTGGGATCGGAAGTGCTACCTCCGGAACGAACAGCGGAATTTACGCGGTACCGTGATGCGGCTCTCTCGCACGCGGAACCGTTCACCGGATGGTGGGCCAAGTACGGGACGTGAACAGAGCACAGCTTGGAGCCGCGCTGCGGGCGCTGCGAGTGGCATCCGGCAAGGAAGCCAAAGCGGTGGCCCGCAGCGCCCTCATGTCTCCGTCCAAGCTGTCCAAGATCGAGAATGCGAAGCTGGCACCCAGCGCCACGGACGTAGAGCGCATCCTGACCGCCATCGGTGTCTCGGACGAGGTCAAAGCAGAGTACGCGGAAGCCGCACGCGCGTCTGCGACGGAGGCGACGGCGTGGCGCCTACTCAAGCGGATCGGGGTCCACAAGGGCCAGCAGGCCGCCAAGGCTCTGGAAGCCCAGATGTCTGTACTGCGGCTGTTTCAACCCGCGCTCGTTCCAGGCCTGCTCCAGACTCCCGAGTACATCAGGGCCATTCTGCAACGGCACAATCTGAGTGAAGACGCACTCACGCGAACGATCAATGGGCGACTCGAACGACAAGCGGTTCTCTACGACAACGCAAAGTCACTCCGGTTCATCATCACCGAACCCGTTCTGCGCTGGCGCATCGTGCGACCACAGATGATGGCTGCTCAGCTTGATCGCATCGTCTCCATTTCGCGGCTCTCCCACGTGGACATCCGGATAGTCCCTCTGCGAGTTCAGCAACATGACATCGCGAACCATGCTTTCGTCATCCGTGACGACCGCATGGTGACGGTTGAAACCGTCCATGCCGAAGTCGTCGTTACGGACCCGCGAGATGTGAGTCTCTACGTTGATAAGTTTGAAGGATTCGAGCGAGCCGCGCTGGCCGGCGACGAAATGCGGGATCTGATCGAAAGCATCCGCAACGACTTTTTGCGGGAACAGGAAACAGGCTAGAGGCGCAATCGTGGGCCGCCGAAGATGGGGGCCATGGTGAGCGACAGCAAGGCACATGGGACCGAAGCGGCTGATCATCTGGGCAGCAGTGAGGCCCGACAGTTCCTCTCCCGTCTCTCCGGAGCGTTCGGCATAGACGGCGTGCTCATGGTGCAGAGGACCAACCCTGGCCCCGAAGGGGCGGACCTTGCGCCCAACTCGGCCTTGCGCTGGCCCCGCTGCGAGTGCGGCAGCCCGAAGTGTCCTGACTACAAGGCCCCGCCGACCGGGGATTTGAGCAGCAGGGTTTCTGAGGCCAACGCGCGGAGCCGCAGGGGCGGGCTGTGAGCGTTCAGACAGCAACACGTCCGGCCCGTAAGTGTGAACGCAAAGCCCCACCGAAGCCAGCGGTCGAAGCACCGACGCCCCCGCAGACCTACTGCGGAGTGTGCATCGGTCACCGCTCAATCTGGTGTCCCGACTGCTGCGGGTTCGCTGGCTGTCTCACCTGCCATCACACGTTCAAGGTCCCCTGCCCGGTCTGTGCTGGCGGGGAGCTGGAGCCGATCAGGTGGTGACCTGACCCGCATGTTCCGTCCCTGCCGGATGTGGCCGAACTGGACTCCCCCGTGTCCAATCGGGATTCCCGGCAGGGGCGGCGTAAGCCCCCGCCCGGTTGCTTAGCCAACCCCGTGAAGAAGGACAGGTAGGCAGCCGGGCGGGTCGTAAGTGCAGTGCACCACTCCCACAGAGAGAGGCACCCGCATGACCGCAGCCCCCGCGTTCGAGTTCCGCACCTCCAGTGCGTGCCAGTACAACAACAACGACCCCCGCTGTGTCGAGGTCGCCACCAACATCCCCGGCAAGGTGGCGGTCCGTAGCACCGTGTCCGGCCAGGTGGTCGAGTTCACGGCCGACGAGTGGACCGACTTCCTGAGCGGTGCCAAGCTGGGTGAGTTCGACGTAGCCGCATAGGGGAGCCACCATGCAGCAGTGTCCACAGTGCGGCGGCAGTGCACAGTCCGACCCGGAACACTCCGGCGTGATGCGCTGCATGGCGTGCTGGGAAGTGTGGACGCTGCCGACTGAGCGGAACTGTCCCGGTTTCCGGCCGACGTACATGTCTGCACTACGGGTGCTGGACTCATACCGGGAACTGCGACGCTGACCAAGCAAACGAACGCCCCCACCCGATTCAGTGGGGGCGTTCTTGGGTTTGTTCGAGCAGTCAGAGCAGTGCGCGAAAGGGATTGGAGTCGATGAGCGGTTCCGGCCGCTTCACCGGCTTGGGCTCCTGGGCCTGCTTGAGGGGCGGGCGGTAGGTGTCCAGCCGGACCACAGTGGCACGGTTCTGCTCACGCTCCGCGCTGGCCGGCTGCGCCTCCGCGTGAGGGGAACTGTCCCGCTTCCTGTCGCTGTCCGTGCTGGCCGGCTGAGGCACAGAGTCACCGGAAGTGTCACCGCGGACCGTGAAAACGGTGGCCGGTCGGCCGGTCTTGCCCGACCGCTCCACCGTCACGACGATTCCGGGCAGTTCCCTGACCTCTGCTGCGGTCGCTCCCACGTACGGGAGCACCTGGGAGGAAGTGGCCCGACCTCCGAACATTTCGATCCGGGCCCGCACCTTGTCCTCAAGGCTGAGCGGCTGTCGCTTCACCTTCGGGGAGGTCGCCCCCTTGGTGATGCGGACGGCATCCTGCACCGACCGACGAACCAAGCTGAATGCTGCCGACAGCATCTCTTCCGTGATCGTCTCCGAGCACTCGGACGCTGCCAGGCAGGCCGCAACCCTGAGCGTCTGTTCTGCCGTTCGCTCGATGAACACTGCCTGTCCTTCGGGCAGGGTCTCACCCAGGATGCGGGCGTACCGGCGAACCACCCGCCACAGCGGCCGGGCGTCTTCTGCAAGCGTGATCACACGGGGCCGGGCAGTCGCCCACCCGTAGGCGTCGGCCAGCTCCCGCCCGTCCACCTCCGGCAGGCTCACCCGGTCATCATCCAACAGCGGCACCGACCCCAGCAGGAAGGGAAGGATGCGGTTGTAAGAGCCACCCGCCGCTTCCGACTCGCCCACGTGCTTTGCCCAGTCGGAGGGCGTGACGTGGCAGTGGAGGACCATGGCAGGGTCGCGTACTTCCTGCGCCTCATCCTTGGTGGTGTTCCGGAGCGTTGCACCATCCCATGCGCTCCGCAGCTTGGTTGTGAACGACGCATCCCGCTTCACCCTGCGCAGCACTTCCGACCACTCTTCCTCGACCACCAGAGTCCGCACGTCCCGCCCGTGCTCCGTCTCGGCCGTCGCTTCCTGCTGCTCCCACAGGTGATTCACCATGCTCGCCCCGGACGTGATGCCAGACGTGGTGTGCGTGGCCAGGAAGCGGCCCAGAGCCTCGTCCAGGACGTGATGAGCGGCCCGGAGCGCAGTTCCTTTACCGCGCCCTGTACCGGCCACCAGAGCGGACCACAGCAGCACAGGCCGGGGGCCACGGGAAGACACCTTGACCGTGCCACCGATAGCGGCCGACCACATCGACAGGGCGGCCACATACACCCCCAAGGGGTCCGCCTCAATGAACGGGGCGATCCGGCGAACCGCGCGACCGATAGGACCGTACAGAACGGGCGTGCTCATGCTGCCTCAATCTCGAACATGGTTGGTTGGTTGGTCTTTGGCCGGGGAGGCCGGGCGCACTCGACGCCCGGCACTGCGGGGGCGGCGGTTAGGCCGCTGCCGCTTTTCCCTCCGACGCGTCCCGGTGCTCCCAGGCATGGCGCACATGCATCGGGATTCGACCCTTGGTGGGCACGGTGAAACCGTTCTCCCGTGCCCACGCCCGGACGGCACGGTTCCGCTCACGCTCACTCATCCCGGAACGGTCGACCTTGGCAGGCTCCGGAAGCGGGTCACCGCCGACCAACTCACCCGACCGAACAGCCGACTTGAAGCGTCCCGGTTCCCGCACATCCATCACAGGGATGCCACGCTCGGAAGCGTCCCGCAGCTTGGTGGCGTTCCGGTCGCCACCCTCACCCAGGATCAGCAGGACCGTGCTGTCATCGGCACGGCCAACCACCTCAAAGCCCATGCGCCGAACGGCCTCTCTGGCGTCTTCCCACGAGTAACCGGGCACCTCGCCAGCGATCATCACGGACGGAACCGGCTCAGGGTCAGGCTCCACAGCGGGAACCGCTTCCGGCTCCGGCCCCGGCTCCGGCTCCGGCTCCGGGGCAGGCTCAACAATCGGCATGGACTCGGGCTCAGTCTGTACGGCCTCTCGCCCAGATGGAGCGCCCAAAGCGTCACAGAGGTACCTGCCGAACGAAACATCGTGTTCAAGGCACAGGTGCCAGGTGTTCTTACCCAGTGTCAGTGATGAGGTGGCCTCAACCTCAGAACCGTCACGCGCAATGTGTGCATCGCAAAAGGTGTACTCAACCGGCACAAGCACCGTCTTACGCATAGCGCTGCATTCCTTCGTTAGTGCGGAAGTCTGAGTGAGGGTCCGGAGCGTTGCTCTACGGCCTCCCCGCTTGACTCCTATTCTTTCGCATCCCTATCACAGAACGGTAACTAACGAATAACTGACACATTACTCAATATGGGGGTAATGGTAATTCTATAAAGAATAGGACCCACCGGGGGTGCCTTCCTTCGACCGTGTTTGTCAATCAGAATATGTCATCGCGGAGCCGATAAATTGTCGATTGCTCGCGTTGGTAAGATGTGCACCCCAAGGGGAGGAGCCCACACCCATGAGTGATCCGTCCACAACCGCCAACGAAAAGAAGTGCGCCGACTGCGGAACCTCTTTGCCGCCCGACAGTAAGCGCACCGAGTGCCGACACTGCGAGAAGTGCATGGACTGGGCTTGCATGCGGGACCACGGGCGGCGCAGTGGTCAGCAGCAGGGCTGACGTCGGCTAAGGCGACCGCCGACACTGGGCACACCGGTCCGGATCGTGACTCACATCGTCAGCCCAGGGCCTTGTCTCCTGCGTAAGGAGCCAACCTACATGGGCGGCGAACTCTTGGAGGCAGTCAGAACATTGGCGGTCGACCCAAGGGCACTCAACGCCGGTCCGGTGAAGCCCGTCGTACACGGCTGCCCCCGCCTTGGCCGCTCGCCGCCCGCTCACTGCGCGTCTCCCTGGAAAGCCCATCCGAGCCGCTTCATTCCCTCTGCGGTCAGCCCCAATGCCCCCGCAAGGTGTCGGTATTCCATCTGATGCGTGCTGGTTGCTGTGCCCTCCAGGATCTTCCCGAAGTAGGTGAGCATCACAGCCACTGTCGGTATGAATGACTCGTCCCACATAGCAGCCTGTGGGCTGCTCCACCATTGCCGCCACTGCTCACGCTCTGCCTCCGTCCACTCCCGGCCAGATGGCATGTCGGGCACCGGTAGGCCGTGATCCCAGGGCAGTTCGAGCAGTCCCTTGTATCGGCTGTGCGGAGAGTTCGGGTTACGCATCTTCGGCATGGCACCTCCAGTTTTCGTTACGCGCGGTCGACGGCCGGCGCAGGCTTCTGATCGACGGACAGTGAGAAGAACGGGCCCCCACTGGTCGGCAGGGGCCCGAACTAATCAAGGGGTTAGGCAGTAGGCCACGTGACAGCGGCCTTGACGATTCCCTTGGTCGGCTTGGACTCATCAAAGGTGCTGTCGGACTTCTTCGTGTCCAACTCCGGGTATCGCACGATCTTCCCTCCGTACAGATGCAGGGTGTCGATGTAGTCAGCCCGGTACTTCTCCGACTGCCCCTCGCGGAAGCCGGTGAACTGGCTCGCGTAGGTGGCGAACTCCGAGTGACCCGCCACGATGTCCACGCCCGCAGGCATGGCCGTAGTCGTCAGGATGGTGAACCCCGCAAGGCGAGCAACAACACCGTTAGCAGTCACGCCACCTTCGCCGTACGCGGCAGCGTTGGCCACGGCCGGATGCTCAATGAGATACCGCTTCACACGCGGCGAAACGACCACGTAACGGCCTGCCGGGATGTCGTTGTCATCCAGGGCCAGCATCATGTCCAGGAGCGCGCTGTAGAGGCTCTGGGGGATGTTGGCAGCGGTCGGAGTGATGGCCGGAAGCGCCGTCGCCCCGGTGGCGATGATGTTGCCCATGAAGGTGTCAGCCTCACGGGCCAGGGCCCGGATCATCTGCTGATTGATGGGCGAGTCAAGGCCCCCGGCAAGCTGAACCCGTTCCGCGTCCTCCACGAGAACCTGAAGGTACTTCGCCTCAGTAATGGTCAGTGCCTGGTCCACGGTTTCCGGCCGCTGGGCAGTCATTCCATCAGCGATCGTGTAATCGCCAACCGTGGGACGAAGAAGGCTATTGATGTGGACGACATCGCCCTTCGTGCGAATCTCCCCCTCATACTTGTTATTGGAAACAATTGGAGAGGCCCAGACCAGAAGGAGATCAAACTGCGTAATGAGATCAGCGTCGAAAATTTCCGGAATGAAGGTGGTGGAGCCTGGATTCTGGTAGCCAAGGGTCATGTAGGTACTCCTATTTATCGCTTACGAACGTCGAGAGAAACGCGGGGGCGCTCAGGGAGAGGACCACCGCTGCGGTTAGGGCCGGAGCCGACAAGGTGAGGGAATGTCGGTTCCTTGAGCTTGAAAGGCGCCAGGGCCTTGTCCATAGCCTCAGCCGAAGGCTTGCCGTCTTCACCAAGCAGCTTGGAACCATCCAGGTATTCGGTGAATCCATCGGGCAGAGTGATCCCGGCCTGGGCTGCGTAGCCCTTGAGTTCAGCCCGTGCCAGTTTCCCGGAATACTCCCGCTCAACCTCAGCCCGAACAGAATCGGAAGGGTCGGCCGGCTGGGGCTCGGGAATCGGTTCTGCGTCGCTCATAGCGACACCTCCTATAAAGCTAGTCAATGAAAAGAAGAAGTGGAGAAGGGCCGCCTAAGAGCGGCCCTATACCTCACAAGAGGACAACGTAAGAGAAGACACTGCCCCCCTTACCCCCCACTGTGAACGATGCAAGTAGGAAGTAAGGGGAGAAGTGTTTCTCTACGTTGTCCCTCTCACAGGGAGGTGTCCGCAGAGCCTCATGACGACTTAGGAACTGCCCGGCCCGTTGGCCGTGCCAGAGGCACACCGCCGAGTGTGCATGGCCCCAGAGGAATGACCCTCCACCCCTGGGGAATAAATGCCAGACTCACATCCGGCCCGGCATGTTCAGCGGAAGCCAGTAGTCCCTGTTGACTTGGTAGCAGTCCTCCAGCAGGGGGCGAAACCACTCGGGAATCGGCGTCGGGTGCTCCTCGATGTAGGAGAGGTTTCGGTGCTTGCCTACCCATATCCCTCTGGTTCTCAGGCGCTCTGTGCGCGCCCTGGCGTCCTTCTTATGGGTGTCGCAGTACTTCCGCGGGTTCCCGCGCTTCCGGGGCTTCTCAGGGCTGTACAGCGGCTCTCCACATCCGAGCCAGCGGCAGCGTTCCCACACCTCCCGTTTCGGCTGCTCCTTACCCGACTTGTGGAACCCTCCCTCGGTCGCCAGAACCGTTTCCGTGTCCTCCGCGTCGACCCCTGGCCTCTCTGCCATCAGTTGCGAAATCTCTTGCGTTCCCTCCTGCGGGTCGTAGGACGGCAACATGCAGAACAAAGCTGCCTCATGCAGAGAATGCGCGCCCGTGTGAGCCACGGCTATCCGGTCGTGCTCGGTCTCCTCATCGTGCCGCTGCCAGACCGGAGGCCAACTCTCCGAGGTCTCCTCTCTTGACGCTGCCAGAATTTCGTCCGCTCGCTTCTCCAGCTTTCTTCTGGCCCTCTTGCGAGTCGGCGGAATCGTCTTAGTCACGCAGTCCTCTCAGCAAACAAAAAGCCCCCGAATCGCCTCGGGGGCATGCACTTCTCGCGGTTCTTCAGTTCTGGTTGTCCAGCCACTTTTCCAAGTCGGCCGGTCGGCAGCGGAGAGACTGACCCACCTTGCGGAACGGAATCTGTTCGGCTTTCCAGTTGCCGTACACCCAGGAACGGGGCTTGCTCAGGTAGTTGGCGACGTCGTCAACGGTCATCAGTCTCGGGTACGCCATTCATCCTCCAAGAAGCAAGAAAGCCCCCGAAGACCCTCGGGG
This sequence comes from Streptomyces sp. NPDC102462, assembly GCF_044765425.1. Lineage (NCBI taxonomy): Bacteria > Bacillati > Actinomycetota > Actinomycetes > Kitasatosporales > Streptomycetaceae > Streptomyces > Streptomyces sp. NPDC102462. Next base: position 126,940 of record NZ_JBIWKB010000016.1, on the reverse strand, counting down.
GCTCAATACATATGAAGTGCTAGGTGATCTAGCCGTGTTGGCTACCTGCTTCAGCCATTTCCACAAGTATGGCTTTGGCCTTGTCCGTCAACTCTCCACCCGCCTTACCGGCAACTGTGGTCAGGAATCCGTCCCTTCTGGCCCGCTTCAGATGATCCTTCACCGTCTCAGGTCGGCGGCCGATGAGCCGTGCCAGCCACGGAATGGGCGCAGGAGCCCCAAAATCCGCCATGGCGGTGTACGTGGCAACAAGCAAGGCCAAGTACCGCTCTGAGACGCCCTCGCCCTCCAGGGCGAGCCCTGCCGCCTCTCCCATCCCATTTACCTTCCCTGCCACCTCCTCCAACGTCCGCTGGGCTTCGGGAGCCTGCTTGGCCAACTCCAGGGCTGCGGCTACATCGAGCCTGCGCAGGACAGTGGTCGAGATGCCCCGTGCCACCTCACGGGCAGGGGCATCTTCGGCCGGCTCGATGGTGATCCGTTGTGGTCCCCCGTTGATCGGCCCCACGGGCCACCACATGCGGACCACCCAGGCGCCTTGCTGCTGAGTGATCTCGAACCCACTGTCATCCGCTTCCATATCACTCAAGTTAGCACACCCAGGGGGTTCCACCCTGTGTTGACAACCCCGGGTGGTCAGTGCGCAAACTTGAAACGCCGGGGAGTGACCGGCGCGACGGCGGGGTGGGCCCGTACGTCGACAGCAGCAGGAGGGGGCCGCTTCAGTGGCAAGGGCATGGGTCGCGCGGTCAAAGGACGACCCGAAGAAGTGGACGACGTTCTGGTACGACCCGGACGGCAAGCAGCGGCAGAAGACGTTCGAGACCAAGAAGCGGGCTGACGACCAGCGCAAGCGCAAGGAGCAGGAACTCGACGCCGGGACCTACCTGGACGACCGCTTGGGCAAGCAGCCCGTGACGGCCGTGTGGGAGCAGTGGACCAATCAAAGGAAGCTGGAGAACAGCACCAAGAAGCAGTACCGGTCCATCCTCAACACGACCATTGAGCCGTTCTTCAAGGCCCGTTCCATCGTGTCCCTGAAGGTCGCAGATGTTGAGCAGTGGCTCTTGTGGATGGAGCAGGACCGGAAGCTGTCCGCCCGCACACGGCGTCAGCGGTTCTCGTTCTTCTCCGGGATGATGGACTGGGCTGTCGTCAACGAGATCGTCGGCCGGAACCCGTGCAAGAAGGTCAAGGGCGCGGGCAGCCGTGCCAAGGAGATCCGGGAGCAGAAGAGCACCGCAAGGCGGCTCACGACCCGGGAAGTTCTGGCGATGCTGGATGCCGCTCCTCCGCGATACCGCGCGATGCTGTGGCTCATGGCCGGGTGCGGCCTGCGGCTGGGTGAGGCCATGGCGGTGTCCCGAGATCAGATCGACTTCAAGGCCGAGACGCTTCGCGTCGACTTCCAGATTGCGGAGGACGGAGACACCGAGTCGGGGAAGAACAGCGCGATCCAGCGTCGGCACATCAAGGCTCGTGATGAAGGCGAGCCAGGGCGTACCGTCCCCCTCCCGCCGAACGTCGCCTTCGAGCTCCGGCGACACATCAAGAACCACGGTGTCTGGGGGCCGGAGCGGCTTCTCTTCCCCAACGTGACGCGGACTGGCTACCTCTACGCGTCGTACTTCTACCCGAAGATCTGGATGGAGGCTCTGGGCAAGGGACAGGTGAAGTACTGCAAGGCGCACTCACTCCGGCACTACTACGGGTCGCGGCTGCTGTACGCCGGAGTCCCCGAGAACGATGTGGCCGACTGGATGGGCCACAGCAGTACGGACGTGCTGAGAGAGCACTACCACTACATCTTCGAAGGGGCCGAGCAGCGTGGCCGGGCGGCCATCGCGACGATGTTGACGCCCGGCGCCGACGACCCGACGGAGGCATCAGAGGTCGCCTGATCCGCGTACGACAACAGCCCCCGGCGTCGCGCAGGGGGCTGTGTTGTTTGTGCAGGTCAGTGGCCTTTTTCGGCCCGGCATCTGCCCAGGATTCCCCCAGCATGACGCCCAGGAACGGCCCTGATCAGGCCGCAACGGACAGAAAGCCGGGGGCGTCCCGCCGGACCTTCGAAACAGCTCCTGACCTGCAAAAACCCTGCTAGGGAAGGTTCCTTGCCATCACGATCCGCTGAACTTGGTTCGTGCCTTCATAAATCTGCGTGATCTTCGCGTCTCGCATCATCCGCTCCACCGGGTAATCCCGCGTGTACCCGTACCCGCCCAGCAACTGCACCGCGTCCGTGGTCACCTCCATCGCCACATCCGACGCGAAACACTTCGCCGCCGCCCCCTGGAACGTCAGGTCCGCGTCCCCGCGCTCCGACTTCGCCGCCGCCGCATACGTGAGCTGCCGCGCCGCCTCGATCTTCATCGCCATGTCCGCCAGCATGAACTGCACACCCTGGAAATCGGCCACCGGCCGGCCGAACTGCTGCCGCTCCCGGACATACTCCTTCGCGTAGTCGAACGCCCCCTGCGCCACCCCCAGCGCCTGCGCCGCGATCGTGATCCGCGTGTGGTCCAGCGTCCGCATCGCCGTCGCGAACCCCGTGCCCTCCGCGCCGATCATGCGCTCCGCCGGAATGCGCACCCCGTCGAAATACACCTCACGCGTCGGCGATCCCTTGATCCCCAGCTTCCGCTCCGGCGCGCCGAACGACACCCCCGCGTCCGACTTCTCCACCACGAACGCCGAGATCCCCCGCGACCGCGCCCCCGGATCCGTCACCGCCATCACCGTGTAGAACTCCGACACCCCCGCGTTCGTGATCCACCGCTTCACCCCGTCCAGCACCCAGTGGTCACCGTCCCGCACCGCCCGCGTCCGCATCCCCGCCGCGTCCGAACCCGCCTCCGGCTCCGACAAGCAGTACGAGAACATCGCCTCACCCCGCGCCAGCGGAGCCAGATACCGCTTCTTCAGCTCCGCCGAACCCGCCAGCATCACCGGCAACGACCCCAGCTTGTTCACCGCCGGAATCAACGACGAGGACACACACGCCCGCGCCACCTCCTCGATCACGATCACCGTGGCCAGCGCGTCCGCCCCCGCACCCCCGAACTCCTCCGGCACATGCACCGCATGCAGATCGCTCGCCACCAGCGCGTCCAGCGCCTCCTGCGGGAAACGCGCCTCCTCATCCACCTCCGCCGCGAACGGCGCGATCTTCGCCGCCACCAGCGCACGCACGGACGCACGCAGCATCTCGTGCTCCTCGGACGGACGGTACAGGTCGAAGTCCGACATCAGCTCTCCCACAGATATGGCACTCAGTACCCTCATTATGCACAGTGAGTGCCACACCGGAAGGGAGCAGGTACGTTCGGGTCATGGACGAGCAGCACGACCCCAGCACGCGCGTCGGCGGGCGCGACGCCCCGGCAGGTGACGACCAGGAAAAGGCTCCCATCAGGGATCTCCTCGTCTCCGCGGCGTTCGAGCTCTTCACCGAGCACGGCTACGACGCCACGACCGTCGACGACATCGTGCGCCGGGCGGGCGTGGGCCGCCGGTCCTTCTTCCGGTACTTCCCGACGAAGGAGGAGGTCGTCTTCCCCGACCACGAGCGGGCGCTCGCCGACATGGTCGCGTATCTGGCGGAGGGGGCCCGGGACCCCGACCCGGTCGCGCGGGCCTGTGGCGCGGCCCGGCTGGTGATGCGCATGTACGCGGAGAACGCCGAGTTCTCGGTGAAGCGGTACGCGCTCACCCGCAAGGTGCCGGCCCTCAAGGCCCACGAGACGTCCGTGGTGTGGCGCTACGAGCGGGCCCTCGCCGGCTATCTCAGGGAGCGGTTCGCGACACTGCCGGACGGTGACGTCCGGGCGTACACGGTCGCCGCGAGCGTGGTGGCCGCGCACAACTACGGGCTGCGCGCCTGGCTGCGCTCCGGTGCCCGCGGCGATGCCGCGGCGGGCATCGACCGGGCCCTCGACCTCGTCCACCGCACCTGGGGCGACACCGGCGAGACCCTGGTCGTGGTCACCCGGAGCAGCACCCCGATGTGGCGGATCGTGCAGCAGTTGGAGGACGTCAAGGAACGGGACACCGAGGCAGGGAACTGAGTGCCCGAGGAAAAGGCACTCAGTACCCATGTCGTCAGCCGATGTGGTAGCTGTCGCCGTAGACCTTCCAGTCCAGGGGCGGGTTCAGGTCCAGGTTGCCGTTGCGCAGGAACACGCGCTGCGCGGTGTCGACCCGGCTGGTGTCGCTGTGCGCCTCCTCCTGTTTCATGGCCCACACCCGGGCGTCGAGGAAGGCGTCGAGATACACCGTCTCGTCGCCGCCCCGCGCCGGCGGCCGGGCCGAGCGCAGCGCCCGCTCGCGGATGGCGCCGAAGCCGGTGGCGTCGGTGCCGTCGCCGTGCATGACGATCGCGTCGTAGTAGGTGAACTGGCCGAGCGCGCGCAACCCGTCGTCCTTGCCCCGGCGCACTGCGGGGTTGAAGTAGACGCGGTCCCGCTCGTCGTTCTGGGCCTGCTGGAACACGGGGTCCCCGGCGGCGGTGCGCCAGCTGCGGGGGAAGTCCGGGTCGAGGCCGGCGTGCGAGTCTGTGCCGTCGACCCGGCGCAGCGCGGGCAGGTAGGGGGCGAGGACGTTGCCGGGCCTGCGGTCGGCATAGAGCTGTACGAGGTCGAGCATGTCGCCGGTGCCCGAGCAGAAGCCGATGATGCCGGCGGTGTATCCGCGGCCGTCACCGATGTCCTCGATGTATCCGTACTGGGCCTTCCAGTCGAGCGAGGAGTTCTCCGCGCTCGACACGAGCTTCATGGCCGTCTCCTTCTTCGCCGGGTCGTCGAGGCCCGGTGCCGCCTGCGCCGCGGTGGCGCGGGGTGCGGGGACGAGGGCACCGAGGGCCGCGGCTGCGGTGAGCACGACAAGGGTCCGGCGGGGCACGCCGGAGGGGGACGCTGCGTCATGGCCGAGGTGCATCAGGGCTCCAACCAGAGGTGGGGGGATGGGAGTTGGTCCGGACCCATGCATTGACAGGAAGGTTTCCTATCAGATGCCTTCAGGGAAGCCCCAGGGCAGGAAGTTCGTAGGATCGGACGACGCCATGTCGTGACGAAAGCGGACAAGAGTGAGGCCCGGACGGGCGTCCAAGCCGACGGCGTCCGGCCCGTCCGTGCGCGTTGCACCCCGCGGGCGGCCCCGCTTGCCCGTACGGTGCTCTGGATATGACTGGTCATCAGAGACGGCCGGGAGGCGCGGGCCGCGGGCGCGGGGCACGGGGCACGGTCCTGGGCAGCAGGCCCGCCCACTCGACGCGGCTGCCGCCGCGTGTCCCTCCCGGCCCGCACGGCACACCGGCGGTGGCGTCCGACGCGCCCGAACGGACGGTGCCGTGGCTGCGGGTCGGCGCGGCCTACGCCTGGCGGCTCATCCTCGTCGGCATCGTCGTCTACGGCCTGTTCACGATCCTGGGCCGCTTCCAGCTCGTCGCCGTGGCCCTGTTCCTCGCGTTCGTCATCACCGCGGTGCTGCGCCCCGTCACCGATCTGCTGAACCACGTGCTCCCCCGGCCGCTGTGCGTGGCCCTCGCGCTCGTCGGCAGCATCCTGGTCCTGCTCGGCCTGTTCGCCCTCGTGGGCAACGCGGTGGCCGGCGAGTCGGCGAAACTGGCGGGAGAGTTCCGCGGCGGCATCCACCAGATCGAACTGTGGCTCCAGCGGCCCCCGTTCCGGCTCAGCCCGGGCCGGCTCGCCGAACTGCAACGCCAGGTGATGCACTACCTGAGCACGCACCGGGGGAGCCTGCTCAGCAGCGCCGCCAGTGGTCTCGGCCGGGTCGTCGAGGTGGTGACCGGGATCGCCCTCGCGCTCTTCTCCTCCGTCTTCTTCATCCACTCCGGCGACCGGCTCTGGGGCTGGGCGCGCGAGCAGTTGCTGCCCGCGGGTGCCCGCGAGGGGTGGGACCTGGCGGGGCGCGCCGCCTGGCACACGTTCGCCGGGTACACGCGCGGCATCATCATCGTGGCCGCCACCAACGCGGTCCTCGTGGGCGTGGCCCTGCTCGCGCTCCGGGTGCCGCTCGCGCTGCCGCTGGCCCTTCTGGAGTTCTTCGCCGCGTTCGTGCCGCTGGTGGGCTCGCCGGTCGCGCTCGCGGTCGCCACCGTCGTCGCCCTCGCCGGGCGTGGCCCCGTCACGGCGGCGCTGGTGCTGGCGCTCATCGTCGTCATCGGGCAGTTGGAGGGCCATGTGCTGCACCCGCTGGTGCTGAGCTGGGCGGTCCGGCTCCATCCGCTGGTCGTCGCCGTGTCCGTCATCGCGGGCAGCATCGTCGCGGGTGTGATCGGCGCGGTCGTGGCGGTGCCGCTCATCTCCGTCATCTGGGCGGTACTGCGCGCCCTGCGCGCGGTACCGCCCTGAGCACGACCGGCAAGGCCCGCGCCGCCGTCCTGCTGCTCGACACCCACCACCGATCCCGCGTCGTAGCGCGATGCGGTGACGGCCGCTGTCATGAACGCCTTCATCGCGGCTTCCTTGCTCGCGGTACAGCGCGTACCGCCCAGCGGGCCGGGGTGTGCGGGAGGATGGTGTGCATGGATCAACTCGGTGCCGCGCTGCGGGCGTGGCGGGACCGGCTGGACCCCGCGACGGTGGGCTTCGCACACGGCTCACCCCGTCGGGTCCCCGGTCTGCGACGCGCGGAGCTGGCGACGCTGGCCGGCATCTCGGTCGAGTACGTGGTCCGGCTGGAGCAGGGACGGGTGGCGACACCCTCGGCGCAGGTCTGCTCGGCCCTGGCTCGCGCCCTGCACCTGTCCGACGACGAGCATGCCCACCTCATGCGCATGGCCGGTCACGCAGCGGATCGGAGCCGGGTTCCACGAATGATCCCAGGGAGCCTGTACCGGATCGTGGACCAGCTCGCCGGCAACCCGCTGGCGATCTACGACGCCACCTGGCAGTTGCTGCACTGGAATCCGCTGTTCGCGGCCACGTTCGGCGATCCCACGACCCACGGTGTGCAGGACCGCAACGTCCTGGTCTGGCAGTTCCTCGGTGAACTGCCCCGGGTCCGGCAGACGGCGGCCGAGCGGGCGGCGTTCGAGGAGTCCCTCGTGGCCGACCTGCGCGCGACGACCAGCCGGTACCCCGACGATCCCGACCTCGCAGCGTTGGTGTCGAGGCTGAACCACAGCCCACGGTTCTGCGAGTTGTGGAGCCGCCGAGCGGTGGGCGGGCACCAGAGTGCGCACAAACTCGTCCAGCACCCGGATGTCGGAGACATCGCCATGAACTCCGACATCCTCAACACCCAGGACACGAACCTCCGCCTCGTGGTGTACACACCGCAGCCAGGCACCGACGCCCGCAGCAAACTCGAATTCCTTGCGGCCATCGGGGTCCAGAGGATGTCGCCGCAGGCATGAAGGCCCGCGTTCCGCCTCGTCCGGTGGACCGGGGTGCCGGGTGGTACGCGCGATACCAGGAAGTCCCGTAGCTCCCGCCAATCCTCCCGGGAACCCAGCATGGAGTGCGTGAACAGCGCACGACCGTGCTGTTCGGACCAGGAGGAACCAGCATGACCACCACATTCATCACCGGAGCCAACAAGTCCCTCGGTCTTGAGACCGCCCGTCGCCTCATCCAGGCGGGGCACACCGTCCTCCTCGGTGCCCGCCACCGTGAGCGCGGTCGGGCCGCGGCCGAGTCGCTGGGCGCCCGGTTCGTTCAGATCGACGTGACCGACGACGCCTCGGTCCAGGCCGCGGCCGCGGATGTCACCGCGCATGAGGGAACGATCGACGTCCTGGTCAACAACGCCGGCGTCCTCGGCAAGGTCGGCCCCGTCGAGGAGTACACCGCGGCCGACGTGAGCGCCGTGCTCGACGTGAACGTCGTCGGGATCGTGCGCGTCACACACGCCTTCCTGCCGCTGCTGCGCACGTCGCCGAACCCCGTCATCGTCAACGTGTCCAGCGGGATGGGCTCCTTCGGCATGACCCATGACCCGGCGCGGATCGAGTCGCAGTATGCCCTGCCCCTCTACAGCGCCTCGAAGGCCGCGGTCACGATGCTCACGACGCAGTACGCCAAGGAACTGAAGGACGTGAAGGTCAACGCCGCAGACCCCGGGCAGACCGCGACCGACTTCACCGGCGGCGTCGGACACAGCGTCGCCGACGGCGCGGAGTCCATCGTGACCCTCGCGACGATCGGCCCGGACGGGCCGACGGGACAGTTCATCGACCGATCCGGGAACCTCCCGTGGTGAACCCGCCCTGAAAAGAGTGGTCCCGGCAAGGGATGTCCACAGCGCTGCACGCTCTCGCCCCGGACGCCCACGACCGGATGACCGGCCTCGGCCTTGGCGGGATCGCGGTGGCCGGCCGCATCACCAAGCCCCGTCCGGCGGGGAGCAGCCACGACGGCGCCGCAGACGACTGGGGCGGCGGGTCACTCGTGGAGCCAGAAGCCCGTCCGGCGCAGCCACAGGTCGAGCAGCGGCCGGTCGCCCTCGACCTCGATGCGCTCCTCGACGGGCCGGCCGTAGACGAGCAGCAGCAGATCGGTGAGCGGTCCCCGGACGGTCACCGCCGCCTCCTCGCCCGTGTACCGCCGGCGGGGAGCGTCGCCGGTGAGGTCGACGAACCAGTCACCTGCGGGATCGTCGGTGGCCGACAGGCGCAGGGTGCGGCCGGCACCGAGCAGGGGTACGTCGTTCCCGTCGTACGCCTCGGGCACCGTGCCGAAGGACATCCACTCGTCCAGTCCGTCCCGCGCCACGGCCGGATCGAGCCGGTAGCCGCGGCCCACCGTCCAGGCGGCGTCGGCCCGGTGCACGACGGTCTCGAAGAGCATGCGCCTGGCCCAGAACACCAGGGGCTGATCGGGCACCACGGTCCACACACGGGTGTCGGGGCCCGCGTCCGCCAGCGCGTCCGTCAGCTGCCGGGCGCCGTCGGCGAGCCACGCGTCGAGCGTGGCCGTGTCCTCGTTGTTCTCGTCGCCGTAGTCGAAGACGTCGTCCACGAGATGGTGGGACACCGGTTCGGTGGCGCGGGTGCGGACGATGGTCTCCACCCAGCGGTGGGCGCCGCCGACGTGCCGCGCCAGTTGGCCGAGGTTCCACGCCGGGCAGGTGGGCACGCGGACCGCGGGGGCGGCGCCGCCCAGCAGGGAGCGCAACAGGTCGGTCTGCCGGAGGAGTTCGGTGCGGTAACGGTCGAGGTCCCATCGGGGCATGGGGCCAGGCTAAGCCCTCCGCCGGCCGTGCCACGCTGTGCCATCGGTCGGATGCGGCACCGTCGTGGCTGGTCGCGCATGCTGCGCCTCGTTGTTCTCCGGCGTCACGGGCCGTGGTGGTAGACCACGCCCGGGCGCATCCCGCCGCTCGTGGCGAAGAGCTGAGGTACCGTCACCAGAGCGTAGCCGCGGGCCTTCAGCGCGCGCAGCAGGTACGGGACGGCCGGCGGGGTGGTCGCGTACCGGTCGTGCAGGAGCACGACGGCGCCGGGCCGTACCCCGGCGAGCACGCGCCGTTCGATGAACCGGGGGTCGTGGTGCTTCCAGTCCCGGGGGTCGACGTTCCACATCACCACCGAAAGGCCCGCCCCGGCCGCCGCCTTCCGGACCTTCGCGTTCCACGCGCCGAACGGCGGCCTGCAGATCGTCGGCCGGTGCCCGGTGACCGATGCGGTCTGCCCTGCCGCGGTCCCCAGCTCATGGTGGATCCGGGCGGGCGGAAGCAGGGTGAGGCGCGGGTGGGTGACGGTGTGGTCGCCGATCGCGTCCCCGTCCCGGTACTCCCGCAGCACGTCCGCGCGGCGCTGGAGCGCGTGCGGTCCGATGAGGAAGAAGGTGGCCACGGCGTGCTGCCGCTCCAGCGCACGGACCACGGTGGGGGTGTAGCCGGTGGGACCGTCGTCGAAGGTCAGCGCGACGCACGGGGTGCGACGGCAGTCCACGGGCGGCGGCCGGATCCCGCCGGCCGGGGTGGCGTGCGGGCCCTGGGAGGCGGCGCCTGCCGCCGGGCCGGCGGTGCACGCCAGGGCCGTGAGGACGGCGCCGGTCATCAGCGTCACCGCCCGCCGCCGCAGCGCCCCGGCCGTCATCGCACCACCTCGGTCTCACGGCCCCGCCTCCATTGTCGGACCGCCGGCGGGCCCGGACGGACAGAGTCGGGTAAGAACGCGGGAAGGTCCCGGCCGGCGTCCCACCGGGCGGCGCCGGTCAGCCGCCCACCCGGACCAGGCCGCTCTCATAGGCGAAGATCACCGCGTGCACGCGGTCGCGCAGGTCCAGCTTGGCCAGGATGCGGCCCAGATGGGTCTTGACGGTCGTCTCCCCGAGGAAGAGCCGGGCGGCGATCTCCGTGTTGCTCAGGCCCCGGGCGACGAGGGCGAGCACGTCCCGTTCGCGGTCGGTCAGCCGGGCGAGGCGGCCTCGTTCCGCGTCGGGTGCCACGGGCAGGACGTACCGCTCCACGAGACGGCGGACTGCCGACGGCGCCATCATGACGTCGCCGCGCAGGACGGCCCGGACCGTCACCAGGATCTCCTCCCCTAGCGCGTCCTTGACCAGGAACCCGCTCGCCCCGGCCCGCAGCGCCCCGTACGCGTACTCGTCGAGGTCGAAGGTGGTGACGACCAGCACCTTGGGCGCGGACGGCAGGGCGCACAGTTCCCGGGTCGCGGCCAGGCCGTCCACCTCGGGCATGCGGACGTCCATCAGGACGAGGTCCGGCCGCAGTTCGGCGCTGCGCTCCAGGGCGGCGCGCCCGTCGGCCGCCTCCCCGACGACGGTCAGATCGGGCTGGCTGTCGAGCACCATGCGCAGCCCCATCCTGATCAGTTCCTGGTCGTCGCAGAGCAGCACGCGGTGCGCGGCCGCCGCCCCGCTCACCGGGGCGCCGCCGCGAGCGGGCGCGGCGTCGGCCACAGGGCGGCCTCCACCCGGTAGCCGCCGTCGGGCAGCGGACCCGCCTCGACGGTCCCGCCGTACAGCGCCGCCCGTTCCCGCATGCCGACGAGTCCGCGGCCGGCCGACGCGGGAAGGGCCGGGGGCGCGTCCCCGGTGCCCGCCGAGTTGTCGACCCGGATCCGGACCCGGCGTTCGGGACCGGGCGTTCCGAGGTCGATCCGCACCCGGGCGACCGCGCCCTGCGAGGCGTGCTTGGCCACGTTGGTCAGTGCCTCCTGCACGATGCGGTACGTCTGCTCGGCCACCGCGGCTGACACCCCGTCGCGCTCGCCGCTCAGCTCCAGGCGGGAGCCGGGGAGGCGGTCGACGAGCGGGCGCAGATCGTCGAGGGTGGGGCCGCCGGCACTGAACTCGCCGTAGCGGCGGTGGAGTTCGCCGGAGCGCGGGGCATCCGCGGGCGGTTCGCCGGAGCGTGGGGCGTCCGGGGGTGGATCGTCGGCGCGCAGCACGTCGAGGAGCTGGCGGAGTTCGCGCAGGGCGGCCCGGCCGGTGGTGCCGATGGTGTGCAGTGCGCGGTCCGGGGCCGCGGGGTCGCTGTCGCGGGCCAGCCTCGCCCCCTCGGCGTTGAGCACCATGACGGTGACGCCGTGCGCGAGGACGTCGTGGATCTCGCGGGCGATGCGGGCCCGTTCCTCGGCGACGGCGGCACGGGCCAGCGCCAGCCGCCGGGACTCCGCCAGTTCGGCGCGGCGGGCGAACTCGGCGAGATAGGCGCGGCGGGCGCGGACGTACGCGCCGAGGATCCAGGCGCCGGCGAGCCACAGGACCACGGAGAACGGGGTGAGCCAGGCGGCGTCGCCGGTCCGGGCCCGCGGGTACTCCGCGACCCAGCCGGGAGCCCACAGCAGCACACAGACGCCCGCGCAGGCGGCGGTCACGACGGCGGCGCGGCGCAGCCCGCGCACCGAGAGCGTGTAGAGGACCGCGGCCAGGGCGAGGGCCCCGCGGCCGGGTTCGCGGCCCCAGACCTCGCCCAGGTACTGCGCCCAGAAGGCTGCCGTGACGCACGCGGCGACCGCCACCGGGTGCCGGCGCCGCCACAGCAGGGGCAGCGTGAGCGCCGCCTGCACCGCGATCTGCACCCACACCGGCCGCCAGCCGGGCTGGTCCCGGATCACCGGTGGCGCGGCGACGAGCACGACGAGCACAACATCCATCAGCCGGGGGTGGCGCCCTCGCCATCTCGCCAGGCTCTCCATCAGGCGAAACACCACCTCACGCTACGGCGGCCGAAGGGCCCCGTCGTCACCCCGTGGGCTGCACCGGCGTCCTCCCGCAGGAGGACCCGCACGGACCGGGAGTACGACGCCGGGTCACACCGCGGCCGCCGAGCATGACGGCCGTGTCGATCACCACGCAGTTCCTCAGGCGGCCCCTCATGACCGGGGCCGTGGCCGCCAGTTCGCGGCGGCTCGCCCGCGCCATGACCCATCGCATCGGTCTGGAGGAGGCCCGGCTGGTCGTCGAACTCGGGCCGGGCACCGGCGTGTTCACGGACGTCCTGCTGCGGCTGCTGCCGGCGGACGCGCGGCTCGTGTCGATCGAGCTGAATCCACGGCTCGCGGCGCATCTGGCGGCCACCCGGCGCGACGCGCGGCTGACGGTGGTGAACGGCGCCGCGGCCGAACTGGCGCAGGCGGCGGGCGGCCCGGTGGACGCGATCGTGTCCGGACTGCCGTGGACTGTCATGCCGGCCCGGGAACGGGACAGGACCCTGGACGCGGTCGGCGCCGGCCTCGCGCCCGGCGGCCGTTTCACCACCTTCGCCTATCTGCACGCCGCCTGGACCCCGCCGGGCCGCCGCCTCGCCGACGGCCTGCGCGACCGCTTCGGCCAGGTCGAACGCGGGCCGGTGGTGTGGCCCAACGTGCCGCCGGCGTTCGTGTACCGGGCCCGCTGTCCGCGGCCCGCCGCGGGTGACGCCCGCCGGGCGGGCTCGTCCGCCGCTGCCGAGGGCACGCGGCTCGACGCCGGGAAATGAGGTGCGCCACCGGCGTGATCGTGATGGAGTCGTCCGTCGTGGACCTGCTGAACGCCCCCGTCACCGACCCGGTGGACCTGTCGGCCAGGATGGAACGCAACCTGGCCGAGCACGCCTGCCATCTGCATCGCGGCCTGGGCGGCGCGACGGTCACCGAGCCCGGCGATCTCCTCGTCGCGGACAGCGGCCTGGACGACGACACGTTCAACATCGTCGCCGCGGCCCGCTTCACCGCCGCCGCCGCGCCCGCGCGCATCGCCGAGACCGTCCGGGCCCTGGCCGCCACCGGCCGCGGCTTCTCCTGGTGGGTGGGGCCCGCCTCGACGCCGCCCGATCTGTCGGACCGGCTGTCCGCCGCCGGGCTGCCTGCGGCGGAGCAGGAGACGGCCATGTGGGCCGTCTTGGACGGCTCCCTGCCGTCCGCCGACGGCGCGGGAGTGGACGTCCGGCCGGTCACCACGGCCGCGCGGCTCGCCGACTACGCGGAGGTGGTCGCCGCGAGTTGGAGCCCGCCCTCCGACACCGTCCGCCGCTTCGTCGCCCGGACCGCTCCCCTCGCCCTGGCCGCGGGCAGCCCGGCCCGTTACCTGGTCGGCTACGCGGCGGGCCAACCGGTCTGCACGGCCGAGGTGTTCGTGTACGCGGGGGTCGCCGGCCTCTACAACATCGCCACCCTCGCCGCTCACCGGCGGCGCGGCTACGGCACGGCCGTCACCCTCGCCGCGCTCCACACGGCCCGGGCCGAGGGCCTGCGCGTGGCCGTGCTCCAGGCGTCCGCCGACGGCGAGCCCGTCTACCGCCGACTGGGCTTTCGGCCGTGCGGCCGGTTCACCGAACACACCGTCACTGCGTGAACCGGCGCCCTGAACAGGGGCGCCAGGGGCGCGCGTCCGCGCCCGCCCGTTGCCGAGGATGGAGAAGGCAGCCGTGCGGCACCGCACCCGCAGGGTCCGACGGGCCGTCAGGAACCCCCCGCTGCATTGGCATGGACCTGCTCATGATCAACGGCTAGGCTCGGCTCCGCCACAGGGCTGAGAGCGCTCTCACTGTCTCTGCTGTTCCACCCCCACCACCGTTGGAACGACGAAGGGCAACCCCCATGAGACGCACCAGATTCACGCATGCCGGCCTCGCCGTGCTGCTCATGCTCGGCGTCGGCGTGACGGCGGGCACCCTGCCCGCCTCCGCCGCCGACACCCCGGCCGCGACCCGGTCCGCCGAGGCGCCCGCCTCGGCCGCACTGCTCTCCGCGATGCAGCGCGACCTGCACCTGACGAAGGCCGAGGCGGAGGCGAGGCTCGCCGCCGAACAGCGGGCCACGACCACGGAGCCGGCGGCGCGCCGCGCCGCGGGGGCGTCCTTCGGCGGGTCCTGGTTCGACGCCTCCAGCGGGACCCTCACCGTCGGCGTCACCCCGGGCACCTCCGCCACGACCCGCAAGGCGATCCGGGCGACCGGCGCGAGCGTGACCGCCGTGGAACACAGCGCGCGCGAACTGGACGCCACCCGGGCGCGCCTCGACAAGCTCTCCGCCCCGGCGGGCGTGACCAGTTGGCATGTCGACCCGCAGGCGAGCACCGTGGTCGTGAACGTCGCCGAGGGCAAGCAGGATGACAACGATGTCCGGTCGTTCGTCGCCCGGGCCCGCAAGGCCGGTCCGGTCACCGTCGAGGCGATCCCGGGCGTGCCGGCGACCCTCGCCGCGGGCACCGTGGGCGGCGACCCGTACTACACCGGCAACGTCCGCTGTTCGATCGGCTTCTCCGTGTACGGCGGGTTCGTCACCGCCGGGCACTGCGGGAAGCCCAGCGCCGGCGTCAGCGGCTGGGACGGCAGCTACATCGGCAACTTCCAGGGCTCGTCGTTCCCGGACAACGACTACGCCTGGGTCAACGTGGGCAGCGGCTGGTGGACGGTTCCTGTCGTGCTGGGCTGGGGCACCGTCTCCGACCAGCTCGTGCGCGGTTCGGCCGAGGCACCCGTCGGCGCGTCCATCTGCCGGTCCGGGTCGACCACGCACTGGCACTGCGGCACGGTGCTCGCCAAGAACGAGACCGTCAACTACAGCCAGGGCGCGGTGCACCAGATGACCAAGACCAACGTCTGCGCCGAAGGGGGCGACTCCGGCGGCTCGTTCATCAGCGGCGACCAGGCGCAGGGGGTCACCTCGGGCGGCTGGGGCAACTGCAGCAGCGGCGGCGAGACCTGGTTCCAGCCCGTCAACGAGATCCTGAACCGGTACGGTCTGACCCTGCACACCGCCTGACCGGCACGCACCACAACGGGCCTCGACCACCGGCCGGGGCCCGTCCCGGACATCGGCCCACCGCCCCCGACTCATGTGCGCCGCCCAGGCCGGAACGGCCCCGAGCCATCCCCGCCGAACCGCCGGCCAACGCCTGCCACCCGATCGCGGCGTTTCCGACTCCGCACCCGCCGGGCAGCGGCCCCCTCGCACCAGCCGCGGGCCCTCAAGGCCGGCGGGCGGCAAGCCGGTTGGGCCGGCGGGCAGCTGGGCGCCCCGGAACAGCGGGCGGAAACGGAAGGCGACCAGCGCGGAGGGCGGCAGCCCTGTCCGGACTACGGGCAGTGCCTCCCGCCCGGCCGGCGGGCGGCGTCAGCCCTTCCCAGCCCAGTGGGAGCCGTCAGCCTCGCACCAGCCGCGGGCCCTCAAGTCAGCGGGCGGCAAGCCCGTTGGGCCGGCGGGCGCCGAGTCCTGTGAACAGCGGGTGGGTCAGCGGTCGGTGGTGGAGGAGAGCGCCGTGCGGGCCGCGCGCTCCACGAGTGAGACGCCGGCCTTCATCGACGTACTGCCGTCGGAGAGGACCGCGACGAGATAGTGGTGTCCGCCCACCGCGACCCGGCCGATGCTGTTGACGTCCCACAGCCCGGTCGTCGTGCGCTGGAGCCAGCCGTTCTTCAGCTCCGCCGCGGAACGGGCCGCCGCCGAGACACCCCAGGACTGTTCGTCCACGACACGGGACATCAGTGTGCGCAGGTAGCCGCGGGACGGGGCGGTCAGCCCCTCGGCGCCCCCAGAAGCACTGGAGGCCGGCTCGAACACCGCGCGCAGCAGCCGTATCTGGTCGCTCGCCGTGGTCCGGGTCAGTCCCCACCTGGCACCGGGGCCGCCCTGCGTCGAGGTCAGTCCGAGGCGCTTGTTCGCCGCCTCCAGGCCCGGCGCACGACCGATGCTCCGCCACAGCGCGTTGGCCGCCGCGTTGTCGCTTCGCTCGATCATCGCCTCCGCGTGGGTGCGCTCCTGCGCGGTCAGGCCCCGCCCCGCGTCCTGCGCCTTGAGCAGCAGCGCGGCGAGGATGTCGACCTTGATGATGCTCGCCGTGTCGTAGGCGGTGTCGGCGCCGTACACCGTGGCGCCCCGGCCCGGGGCGTCCAGGTCGAGCACCGCGGCGGTGACCCGTTCCCTGCCCTGCGGCCGCACCTGGGCGAGGAAGTCGGCCGTGGCGGCGTCGGGCCGCGCCGCGGCCGTGGCGGCGACCGCCGGCGTGGGGGTGAGGGCACCGGTCGACACGAGGGCCGCCACCGAGGCCGCGAGGGCGGTGACCCCGACCGCGGCGCGCCTGCGGCCGCGCCGTGCCGCACGCAGCGGACGGGAGAAGGGTGACGACGGGTGGGGCATGGTGCGGGACCTCGGCAGTTCATCGGGGAGGGGGCACAGCACTGCGAACGTAAACAAATCACCCCGACGACGAAGTGACGGCCGCCACCTCGGGACCGCTTTGCCCGCGGATTGTGGGGAAGGCCACAGCTTCCGGTGTGGGCGACGTCACGCCCCCCGTCACGCCCCGCTGGCACGCCCCCGGCGGTCACGACCGCGAAGGCCGTGAACCGGCCGGGGGCGTGCCGCCCTCGCGATCGGGCCGCGCGGTCGGCCGACGCGGCCGTCGCTCACTGGCCGCCGAGTCCCGTCGTGGCCACGGACTTCACGATGTGCCGCTGGAAGATCATGAAGACCACGACGAGCGGCAGTGCGGCCAGCACGGCGGACGCCATGGTCTGGGCGTACTGGATGCCGTAGGCGTCCTTCACCGAGGTGATGCCGACCGGCAGCGTCATCAGGGCCGGGTCGGAGGTCGCGACGAACGGCCAGAGGAAGTTGTTCCAGGCGCCGATGAAGACGAAGATCGCCACGGCCGCGAGCATCGGGCGGGACAGCGGTATCAGGACCGACCAGAAGATCCGCCAGTGGCCGGCTCCGTCGAGCCGGGCCGCCTCCTCCAGTTCCCGCGGCAGCGAGTCGAAGTGCTTCTTCAGGATGAACACCATCACCGGGGCGACGGTCTGCGGCAGGATCACCGCGGCGTAGGTGTCGACCAGGTGCAGGGTGAGCATCTGCCGGAACCACGGCACGATCAGCACCTGGGGCGGCACCAGGATCGCGGCCACCGAGAGGGCGAACAGCCAGCGGCGGCCGGCGAAACGGGTGCGGGAGAAGGCGTACCCGGCCATCGCGGAGACCAGCACGGTGATGGCCGTGACGGCCGCCGAGATGAACAGGCTGTTCAGCATCCACAGCGGCAGGTCGCCGCGCTCCCACACGGTGCGGAACCCCTGGAGGGTGAAGCCGTGCCGGGGCCAGAACCAGTGGGCGGGGTCGCTGGCGTCCCCCTCCGACTTGAACGCGGTCAGCAGCGCCCAGGCCATCGGCAGCAGCCAGGCGGCGGCCAGCAGGGTCAGCGCGGTCAGGGCCAGCACCCGGGTGCCGCGGCCGTCGCCGAGGGTGAGGTTGGTGTGGCCGCGGGCCGCACGGCGGGCCGACACCTCCCGCACCGGGCGCGGGGCGCGGGCGGCTGACGGGGTACGGACGGGCAGGTCGGTGGAGGTCATGTCACTTCTCCCGGCGGCGCAGAGCCGCGTACTGGGCGGCGGAGGCGATCAGGACGAGGGCGAAGAAGATGTAGCTGATCGCCGAGGCGTAACCGAGCCGGTAGCCGGTGAAGCCGACGTCGTAGACGTACTCGACGACGGGGCGCGTGGAGCCGTTGGGACCGCCCTTGGTGAGCAGGTACACCTGGTCGAAGACCTTCAGGGACGCCAGGATCTGGAGCACCGTGATCACCACGGTGATCCGGCTCAGCTGGGGCAGCGTGATCGACCACAGCCGTCGCCAGGCGCCGGCGCCGTCGAGGGCCGCCGCCTCGTAGAGCTGGTCCGGGACGGACTGCAACGCGGCCAGGTAGAGCAGGAAGTTGAAGCCGGCCGTCCACCACAGGGTGGTCAGGACGACGGCCCACATCGCCACCGACTCGTCGCTGAGCCAGGCCAGTTGGCCGAGTCCGAGGGTTTCGAGGAGGTGGTTGATCAGGCCGAGATCGGGTTGGTAGAGCCAGATCCACAGCAGGCTCACCACGCCGACCGGGAGCAGGTACGGGGCGAAGAAGGCCAGCCGCCACACCCATTGGCCGGGCAGCCCGGTGTGGACGAGCAGCGCGAGACCGAGCGCGACGACGACGAGCGGGACGGTCGACAGGACGGTGAACCAGGCCGTGTTGCCGAGTGAGCGCCACATGTCCGCGTCCCGCAGCGCCTCGGTGAAGTTGTCGAGGCCGACGAAGCCGGGGGTGTGGGCGGACAGCGAGGTGTCCGTCAGGCTCATCCACAGGCCCTGGGCGAGCGGCCACAGCAGGAAGAGGGCGAACAGGATCAGGAAGGGGAGCGCGAAGAGGAGGCCGGGCGCGAACAGCCGGCGGGCCATGGCGGCCGCGGGGCGCGGCGAGGCTTGGGGAGAGGACATCGTTGTGCCTCCTGCGGGTGGTTCGCAGCCGGTTCAGGCCGGGCTGGGCTTGGCGAGGAAGGTGTTCAGGCGCCGCACCATGGCGCGCGCCGCGCGGTCGGGGGCGAGGCCGTCGAGGAGGGCCTGCTGCAGGACCTGGGACATGGCGTTCTGGAAGTCGGAGCCGGCGCCGGCGAACCACACGGAGGGGTCCAGGACCACGTGGTCCTGTGCCTCGGCGTAGTGGGCCTGGGGTTGCAGCCGCCGGTAGGCGGCGGTGCGGGTGACCGGCCCGTACGCGGGGATGTGGCCGGCGGTGGCCCAGATCTGTCCCGCCTTCAGCAGGGCCGCGACGGCGCGGTGGGCGCGACGCCGGCGCGCGGGGTCGGGGTCGGGGTGGTGGGGCAGGACGAACGAGTGCGAGTCGGCGTACACGGCGGGGGTCCCGAAGACCGTCGGGAAGGGTGCCGCGCCCACCTTGGCGTCGGCCGCGCGGAAGGTGCCCAGCTCCCACTCGCCGGACAGGATCATCCCGGTCTGCCGGTTGGCGAACGCGGCGATGGCGGCGGAGTAGTCGAGGTGTTCGGGGTTGGTGCGCCCGTCGACGATCTTCGCCATGAAGGCGATGACCTCGGCCATCCGGTCCACGTCGACCTCGGCAGGTCCGCCGTCGGGCAGCCGGAAGGCGCCGCCGGTCTGCCGGTACAGGCCGTAGAACAACCGCCAGCCCTGGGCGGTGTCGGTGACGTAACCGAACGCGATGCCCTGTTTGCCGGACGCCTTCGCCAACTCCCGCCCTGCGGC
Organism: Streptomyces sp. NPDC102462; assembly: GCF_044765425.1. Taxonomy (NCBI): domain Bacteria; kingdom Bacillati; phylum Actinomycetota; class Actinomycetes; order Kitasatosporales; family Streptomycetaceae; genus Streptomyces; species Streptomyces sp. NPDC102462. The sequence goes on along the minus strand of NZ_JBIWKB010000016.1, from coordinate 107,490 downwards.
GAGGAACCGGTCCGGGGAGGAGAAGGCTTCGGCGTCCAGGGTGCCGTCCGCGGTGAGCAGGCCGGCGTCGGCCGCGATGTCGGGGTGGTAGAAGACGATGAACGGGTGGGTGTCCAGGGGGATGGCGTAGGTCTGTCCCCGGTACTGGGTGCGGGCCCAGACCGCGTCGGCGAAGTCGTCGCGGCCGACGCCGTGTTCGGCGAGCTGGTCCAGGTCCCACGCGTCGAGGAGCCCGGTGGGTGCGTAGCCGGCCAGGCGGGACATGTGGGCGATGGCGACGTCGGGGCCTCGGCCGCCGGCCGAGGCCATGGCGAGCTTGGTGTAGTACGGGGTTCCCCATTCCAGGACGGTGCGTTCGATGCGGCTGCCCGGCATGTCCGGGCGCGCGGCGCGCACCATGTCGTTGAGGAGGCCCCCGTCTGCCCCGCTGAACAGGTCCCACAGGCGCACGGTCGAGGCGTCGGCGGCCTGCGCGGATCCGCAGCCGCTGAGCGCACCGGCGCCCAGGACCGCGGCCCCGGAGGCCAGGACGGTGGCGAGCGCGCGGCGCCGGGTGGGTCCGGGGGGACCGACGGGTGCGGGTATGCCGGTCATATGGCTCCCTTCTCATGGGTGGCGGGGGCGGGATCCGGACGCGGGTGCGTCCGGATCCCGGCTCGCCGCCCCTCAGATGTACATCGTTGTAAATCCTGGGTGAGAGCAGCCCCCGGTTCCGCCGGGGAGCGAGGTGGCTAGGCGTCGTGCTCGTAGGCCGCCGGGCGGGTCTGGGCCGCCCGCAGCAGGGCGGTGTCGACCTTCTCGGAGCGGTCGAAGCGGTAGACGCCGTTGCGTTCCTGGAAGACGTCGGTGAGCTGGGTGTAGCAGTAGCCGAACATGTCCCGGTCGTCCAGCAGTACGGCCGTCAGGCCGGTGAAGCGGGCGATGAACTCCTCCTGGGAGCGCGGCCGTTCGCCATAGCCCCAGGACGTGTCGCGTTCGTCGCCGGCCGCCCCGGCGGCTTCGGGGTCCCACCAGATGCCGCCGAACTCACTGCAGAAGTAGGGCTGTCCGCCGTACGGCAGCGACCAGGTGCGCCCCTCGGGGCCGGTGTTGACGTACGGGCGGTCCTGCGCGAGGCCGGACATCACCTTGGCGAAGACGGCCGGGTCCTGCTCGTAGCAGTGGGAGTCGTAGACGTCGCTCTCCGGGACCCGGTGGGCGTATCCCGAGGCGTCGAGCACCGGGCGGGTGGCGTCCGCCTGCTTGGTGGCGAGGAACATGCCGCGGGTGACGTCGTCGAGCCGGGTGATGCGGTCGTGCAGCGGCTGGTACGTCTCGTTCAGCGGGCACCAGCCGACGATCGACGGGTGCGAGTAGTCCCGTTCCAGCGCCTCCAGCCACTGGGTGACGTACGAGGCGTCGGGGCGCTGGTTGTCGTCGCGCACGCCGACCTCGCAGCCCCAGTCGCCGAACTCGCCCCACACCAGGTAGCCGAGCCGGTCGGCGTGGTAGAGGTAGCGCTCCTCGAAGACCTTCTGGTGCAGCCGGGCGCCGTTGAAGCCGGCGTGCAGGCCGAGTTCGATGTCGCGGACCAGGTCCCGGTCGGTGGGCGCGGTCATCAGACCGTCCGGGTAGTAGCCCTGGTCGAGCACGAGGCGCTGGAAGACGGGTTCGCCGTTCAGCAGCAGTTGCTTGCCGTGCACGGAGACCGAGCGCAGGCCCGCGTAGGAGCGTGCCGCATCGACGACATCGCCGTCGGCGTCGAGGAGTTCGAGGGTCAGGTCGTACAGGTGCGGGTCCGCCGGGGACCAGGTGCGGCGCCGGGCCTCGGGGACGGGCAGCACCAGGCGGGGCGCGAGGTCGAGGTCGGCGCGGCTGTGGGCCACGGCCACCTCGCCGGCCTCGTCCCGGAGCGTGGCGCGCACCCGGTGACCGGGCAGGTTGGCGGTGAGCGGCAGTTCCAGGAAGAAGGAACCGGAGGCCAGGTCGGGGGTGATGCGGGGGCGTTTGAGGGCGGCGGCGCGCGGGACCGGCTCCAGCCACACCGTCTGCCAGATGCCCGTCGTACGGGTGTAGTGGGCGTGCGAGTTGGCGAACCAGGTGGCCTGCTTGCCGCGGGCCTGGGGGCCGTGGCGGCTGTCCCGGGCGCGCACGACGATCGTCACCGGCTCGCCGGCCGCGGCGACCTGGCCGAGGTCGGCGGTGAAGGGCGTGAAGCCGCCGCGGTGGCGGGCGACCTCGACACCGTTCGCCCACACCGTGGTGTCGTGGTCCACCGCGCCGAAGTGCAGCAGCACCCGGGCGTCGGCCCATGCCGCGGGGACGGTGACCGTGCGCCGGTACCAGACGGCCTCCAGGAAGTCCGTCTCGCCGACACCGGAGAGCGTCGACTCTGGGCAGAACGGGACGACGATACGGCCGGTCAGCTCGCGCTCGCGCAGGCCGCGCTCAAGACCCGTGTCGGACCGGTCGATCTCGAACTCCCACTCGCCGTTGAGATTGAGCCAGGACTCGCGGACGAACTGCGGCCTGGGGTATTCGGGGCGGGGCGGGTCCGAGGGGTGCGGAACGGACATGGTCCTCCTTGCGTCGGGAGTGCCGGTCGGTGCGGGGCACATGGCATCATGAGATTTACATCGATGTAAATACGTCGGCACACAGCGGACCGGCCCGAAACCGATTCGTGATGGTCGGTACGATCACGACCGACGGAAGGACGGACAGGTGGCGGCCAGACCGAGGATCAAGGACGTGGCGGAGTACGCGGGCGTCTCCGCCAAGACCGTCTCCAACGTGATCAACAACTTCGAGCACGTGTCGGAGCGGACCCGCACCGCCGTCCAGGAGGCCATCGACGCCCTCGGTTACCGGGTCAACATCGCCGGCCGTCAACTGCGGCAGGGGCGCACCGGAGTGATCACGCTGGCGGTGCCGGAGCTGGACGTGGCGTACTTCGCCGAACTGGCCAAACACGTCATGGCCGAGGCCGGGCGGCGGGGGCGCACCGTGCTCATCCACCAGACCGGGGCCGTCCGGGAGAGCGAACTGGCCGCCCTGCACGGCTTTGACGCCCAGTTCTGCGACGGCGTCCTGCTGAGCCCGCTCTCCCTGCTCCCCCACGACCTCGCCACCCGCGACCGCCGCCTGCCGGTGGTGCTGCTCGGCGAACGCGCCCCCGGAGCCGGCACCGACCACGTCGGCATCGACAACGTACGGGCCGCGCGGGAGGCCACCGAGCATCTGCTGGCCCGCGGACGGCGGCGCATCGCCGTCGTCGGCGGGGCCGCGCACGGCCCCCAGGGCACCGACCGGCTGCGCACGGACGGCTACCGCGAGGCCGTCGAGGCGGCCGGGCTGCCGTTCGCCGCGGACCTCGTGGTGCCGGTGGACGCCTACCACTGGCGGGACGGGGCACGGGCGACCGCGCGCCTGCTGGAGTGCGAGCCCGCCGTGGACGCCCTGCTCTGCCTCAACGACCATCTCGCGCTCGGCGCCCTGCGCGCGCTGCACGAACAGGGCCGGTCCGTGCCGGGCGACATCGACGTGGTGGGGTTCGACGACATCGAGGCGTCCTGCTTCAGCGTGCCCACGCTGAGCACCGTGGCCCCCGACAAGCAGGAGATCGCCCGCGCGGCCGTGTCGCTGCTGCTGCGCCGCATCGACGAACCGGACGCGGGCGCTCCGCGGGACCATGTGGCCGGGTATCGGCTGGTGATCCGGGAAAGCACCGGCGGCTGACACCACCCGGCCCCGGACACCGCCCGCCTGATCCGGGCGTTCTTCTGGGCGCTGCGTCCCAGCAGTTCCGGCGTGGGCGCCACGACGGCCCGGGGCTCCATGTCAGTGCCTGAGGCTAGATTCGCCGCGTGAGCGAGCCTTCCTACCTTGCCGCGGTCCGGGAGTCGTACGACACCGTCGCCGCCGACTACACCGCCCTCGTCAAGAACCCGTCCGAGCTGGACCCCACCTCGCGCGCGATGCTGGCCGCGTTCGCGGAACTGGTACGGGCATCCGACCTGGGACCGGTCGCGGACCTCGGCTGCGGCCCCGGCAGGGTGACGGCACACCTGGCCGGCCTCGGGGTGCCGGCGTTCGGCGTCGACGTATCGCCCAAGATGGTCGAACTGGCTCGTCACGCCTATCCGGACCTGCGGTTCTGCGTGGGCACCATGACAGCGCTGGAGGTCGGGGACGACGCGCTCGGCGGCATCCTGGCCTACTACTCGACCCATCACACACCTCCGGAGCTTCTGCCGGTGGTGTTCGCCGAGTTCCACCGCACCCTGGCGCCCGGGGGACATCTCCTGCTCGCCGGCCACGTGGGCGCCGGTGAACGCCGCCGTCCGGTCCGCGCCTATGGGGGCCACCCCGTGTCCTACGAGTCCTATCGGCTGCCGGCAGACCGGCTCGCGGAACTGCTGAACCAGGCCGGACTCGTCGTCAGCTCTCAACTGGTGCAGGAACGCGATGAAGAGCTGAAGTGGAAGTACGCCAGTTTCCTGGCGCGCAAGCCGGCCACCGCGATGCCGGCTTGACCTCTCAAGCGCCCTGAGACGGTACCGAAGGGGCTCAGGGCAGAGATCGACGCCCGCTCCGCCGGGCGTCGGTCGTCCGCGGCACCGTCGTGGCCGGGCGCGCAGTTCCCCGCGCCCCTTCGGGGCGCCGCCGATCGCCGGGCCCGCTCAGGCCGATTCCTCCCGGGCCAGCGTGTCGATGATCGCGTCCAGGAACCCGGGGACCGCCGTGTGAAGGTCGTCCCGCCGCAGCCCGCGGATGCTGAACGGCCTGGGCATCGGCGCGATCGTCGGCGGCGGCGCCGCGCTGCTGGACGTGCGCCCGAACGACACGGCGCGGACCGGGACACTGACCGCCATCGTGTTCAACCTCGGCATCGCCGTCGCGGCGCTCGGCAGTGCGGCCCTCGCCCAGACGGACGTCCACCCGCTGCTCGTCCCCTACCTCGCCGACGGCTTCATCGCGCTCGTCCTGCTGGTGCTCATGGTGCGGATGCGCGAGCCGCACCCCGGTGCAGGCGCCGCCTGGGCCGTGCTCGGGGTGTGCTTCTCCCTGGAGCCGTCGATCGCCTCCCACGCCTCGCACATCGACGGACCGCTGTTCGGCGGCATCATCATCGCCGCCTTGACGGTGACGGCCGCGATCGCCCAGATCGTCGGCGGCCGCTATCCGGCCCGGAGGGTCGCCCTCGTCGGAGACACGGCGCTCGCGCTGCTCATGCTCGCCGGGACGGCCGCGTTCATGACGGGCCACGCCGTGCCCATCGCGCTCCAAGGCGGTGCCTACGGACTCGCGTTCGGCGGATCGCTGCGTCATCTGACCGCGCAGATCCCCGCCGAGCGCCGCGGCGCCGTCATGTCGGCGTTCTACCTCATCGCCTGCACCGCTCTCATCGTGCCCAGCCTCCTCGTGGGCATCGGCGCGACGGTGTGGTCCGACGCCTCGGTCTTCCCGGTCTTCTCCGTGCCGGCGGCGCTGCTGTGCGTCTGCGCCGTGCTCGCCGAACGGTTCCTCGGCCGCCGTGACCGGCGTGCCGCCCAGGTCCGCCCGGTGGGCCGACCGGAGCGGGCGACGACGTCGAACAGCGAAGTCGCCGCCCGGACTTGAGGGCCGAAGGTCAGCTCTCGGGCACCCGCCCGGCCGGCTTCCAGTCCTCGGCGAGGAGGCCGAGCAGCACCTCGTCCACGAACTCGCCCATCACCCAGGCCGCGGAGCGCAGCACGCCCTCGCGGACAAAGCCGTTGCGTTCGGCGGAGCGCAGCATCGCGGCGTTGTCCGACAGCGTCTCGATCTGCAGCCGGCGCAGGCCGCGCACGACGAAACCGTAGTGGCACAGCACCGCGACCACATCGGTGCCGTAGCCCTTGCCGCGGGAGGACGGCAGCAGTCCAAGACCGATGTGCGCGGACCGGTTGTGGAGGTCGATGCCCCACAGCACCGCGCTGCCGATCAGCGTGCCGCCGTCCAACTCGACCACGGAGAACGGGACGTGCCCCTGTTCCTTGTCGTCCACCACGAACTGCGAGTTCTTCGAACCGGGCGTGATCGGCCGCCACGGTTGGTCGTCGGACCGCGAGAAGTTGACCACGTCGTCGTGCAGTTCTGTGTGCAGGATCGGGATGTCGTCCTCGTGCCGGGCCCTGAGCCCGACCTTGCCGCCTCTCAACATGCGAGCTTCCTATCCGACCTGGCTCTCGGCGGCAAGCCGATAAACGGCGCCGGGGCGCCCGGGGTCGGCCGGGCGCCCCGGCGTGCTCTGCCGGCCGGGTTCAGCCGGTGAGCACGGTCAGTCCCTCCGGTGCCCGGGTGCTCACCGTGCCGTCCGCGGCCAGCGTGATGTCGAGCCGTTCTCCGCCGGCCTCAAGACCGGTGACCGTGAGCGGTCCGAAGGAGCGGGCGAATCCGGGGGCCACGGTGATCGTGCCGCCGGGTATGTCCGCGTCCAGGCCCAGCGCGGCCCGCAGCACATGCACCGACGACGCCGCCGCCCAGGCCTGCGGGCGGCAGGACGCGGGGTAGGGGGCGGGCCGCGCCGCGGCCTGGTCTCCATGGCCGGCGAAGAGCTCGGGCAGCCGGGCGTCGAAGGCCGTCGACGCGGTCAGCAGGCCCGCCGCAAGGGGCGCCGCCGCATCCGCGAAACCGGCCCTGACCAGGCCGTGCACGGCGATCGCCGTGTCGTGCGGCCAGATGGAACCGATGTGGTAGCCGTACGGGTTGAAGCCCGTCGCCGCGCTGCTGAGGGTGCGCAGACCATGGCCGGAGTCGAGGTCGGGGCGGGTCAGACGGGCGGCCAGCAGCGCGCTCTCCTCCTGGTTCAGCAGTCCCGTGCCGAGGAGGTGCCCGAATCCGGAGGTGATCGCGTCGACGGGCCTGCCGTCGCGGTCGAGCGCGAGCGCCGGGTAGGGGCCGTCGGCGTCCTCGACCCAGAAGCGCTCGCGGAAGCGGGTGGCGAGCCGTTCGGCCCACTCCTCCCAGGTGTCCGCGCCGGGCCGGCCGAACGCCCGCAGCAGGGCCGCGCCGCCGCGCGCGGCCTCGTACGCGTACGCCTGGACCTCGCACAGCGCGATGGGCGGCTCGGCGAGGCGGCCGTCCTGGTGCCGGACCGCGTCGCCCGAGTCCTTCCAGCCCTGGTTGGCGAGGCCGCGGCCGGTCAGGTCGACGTACTTCAGGAAGCCGTCGCCGCCCGCGTCGCCGTGGTCGCGCATCCAGGCGAGCGCCGACTCGGCGTGCGGCAGGAGCCGTTCGACCTGCTCCGGGGCGAGGCCCCAGCGCCAGGCGTCGTGCAGCAGCGTGATCCACAGCGGGGTCGCGTCCACCGTGCCGTAGTACACCGGCGGCAGCGCGAAGGTGTCCGCGAACTCCTGGCTGCCGCGCCGCACTTCGTGCAGGATCTTGCCCGGCTGCTCCTCGGTGGCCGGGTCGACGACGGCGCCCTGGCGGCGGGCGAGGGTGCGCAGGGTGCCGGCCGCGAGTTCGGTGCCGAGCGGGAGCAGCATCCGCGCCGCCCACAGCGAGTCGCGGCCGAAGAGGGTGAGGAACCAGGGGGCGCCGGCGGCGAGGAACTGGTCCACCCGGCCGTCACGCGCCGTGCCGTCCTCGTCGGACCGCGGGTCGGTCAGGCGCAGCCGGTCCAGGTCGGCCACCGACTGCCGCAGCCAGTGGTCGAACCGGTGGTCCGCGGAGCGCAGCGCGGGGGTGCGCCACGGTACGGCGTCGGCCGGGGGCGCCGGGAACTGGTCGCCGTCCGCGTGGGCGGCCGTGCAGTGCAGCGTCGCCGTCCACCGGGCGCCGGGGCCCAGTTCGATGTCGTAGGACAGGCTCCCGGTGCCGGGGTCGAGCCGGTCGGCGGCCGGCTCGGCGGCCAGTCGCACGGTGAGGCCGTCGCGTGACCAGTCCAGCGTGGCGCCGTCCGCGGCCCGTGCCGGGACGAGGGCCGGGCGGTCGCCCGACTTGACGCGCTCCATGGGGGCCAGGTCGGTTGCGGCGGTGACGGTGAGCCGGAGGGTGATGTGGCGCCGTCCGGCGTTGACGACCGTGAACTCCTCCGTCAGCCGGCCGGCCGTGACGGTGCGCCCGCGGTGCAGTTCCACGGCCGGGTCCGCGGTGCTCTCGCCGAGCCCGCGCAGGATCGCCCGGAAACCGGCCCGGTCGGCGCCGCCGAAGCCGCCCGTGACGGGCACGAGCGGGATGCCGTCGGCCGCGACGGTCAGCCGGGACAGGGCTCTGACGTCGCCGTGGAAGAAGCCGTCGACGCCGTGCTCGATCTGCCCGTCGGGGCGGGAGAGCGCGAAGCTCGGCGCGCAGAGTGTGACGACCGCGTCGTGCAGGAACGGCTGCAGTCCCTCGGGGGTGTCCGCGGCCTCCGATTCCGGGTCGCCTGTGTCCTGGGGCTTGACAGTGGTGTCCAAAAGAGAAGAACCTCTCAGCGTTAGATCGTTCCAAAGACAGTAATCTCCTCGTCAGAGCGATGACAATGCCTTTGGAACGCTCAAATCGATCCACCCAGGGCTCTACACGGCCCTTTCTCGTCGGAGACCCGTATGCCCCGCACCCCGCGTTCCCCGGCCGCTCCTGGCCCGGTCACCCTCGCCATGGTCGCCCGCCGGGCCGGTGTCTCCCCGCAGACGGTGTCCAACGCGCTCAACTCGCCGCAACTGCTGCGCCCCGAGACCCTGGAGCGGGTGCGGCAGGCCGTCGACGAGATGGGATACCGGCCGAGCCGCGCCGCGCAGACGCTGCGCACCCGTTCCAGCAAGCTGATCGGCTACGGCATCCAGCCCTCCCCGGCCGGCACCACGACCCCGATCATGGACCGTTTCCTGCACGCCCTGTCCCAGGCCGCGGACGAGGCCGGATACCGGATCCTGCTGTTCGCGGGCTCGCCGGGCGAGCCCACCCTTGAGGGATACGAGGAACTGCTCGGACAGCACGAGGTCGACGGGTTCGTGCTCAGCGGGACCGCGCGCCGCGACCCCCGTCAGACGTGGCTCGCGGGGCGGGGCGTGCCGTTCGTCGGCTTCGGACGGATGTGGTCGGGGCGGCCCGTCGGCGACTGGGTCGACGTGGACGGCGCCTCGGGCACGGATGCCGCGGTGGAGCACCTGGTCGCCCTCGGGCACCGGCGGATCGCCTTCCTCGGCTGGCCGCGCGGCTCCGACGTCGGTGACGACCGGGCCGCGGGCTGGCAGCGGGCGATGCGCCGGCACGGGCTGTCCACACGGGCGCGGCGCGCCCAGAGCGTGGACGACATCGAGGCCGCCCACGACGCGGTCAAACCGCTCCTGGACGCCGGCGCGACGGCCGTGGTCGCGGCCAGCGACACACTGGCCCTCGGCTGCTACCACGCGCTGCGCGAGCGCGGTGCCGCCCCGGGCCGGGACGTCGCGGTGATCGGCTTCGACGACTCACCGACCGCCGCGCTCGTGTCGCCCGCGCTGTCCTCGATCGAGCAGCCGCTGGAGGCGGTCGGCCGGGAGTGCCTGCGTCTGCTGCTGGCGCGGATGGCCGACGCCGGCGCGCCCCCGGAACGGGTCCTGCTGGCGCCGTCGCTGGTCGTGCGCGACAGCGTGCCCGGCGCGCAGGCGGGAGCCGACGGACCGGCGGCCCGTTAGCCGTCGCCCGCAAGGGCGCCGACGGCGAGACCTCGTACACCGGCCCGCACGGGCCCCGAACCTCACCCCTTTCTCCTCCCCCACCCCGGGTCGCGGTCCGCCGCAGCACCCGGGCGGAGCCGCACGTCCCACCCCGAGTACACGGAGGAAGCAATGACCACCCGCACGGCCGCCGCGGCCCTCGCCACCTGCGCGGCTCTGATGGCCGCCACCGGCTGTTCGTCGAGTTTCGGCGACGGCAAGGAGACCGAGCAGGACAGCGGCGCCAAGCAGCATCTGACGGTGCTCATCGCCACGTCGGGCGACGCCGAGACCAAGGCCGTCAAGGACGCGGCTGCCGCGTACCAGAAGGAGTCCGGCAACATGGTGACCGTTCAGGTCGCCAAGGACATGAACCAGCAGCTGGCGCAGTCCTTCGCCGGGCACAAGCCGCCGGACGTCTTCTACGTCAACTCCGACCAGTTCGCCAACTACGCGAAGGCGGGCTCGCTGTACGCGTACGGCGAGCAGATAAAGGACGCGGACGACTTCTCGGCGCAGCTGCGCTCCTCCTTCACCTACGACGGGCAGCTGGTGTGCCTGCCCAAGGACACCTCCACGCTGGGCCTGGCCATCAACACCGAGCTGTGGCAGAAGGCCGGGCTGACCGACCGGGACTACCCGACCACCTGGGCCGAGCTGAAGCAGGTCGCGGGCAAGCTCACCCGGGACGGGGTGACCGGACTCGTCACCTCCAACGAGTATCAGCGGCTCGGCGTCTTCATGAAGGAGGCGGGCGGCTGGGTCACCGACGCACGGCAGACGAAGATGACCGCCGCCGGCGCCAAGAACGCGCAGGGCCTCGCCTTCGCGCAGTCCCTGCTGAAGGCGGGCTCGTTGAAGTACGCCACGGACGTCGACACCAGCTGGGGCGGCGAGGCGCTCGGCAAGGGCAAGGCCGCGATGACGATCGAGGGCAACTGGCTGGCCGGAGCCATGAAGGCCGACTACCCGGACGTCAAGTACAAGGTCGTGGAGCTGCCCGCGGGACCGGCCGGCAAGGGCACGCTCGCCTTCAGCAACTGCTGGGGCGTGGCGGCCGAGAGCGCGCACCAGAAGGCCGCCGTGGATCTGGTGAAGTACCTCAGCTCCGGTGAGCAGCAGCTGAAGTTCGCGGACGCCTTCGGTGTCATGCCCTCCCGCACCAGCTCGCTGGCCACGTACGCGCAGCAGGTGCCGGAGGCCAAGGCATGGGTGGACGGCGCGGCTTACGCGCAGGGCCCGGTGACCATCGCCGGGTTCGACAAGGTGCTCGGCCAGTTCAACACCGATCTGCAGGCGCTGCGCACCGCCGACCCGAAGAAGATCCTCGCCGACCTGCAGAGCAACGGCGAGCAGGCGATGGCGAAGGGCGACTGAGCCGTCATGTCCCCCCGCACCACCCGCGCCGCGGACCAGCCCCGCGGCGACGGTTCCTCCGACTCCGGACGGCCGCTTGCGGCGGCACGTTCCCGGTCGACCGGTACGCCGGGCGCACCTGACGCGCCCGGCGGGGCCGGTCCCACCGCGGCGCCCCGCGCCATCCACGCCCCGCGCGCGGGGCGCCGCCGCGGTGAGGGCCCATGGGGCTGGCTGTTCGTCAGCCCCATGGTGCTCGTCCTCGGTCTGTTCCTGATGCTGCCGATCCTGATGGCGCTGTGGGTGAGCCTGCTGCACTGGGACGGGCAGTCCAATCCGTTCAGCGGCGAGGCCAAGTTCGTGGGCCTGGACAACTACCGGGCGCTGCTGACCGAGAACGGTCTCGACCGCACCCTGTTCGCGACCTCGCTGCGCAACAACGCCTACTACGTGCTGCTGACCGTGCCGTTGCAGACGGCTCTGGCCCTGGTGCTGGCGCTCATCGTCAACCAGCGGCTGCTGCGTGCCCGCGGCGCCCTGCGCACCGCGTTCTTCTTCCCGTCGGTGACCAGCTCGATCGCGGTGTCCACCGTGTTCCTGTTCCTCTTCCAGGGCAGCGGGGCCGTGAACTCGTTGCTGTCCTGGATCGGGGTGAAGGGCCCGAACTGGTTCGCCGACCCGCGCGGGGTGCTCTCGCTGCTGCTCGGGTCCCTCGGCATCGTGGATCCCGACCATCCCTCGGGCGCGCTGGCCGAGCACTCCTTCCTCGGTCTGTCCTGGTTCCAGTGGCTGTCCGGGCCGTCCGTCGCGATGTGCACGATCATCCTGCTCGCCGTGTGGACCACCTCCGGCACCTTCATGCTGATCTTCCTCGCGGCCCTCCAGGACATCCCGCGGGAGCTGGAGGAGTCGGCCGCCCTGGAGGGCGTCAACCGGTTCCAGATGCTGCGCCACATCACGCTGCCCGCGCTGCGGCCGGTGCTGTTCCTCGTGCTCACCCTGGGTCTCATCTCCACCTGGCAGGTCTTCGACCAGGTGTATGTGATGGGCCAGGGCGCTCCGGGCAACACGACGCTGACCCCGGCGTTCCTGTCGTACTCGTCCGCGTTCGACGACGCCGACTTCGGGCAGGGCGCGGCCATCGCGTTCATCATGCTCGCCCTGATCCTGTGCCTGACCGCGTTGCAGCGCTGGGCGTTCAGGGATCGCGACGCCCGTCCCGGGAGGAACCGATGACGTCGACGACACGGACTGTGCGCCGACAGCACCGTCCGGTGCTCGGCCGGTATCCGCTGCCGCTGCGGATCGTGGGCTACGTGCTGGTGGCCGGGCTCGGGCTGCTGTACGTCCTGCCGTTCGTCCTGCAGTTGGTGACCGGTTTCAAGACCGATCCCGACGCCGCGTCGCATCCGCTGTCGCTGGTGCCGGTCACCCCGACGACCGCCGCGTACCAGCGGCTGCTGGGGCTGAGCGAGGCCGGCGACGGGGTGCCGTTCCTGCGCTGGCTCGGCAACTCCGCGGTGGTCGCCGTCGTGGTCACCGCCGGGCGGGTGCTGTTCGACTCGATGGCCGGGTACGCGCTGGCCCGGCTGCGGTTCCCCGGGCGGGGCCTGCTGTTCGGGTTCGTGCTCGCGGTGATGGCGGTGCCCGGGGTGGCCCTGCTGATCCCGAAGTTCCTGGTCCTGAACACGTTCGGGCTGTTCGACACGTACACCGGCATGATCCTGCCGCTGATGGTGGACGCGGCGGGCATCTTCATCATGAAGCAGTTCTTCGAGTCGGTTCCCCGGGAGGTGGAGGAGGCGGCCCGGGTGGACGGCGCCGGTGTCTTCCGCACCTTCTGGTCGGTGGTGCTGCCGATGGCGAGGCCCGCGCTGCTGACCCTGACCATCCTGTCGTTCCAGAGTTCGTGGAACGAGTTCACGCACTTCCTTGTGGCCACGCAGTCCGCCCAGTACGAGACGCTCACGACGGGGCTCGCCCGGTTCGTCTCGGGTGGTCTGGGCGGCGGCACCCAGTACCCGCTGAAACTCGCCGCGGCCCTGCTGTCGACCCTGCCGGTGGCGGCGCTCTTCTTCTGCTTCCAGCGGTACTTCGTGCAGGGCGCGAACGCGGGCGCGGTCAAGGAGTGACACCAGCACGGCAGCGGGCCTGAAGGTGTGTCGGCGGGATGGGCATCGCACCGTAGCGACTGCCGGGACGGCGCGGTCATGGCCGGGCGGCCGACCCGATCCCGGCATCGCCGCCCGCCATCGCGCAGGCGCGGCGACGCCCAGGAAAGCACCCCGACCAACCACAACTCACCACAACCGACCGACGGAAGACCACCGCGGCGGCCGTGCGGGGGCGGGGGTGTCGGTGTCTGCGGGCATGTGGGGGAACGGTGAGCCCGGGGCGGGGTTACGCGGTGGGCAGGGTGGTGCGGAGTGTTTGGGCGGTGTCGGTCGGGTCGTAGTCGTCCGGGACGCCCTCGACCAGGATGATGTCGCCCTCGATGTGCCGGGCCCGCAGGGGCGCGATCTCCCGGTAGGCGGGCGAGTCCCACCAGGCCCGTGCCTCGGCGATCCCGGGGAAGGCGATCACCACGACGTGGCCGGGCCAGCCGCCCTCCAGCACCTCGTGCCGCATGCCGTGCACGAGGAACCGTCCGCCGTAGGGCTCGAAGGTGGCCGTGATGCGCTCGATGTACTCGGCGATCTCGGGATGCGGTGCGGCTTCTTGCAGGTGGGCGATGGCGTAGGCGGGCATGACGGCTCCTTGCCGGTCGGTCCGTTCCCGGTACGCCCCGATCCTCGCGCGCGCCGGCGGGGGGGGGGGGGGGGGGGGGGGGGGGGGGGGGGGGGCCCCCCCCCCCCCCGGCCGCAGGTGACGCGTCGCACCGGGCGCTACCGGGTGACCGGGGCGACCCGGAAGGTGCCGGAGCACACCTTCCAGTCGGCCGGCACCAGGACCGCGGTGCGGGAGGCCGGCGGATAGACCCGCAGATAGGTTCCGGTGGCCCGACAGGGCCCGCCGACGGGACCGTTGGTGGTGCGGATGACCGCGGACGCCGAGTGGGCGGGGGCGAGCGTCACGGTCGGGACGGCCTGTCCGGTCCGGGTGGCGGCAGCGCCCACCTGGTGATGGGCGGCGTCGAGGACGCTGACGCCCGGGTAGCCGCGCAGGGCGCAGCCGGTGGTGCCGGTGTTGGTGAACCGGATCGGCCAGTACAGCGAGCCCGCGGCGCCCTCCTTGCGTCCCATGGACACATACAGGTCGCTCACCGTGCAGGTACGCGGGCCGGCCGGGGCAGCCGCCGCGGTCGTGGCCCAGGCGGCACCGGCCGCCGCGCCGCCCGTGAGAAGGACGGTCGCCGAAGCGATCGCGACGCGTCGGGAGAGATGGCGTGAGTGAAGAAACATGCCATACCACCCCTATCGGGTGAATGGGTGGATGTGTGTCACTCTCTTGGATGCACGCGACCGACGAAAAGTTCTGCCGCCCGCCGGTTCCCGACCCGCGGGCGGTGCCGGAAGGGACATGCCGTGGACCGGAGCAATGAGCGGGGTGCCACGGGCGGGCGCACCAGGCTGGCCCTCTTGTCGCCATCGCCGGGAGTTCAGTGTGTCCAGGCTGCCTGAGCCGAGCCGTCGGGCGTGTGCTGCGCCCGTCCGCCCCGCCCCCGCGTACCGCGCCCGCCGGGCGCCTGCGCGGCTGGGCGAGCGGTGAGGCTTCGCGGTCGTACCGCCCGGGCGGGCCGCGGCGAGGAGCGGGCGGATGACAGCACCCGGACCCGGCCGCCGGCGCCGCCGGCCTGGCTGCGCTGGCTTCCGGTCGGGTATGTCGCCCTGGTCCTGGTGCTGGAGCCGCTGACCCCGGTGGAGTGGCCGGTGAGCTTCGCGCTCATCGCGCTGCCGCTGGTGGCGGCCTTCGCGTACGGCCCGGTCGTGGTCGCGTGCGGCGCCGTGTTCGCCGTCCTGTCCGAGTGGATCCTGGCCGGCACCCCGTGCTGCGCGGGCCGGCACCTCGGCTACGAGTGGGACCCGCACTATGTGGCCGCCTACGTCTGCACGGCCCTGGTGGGTTTCCTCGGCACGGTCCTCGCCCTGCACAGGACGCGCCGCGAACGTACGCTCGCCGATGTGCGCTTCGTGGCGGACATCGCACAACAGGTCCTGCTCAGACCGGTTCCGCACCGGATCGGCGACCTCCGTCTGGAGAGCTTCTACCACTCCGCCTTCGCCGAGGCGCGCATCGGCGGCGACCTGTACGAGGCCGTGCCCACCGCGCACGGCGTACGGCTGCTCATCGGCGACGTCCGGGGCAAGGGGCTGCCCGCGGTGGAGACCGCGGCTACCCTGCTCGGCTCGTTCCGCGAGGCGGCGCACGACGAGCCCGACCTGCCCGCGCTGGCGGGCCGGGTGGAGACCAGCGTGGCCCGCCGGGCGGATCAGCTGTCCGGGAGCGATGTGGCCGAACGGTTCGTCACGGCGGTGATCGCGGAGATCCGCACCGACGAGCACACGGTGCGGGTCGTCAACTGCGGGCATCCGCCGCCGCTGCTCCTGCGGCCCGGCGAGGTGCGCGAACTGCACACGGGACGGTCGGCTCCGCCGCTGAACCTGGGGATGCTCGTCGGCGAGCCGTACCCCGTGGACGTCTATCCCTTCCTGCCCGGCGACCAGTTGTTGCTGTACACGGACGGCATCACGGAGACCCGCGACCGGGCCGGCGCCTTCTACCCGCTGCTGGAACGGCTGCGCTCCTGGGGGCCGCTGCCACCGCGGGAGCTGCTGGACCGGCTCCATCACGATCTGCTGGAGTACAGCGACGACCGGCTGCGGGACGACATCGCCGCACTGACGGTCGTGCTCCTCCCGCGCAAGGGGGCGGCCGCCGCGTCCGCGCGGCGCGGCACATGACGTGCCTGGTGTACGGAGCCCGGCCCGGATCCGGTACCGGGACCTGACCCGCTGAGCGCAGTGACGCGCCGCGCGCGGCGGGTCTGCCGTCGACGCCCGGGCGCGGAACGGCCGGTGGCGGCCCGGGGGCGCCTTGAACCCGGCCGCCGGAGCCGAGGGTCGGGCTGTGGCTGTGGGTTCAGCACAGCACCGTGAGGTCGCCGGGCCGCACCCTGGCCGTGACGGGCAGGGTGGCCTCGACCTCTCCGTCGGCGCCGTAGGGTACGGGCCGGTCGGCCTCGATGCGGATCTCCCGGCCGCGCAGCACCCGCACCTCGGGCCGGTCCACGTGGGCTCCGGTCGCCAGCTCGTTCATGAGGGCGAAGAACAGCCGGCGCGGTGCCTCGCGGATCATCACGATGTCCAGCAGTCCGTCGTCCACCCGGGCGTCGGGTGCGATGGCCCGGCCGGAGCCGTAGTAGGCGGAGTTGGCGGCCACCACGGTGTAACCGCGGTGGGCGTGCTCCCGTCCGTCCACGGTGACCCGGTAGGTGGCCGGGCGCCAGGTGGCCACCGCGCGCAGTCCGCCGGCGTAGTAGGAGGCGGCGCCGCGCAGCAGCCGCGCGCTGTTGGCGTGGCGGTTGGCGAGCGCGTCGACCCCCGCGTACACGCTGCCCAGCACCACGGTGCCCCGGTGCACGGCCGACTCCACCTCGATGGTGTCGACGGGCCGCGGGGTGTTGCCCAGCAGGATCCGGGCCAGCGCCGCGGGGTCGGCGGGCAGGCCGAGGGCGCGCGCGAAGTCGTTGCCGCGGCCCGCCGGGACCAGGCCGAGCACGGTGCCGGTGCCGCTGAGGGCGCCGCCGATGCCCCCGGCGATGCCGTCGCCGCCCACCGCGAGCACCACCCGGCCGCGCTCGCCGGCCCGGCGGGCCAGGTCCTGGGCGTGGGCCAGGCTGCGGCTGTACTCGGTCTCCAGGTGCGCCCCGGCCTCCCGCAGCAGCCGGCCCACGTGCAGCAGCGCCGCCGCCCCGGTGGAGCCGCCCGCGGTGGGGTTGACGACGGCCGTGAACTGTCGCATCGGTGAGCCTCCGGACGGTGCGGGATGGTGCGGGGCGGCAAGGCCGGGCGGTGCGCCGCCCGGTCAGTCGACGGGCAGCAGTATCCCGGGGTTCAGCAGCCCCTCGGGGTCCAGTCGGCGCTTGACCGCCCGGAGGGCCGCGACGCCGAGCGGGCCCGCCTCCCTGACGTACCAGTCGCGGTGGTCGGTGCCCACGCCGTGGTGGTGGCTGATCGTCCCGCCGGCCGCGAGCACGGCCTCGTTGGCGGCGCGCTTGGCCGGTGCCCAGTGCGCGACGGGGTCGGCGCCCTGGGCGCTGACCACCGTGAAGTAGAGGGAGGCGCCGTTCTCGTACACGTGCGAGATGTGGCACATCACCAGCGGTGGCGTGCCCGCCTCGGTGAGGGTGTCGGTGAGCGCCCCGCGGACCGCCGCGTACAGCCGCGGGAGGCGGGACCAGAAGGCGGCGGTCTCCAGCGTCTCGGCGAACGCGCCCGCGTCCAGCAGGGAGTCCCGCAGATACGGGGCCGCGTAGCGGCCTGCGGCCCAGCGTTCGCCTGGACCCGCGCCCAGATGGGTGCCGCCGCACGCGCTCAGCACGGCCGCCGCCCCGGCCCGCCGGTTGCTGGACGTCGGGCTCGGCGCGACCGGGGCCGGCGCGGCTCTGGACGCCGCGGCCCGCGGGCTGGACGTCGTCGCCGTCGACGCCCACGACCTCGCCTTCGGCACCACCGTGCACGCGCTCGCCGCGCACGATCCGCGGCTGGCCGAACCCGTGCTGCCGGGACAGCCCGTCACCCACGCCGATCTGCTGTGGGCGGCACGGTACGAGGGGGCGCTCGACGAGGCGGACCTGTTGGACCGGCGCACCCGGATCGGGCTCGTGCCCGAGGACCGGGCCGCCGCGCTCAAGGCGGCACGCGCAGCACTCGACCGGGCGGCGGCCGCGCCCGCCTGACGCGCCGGGCGGGCCCCGGGATCAGGAGCGGGGCAGGTCGTCGATGGTGCGCCGCCGGGCGGGGCGGGTGGCTCCGAAGCCGGTCTCGTGGTCCCAGACGTGGCCGCACGAGGGGCACTGCAGATGCAGCACGCTGCCGCTGTTGGCGAGCAGATAACGCCAGTGCTCGGCGCAGGTGCGCCGCTTCGCGCACCTCGCGCAGCCGTCGCTGTCGGCGCAGCGCGGGCAGGCCACCCAGGCCCGGCGGCCGATGTCGGCCTGCGGATCAAGCGGCAGCACGGCCACCCCCGCGCGGCGGCAGCACCCCGGCCGCGACCAGGTCGTCGTACACGCGCTGCTGCTCCTCGTCGAGGCCGGAGTACAGCAGGTCGTACGCCGCCTCCTCGCCGTGCAGCGCCTCCACCGGGTCCCAGTGCGGGCCGATGGCCTCAAGGACCTGGGCCCGCCGGTGCGCCTCGTGCGCGGTGAGGTCTACGGCGAAGTCGACCGGGGCGGAGCCGTCCGGCCGCCCGGCGGCCGGATCGCCGGGATCAGTGGGATGCGTGGGGTCATGGGCGGACATGTGGTCGAACTTAGGTTTGCCTTCCTCGCCAGGGCAAGAGTGCGTGGGCGACGTCACAGCCCGCCGGAACCCTCACGGGGTAGTTCCGACTTCAACATTCATACGGGTGATGATAGGAGGGCAGCGGACGATCACCCGCGCAGCGGCACGGGACGAAGGAGCACAGGTGACACAGACGGCAGCGGCGACGGACGGCGAACGGCGCGTCTACGTCGACAAGCAGAGCCCGGGCGCGTACCGCGCGCTGACCGCAACGGCCGAGGCGGTACGCGCCGTGGCGGACGAGGCGGGCCTCGACCGCGCCCTGGTCGAACTCCTCAACGTCCGGGTGTCCCAGCTCAACGCCTGCGCCTACTGCCTCAGCCTGCACACCCGGGCGGCCCTGCGGGCCGGCGAGACGACGCAGCGCCTCGGCGTCCTGCCCGCCTGGCGCGACACGGAGCTGTTCTCCCCGCGGGAGCGGGCGGCGCTCGCCCTGGCCGAGGCCACCACGCACCCCGCGGACGCCGACGCCCAGACGACCGCCTACGCGCAGGCGCGGGCGGTGCTGTCGGACGCCGAGACATCCGCGGTGATCTGGGTGGCGATCACCATGAACGCCTTCAACCGGGTCTCGGTCATGAGCAAGCACCCGGTGCGCGCCGCGGCCCCGCTCGGCACGGCGTGACCGCCGCCGCCCCCGTCGCCCGGGCGGCGCGGGGGCGGGGGTGGGCCGGTCAGGCGCCGAGCGCCGCGAGGACCACCGTCTGGGCCTCCTCCTGGACCTGGCGGAGGTGGTCGGGACCGCGGAAGGACTCGGCGTAGATCTTGTAGACGTCCTCGGTGCCGGAGGGACGGGCCGCGAACCAGGCGTGCTCGGTGGTCACCTTGATGCCGCCGACGGCGGCGCCGTTGCCCGGGGCCTCGGTGAGCACGCCGGTGACGGGTTCCCCGGCCAGCGTCTCGGCGGTCACCTGGGCCGGGGAGAGCCGCGCGAGGAGGGCCTTCTCCTGCCTGGAGGCGGGCGCGTCGACGCGGGCGTACGCGGGCTCGCCGAAGCGCTCGGTGAGCCGGGCGTAGTGCTCCGAGGGGGTCCGGCCGGTGACGGCCGTGATCTCGGAGGCGAGGAGGGCGAGAAGGATGCCGTCCTTGTCCGTCGTCCACACCGAACCGTCCCGGCGCAGGAAGGACGCGCCGGCCGACTCCTCGCCGCCGAAGCCGAGCGTCCCGCCCAGCAGTCCGTCCACGAACCACTTGAACCCGACCGGGACCTCGACCAGCCGGCGGCCGAGGTCGGCGGCGACCCGGTCGATCATCGAGGACGACACCAGCGTCTTGCCGATCCCCGTGTCCGCGGGCCACGCGTCACGGTGGCCGTAGAGGTAGGAGATGGCGACGGCGAGGTAGTGGTTGGGGTTCATCAGACCCGCGTCCGGCGTGACGATGCCGTGCCGGTCGGCGTCGGCGTCGTTGCCGGTGGCGATGGCGAAGCGGTCCCGCCGCTCGATGAGCGAGGCCATCGCGTACGGCGACGAGCAGTCCATCCGGATCTGGCCGTCCCAGTCCAGCGTCATGAACCGCCAGGTGGGGTCGGTGTGCGGGTTGACCACCGTCAGGTCGATCCGGTGTTCCTCGGCGATGCGGCCCCAGTAGGCGACGGACGCCCCGCCCAGCGGGTCGGCGCCGATGCGCACCCCGGCCGCCCGGATCGCGTCCAGGTCCAGCACGCTCGGCAGATCGGCGACGTAACGGCCGAGGAAGTCGTACCGACCGGTGCCGGCCGCGGCGAGCGCCCGGGCGTAGGGGATGCGCCGTACGTCCTTGAGGCCGCCGGTGATGATCTCGTTGGCGCGGTCCTGGATCCAGGAGGTCGCGTCCGAGGCCGCGGGGCCGCCGCTCGGCGGGTTGTACTTGAAGCCGCCGTCGGCGGGCGGGTTGTGCGACGGGGTGACCACCACCCCGTCCGCGAGGCCGTCGGCGCGGCCCCGGTTGTGGGTGAGGATCGCGTGCGAGACGGCCGGCGTCGGGGTGTACCCGTCCGCGCCGTCGATCAGCACCGTGACGTCGTTGGCGGCGAACACCTCCAGCGCGGTGACCTTCGCGGGCTCCGACAGCGCATGGGTGTCGGCGCCGAGGAACAGGGGGCCGGTGACGCCCTGACCGGCCCGGTACTCGCAGATCGCCTGGCTGGTGGCGGCGATGTGGTCCTCGTTGAACGCGCCCGCCAGGGACGACCCGCGATGTCCCGAGGTGCCGAACGCCACCCGCTGCGCCGGCTCGGCCGGGTCGGGGTGCAGCGTGTAGTACGCCGTGACCAGCCGGGCCACGTCGACCAGGTCCTCGGGGCGGGCCGGGGTGCCCGCTCGTTCGTGCGGCATGGGTCCGTTCCTCCGCGTCGTAGATCCATCGCTCGGCGTCCCATCTTTCCCCGCCGCGGCCCCGCTTCGCGAGGGGGCCCGGCGGCGGCCGGCCGGCCGGCGGCTCACCCGCCGTCCTGGGCCGGCGGGGAGCGCTCGGCGCCGGGTCCTGCCGACGGTCCTGCCGACGTCCGGCCTGCGTTCCGGGCGGAGGACGTGAAGCGGCGGCCGACGGCATCGCCCATGGTGAGGTTTTCCAGCACCTCGACCAGTTCCTGGCATGCCTGTTCCACGGACCTGCGGGTGTTGCGCTGCTCGGTGATGACCGCCGACAGCAGCAGCGCGGTCAGGGCCACCGTCCCGTTGAACGCGTGCAGCTTCAGCAGCACCTCGACCGGCGTGAGCCCCTTGAACGAGCCGACGTAGTCCGTCGCCGCGACGGTGACCAGGACGGACATGAACAGCGCGCACAGCGTGCTGCCCGCGACCCGGAAGCGCAGCGCCGACCAGATCAGCAGCGGGTAGACCAGGAAGAGCAGGCCGATGGCGCTGTACACGGCGAGCGGTACGACACAGCAGACGGCGAGCGCCAGAGCCAGGGCCTCCCTCCAGCGGCCGAGTCGCGGCGGCCATCGCGCCTGGTACGGCAGCAGCAGCACCGGCGTGACCAGCAGGACGCCCATCGCGTCGCCCACCCACCACGCCAGACACACCCGCCAGTAGCCCGGCGCGGCGAGCCTGTCGGTCAGAAGGAGCATCGAGGAGCCGACGACCGCGCTGACGAGCATGGCGAGCAGCGCCGCCAGGAACACCAGCGCGAGGCCGTCGCGCAACCGGCTCAGGTCGGTCCGGAAGCCGACGCGGCGCAGCATGAGAAGGGCGCACACCGGCGCGATCGTGTTGCCCGCGACGGTGCCGATCAGGTCGGGGCCCGGCGCGTTGACGGCCAGGACGGCCAGCAGGGCGCCGACCGTGATGCCGGGCCAGCAGCGCAGCCCGCACACCAGCAGGGCGGCCATGGCGACGCCGGTCGGCGGCCAGATCGGCATGACCACGACATTCTCGACGACGACCTGGCGCAGCAGTCCGAGCCGGGCGCCGGCGTAGTAGCAGACGGCGACCGCCAGCGCCGGGAGGACCTGGGGACGCAGCTCCTGGGTACCCACCACAGCAGCCATGAGACACCGAGCCCGCCCGCTCGGCGAGGCGAGCCACATCCCTGCGGGGCCTTTGCCGGTCCTCGTCTGCGGCGCCGTCGTGGTGCGGCTCCCCTGCGGGGCCTTTGCCGGTCCTTGTCTGCGGCGCCGTCGTGGTGCGGCTCCCCCCTGTGGGGTAACTGCCGGTCCTCGTCTGCGGCGCCGTCGTGGCTGAGCGCGCAGTTCCCCGCGCCCCCTTCGGGGCACCCGGCGGTTCTCCTCTGCAGCGCCGTCGTGGCTGAGCGCGCAGTTCCCCGCGCCCCCTTCGGGGCACCCGGCGGTTCTCCTCTGCAGCGCCGTCGTGGTTGGGCGCGTAGTTGCCCGCGCGCCTTTCAGGGGGACCCGGCGGCGGGTGTCGGTGATGGGTGGGGCGTGTCAGGGGGGTCGGGGTGGCTGCCGGGATGCCGGCGGTGCGTCGTGGGCTACGACGAGGACGGCCGCGTCGTCCTCGTGTCCGACCCGTTCGGCGCCCTTGAGCACCGCACCGGCGAGCGCGTCGGCCCCCAGCCCCGCGACGACGGCCGTACCGGCGAGACGGACGACCTGGTCGAGCCCTTCCTCCACGGTCATGGCGGGCCCTTCCACCACCCCGTCCGTGAGCAGCACGAACACCCCGCCCTCGGTGAGCCGGTTCCGGGCCACCGGATACTCCGCCCCGGCACCGATGCCGAGCGGCGGTCCGCCCTCGTCCTCGGCCAGCCCCGACCGCCCGTCCGCCGTGGCCCAGACGAAGGGGAGGTGTCCGGCCCGGGCGCTCTCCAGGACGCCGGTGGACGGGTCGAGCCGCAGGAAGGTGCACGTGGCGAACAGCTCGCTGCCCAGCGACAGCAGCAGGTCGTTCGTCCGGCCGAGCAGTTCCCCCGGGTCGCCGGTGACGGTGGCGAGCGCCCGCAGCCCCGCCCGTACCTGCCCCATGAAGGCCGCCGCCTCGATGTTGTGGCCCTGGACGTCGCCGATGGACAGTCCGATCCGGCCGTCGGGCAGCACGAAGGCGTCGTACCAGTCGCCGCCCACGTTGAGGCCGTGAGGGGCGGGCATGTAGCGCACGGCCAGCCGGATGCCGGGGGCGGTGGGCAGGTCCCGTGGGAGCATGCCGCGCTGCAGGGCGATGGCCAGTTCGACGTGGGAGCGCTGCGACTCCGCGCGCTCGCGCGCCTGAGCGGTGAGCGAGCGGAGTCTGGCCAACAACTCGTCGCCGTCGTCCGTTACGGGCTTGCGGGGCATCGATCACTCCGGCCAGGCCGTCCTTACCGGGACGAATTCCCCAATTTTAGCCCGATCGGATCACCGTCACCCCGGACGAGGTCCGCTCACCGGCCGGGGGTACGGCCCGTGCGCCGCTCAGGTGCCGTCGGCGTGCGTGACCCGGATCTTGGACTGGCCGTGCGGCAGCCGCTCCCAGTCCTCCATGAAGCGCGCCCGCAGACCGTGCCGCCCGGCCAGTGCCACGAGGGTTTCGGTGCGGTAGTAGAAGTCCTCCCGCAGCACATGGTGTTCCGCGCCCTCCGTGCGGTCGAAGAGCCGCCCGGCGCGAGCACCCGGCCGACATGGCTCAGGCACTCCTCGATGACCGGCAGCGGCGAGTGCGAGAACACGCTGTGCGCGTGGACGACGTCGAAGTGCGCGTCGGGCAGGAAGCGCAGCGTCAGGTCGCGCACCGGGGTCAGTGTGGGCAGCCGCTCGCGCAGTCCCCTCTCCACGACGGTGTCCTGCGCGGCGAGGAGGATGTCCGGCGAGATGTCGATGCCGTAGTAGTGCCCCGGCTCCAGGTGGCGGATGAACCGCCAGCCGCCGCGCAGGTTGCCGCAGCCGATCTCCAGCATGCGGTGCTCGGGGCGCAGCCCGTGCCCGAGCAGATAGTCGAACTGCAGCGCGCCCAGCGCCAGCCACCGCTCGCGGTTGCGGCTGCCGACCGCCGCGTCCGGGTCGGCCCGGGTACCGGACCGCATCACGGCCCGGTAGTAGGAGATGTGGTCCGGGTGGCGGTGGCGCAGCCACATGTCCCGGGTGGCGCGGACCAGATGGCGGGGCACCCGGTCCGGGTGGCGCAGCGCGTAGCCGATGCGGTGGCCGAGGGCGGCGCGGTCGACGGCCGGGTTCTTGGCGGGCATGAGGTCTCCTTGCCTTCCGCGGGAGGGGCCGGCCGGTGCGGTCCCGGTGCCAGCCTCGGGGCCGTGGCGGTGCGTCCGGCTCGGCCGACGGGCTGCCGTCCGCGGGAGGTCCGGCCGACCCGCGGGTCAGCCGATCGGCCGATGCGGGGCGTGCGGCGCCGGGCCCGCCGTCAGCGGTCCCGGGCCGCAAGGCCCGTCAGGCCGGTGTCCTTCATGATGCGGTCGACGGTCGCGGCGAGGCCGCTGTCGGCGCCGACGACGGTCTCGACGGCGCCGGGCAGCAGATCCAGCGGCCGGTACCACTCGCGCAACTGGTCCTCGCCGACCTCGTCGGCGATCGGCTTGGTGGCGTGCCGGACCAGGGTCTCGGCGAACGGCACATGGAGGTAGTAGCCGTGGGTCGGGCCGCGGTGGTCGGCGCGCAGCCGGGCGAGCATGTCGCCGTAGCGGTCCGCGTGGAGGATGCCCTCCACCACCACGTGGTATCCGGCGTCCAGGGCGTAGCGCGCGGTGAGGTCGATCAGGCCGATGTTCGCCGCGCCCGGCAGGTCGCGCTCGCGCAGCACGACGCGGCGCAGATTGTCCTGTGCGACCAGGGCGAGACCGCGGCCGAACCGGTCCCGCAGACCGGCCGCGACGGAGGACTTGCCCGAGGCGCTGTTGCCGCGCAGCACGATCAGCCGGGTTTCCGCGGTGCCCACTTTCACGCGGGGCAGGCTACCGCCGCGCGGACGGCGCACGGCCCGGCGAGCAGGAGCAGAGGCGGGGCGTGGGCGGTGGACCTGGGCGCCGGCACCGTGCTCGATCGCGGTCCGAAGTGCGCGGCCACCGGCCGGTCGCCGACGCGGCGCACGGAGGGCATAAAGGGATCGACGGACACCGGAGCGGAAGGGGCATGCCGATGAAGTTGCACACCCGTCAGTGGGGCGACGGCGACCGGGTCGCCGTACTCGTCCACGGGATCATGGCGGACCACAGGACGTGGCGTCGCGTCGGACCGGCGCTGGCCGACCGGGGCTACCGGGTGGTCGCGGTGGACCTGCGGGGGCACGGCGCGAGCGGGCGGGGGGAGTACAGCGCCGACAACTGGGCCGGCGATCTCGTCGACACCCTCCCGGCCGCCCCGGAGCTGGCGATCGGTCACTCGCTGGGTGCGATGGCGCTGGCCTGCGCCGTCGACCGGCTTGCCCCGGCCCGGGCCGTGTACTGCGACCCGGCCTGGGAGATGAGGCCGGAGGCCGGCGCGGGGGCGGCACGGTTCGCGGCCTTCAAGGACGCCACCCGGGACATGATCGCCGGCCTCAATCCGCGCTGGGAGCAGGCCGACGTGGACGTGGAACTGGCCACGCTCGCGGCCTGGGACCCGAGGACCGCGCGCGCGATCGCCGACGTGTACGCGGTCAGCCGTACGCCGCTCCGCGCGGTGGTGCCCTCGCTGGTGCTGGCGGCCGATCCGAGCACGCTCGTGTCCACCGAACTGCGAGGGCGCCTGACGCGGAGCGGCTTCGAGGTACGCACCGTCGGCGGGGCCGGCCACACCCTGCACCGCGACGACTTCGACGGTTTCATGAGCGCGCTGACCGGTTGGATCTGAACGACACCGCTGCCACACACGCCTGTCGTGCGTGACGCCCCGGTCTCGGCATCCCCCGCGCGTACGACGGCACGCCGTACGACTCCCACCCCACCGGGACCGGGGCCGGGCGGACCGCCCGCGGCGGCTGCGCGGTCCGCGGCCGGCTCTTCAGCCGGCGGGCGCGGGTCGTCGTGGGCCGCGGCGGTTCGTACACTGATCGCGGTTCCCGGGCGGGAGGAGGTGCCCACGGATGGGACACGGCACACGGCGGCAGCCGGTCGGCCTGTTCGTCGGCCTGTGCACCCTGGACGTCGTCCAGCTGGTGGACCATGTGCCCGGGCCCGACGAGAAGCTGACGGCCCATGACCAGACGGTGGCCGCAGGGGGTCCCGCCGCCAACGCCGCCGCCGTCTTCGCCCATCTGGGCGGCCGGGCACGGCTCCTCACCGGACTCGGCGGCCATCCGCTGGCCCGGACCGCTGCGGCCGACCTCGCGGCGCTGGGCGTGGCCGTCGACGACCTGGCTGCCGACACGGCCGGGCCGCCCGCCGTCTCGTCGGTCCTGGTGACCGCCGCGAGCGGGCGGCGGGCCGTCGCCTCCACGAACGCCGGCCGGCACCGGCTCGCCGCGCCGGACGGCCTCGACGCCCTGGTGGCCGACTGCGACATCGTGGAACTCGACGGTCACCACATGGAGTTGGCGATCGCCACGGCCCGTGCGGCACGGGCCGCGGGGCGTCCCACCGTGCTGGACGGCGGCAGTTGGAAGGAGGGCACACAGGCCCTGCTGTCCTCGGTCGACGTGGCCGTCTGCTCGGCCGACTTCCGTCCGCCGGGCATCCGGACACCCGCCCAGACGCTCGCGTACCTGCACGCGCGGGGGGTGACCTGGGCGGCGGTCAGCGGGGGCGCGGACCCCGTCGTCTGGTCGGGCCCCGACGGGGAGGGCGTGGTGGAGGTGCCGCCGACCACGGTGGCGGACACCCTCGGCGCGGGGGACTTCCTGCACGGCGCGTTCGCCTATCACTGGGCGTCCGCCCGTGGCACCGCCGCCGCGGGCGGACAGGACCGTGCCGATCGCTTCGCCGTGGCCCTCGCCCGGGCGGCGGAGGTGGCGTCGCGGTCGTGCGCGTCGTTCGGCACCCGCTCCTGGATGCTCGGAAGGTGACGGCACCGACGAAGAGCACAGGTGAGCCCGTCAGGTCCTTGGAGCGGGAGCGCCCACGGCGGGGAGCGCCGGATCAGGGCAGCAGGGTGTCGAAGGCGACGTCCAGATGGCGTGGGCCGCGCAGCAGCGCGTTCTGCCGGTAGGGCGGCGGGTCCTCGACGAGGCGGGGGTTGTCCAGGCGGCGGGCCAGCTCGGACAGCGCGATCTGGGTCTCCAGGCGGGCCAGCGGCGCGCCGAAGCAGATGTGGACGCCGCTGCCGAAGCCGAGGTGCTGGATGTCTTCGCGGTCCGGGTCGAACCGGTCGGGCTCGGGGAAGCGCTCCGGGTCGCGGTTGCCGGCGGCGAGGACGAGCCAGATGCGCGAGCCCTTCGGAATGGTCACGCCGCGCACGTCGATGTCCGCGATGCAGGTGCGCTGCGTCACCAGTTGCACGGGAGGCTCGTAGCGCAGCAGCTCCTCCACGATCCTGACGGACAGGTCCGCATCGGCGCGCAGCCGGTGCAGGTACTCGGGGTGCCGCAGCAGGGTGAGCATGCCGTTGGTGATCAGGTTCACCGTCGTCTCGTGGCCCGCGATGAGCAGCAGCACCGAGGTGCTGAGCACTTCCATCATCGTCATCGCGCCGTCCGGGCCATGACGGGTCACCAGGTCGGACAGCATGTCGTCGCGGGGTTCCCTGGCGCGCTGCTCGACCAGCCCCGCCAGATACATGCCGAGCTGCATGCGCGCCTCCTGGGCGACGCGCCGCTCGTCGTCGCTCTCGTGCGAGCGGACGGCCGGGTCCAGGGCGGCCACGATCGGGTCGACCCAGGCGCGAAAGCGCGGTTCGTCCTCGCGCGGTACGCCGAGCAGCCGGCAGATCACGGTCACCGGGAACGGGTAGGCGAACTGGTCGACCAGGTCGATCTGCCGGGCGTCGCCGAAGCCGTCGATCAGGCCGGTGACGATCCGGACGAGTTCGCCGCGCAGCAGGTCCAGCCGGCGCGGCCGGTGCGGCGGCCCGAAGGAGCTGTTGGCGATCCGCCGCAGCCGGTCGTGCTCGGGCGGGTCGAGCCGGATGAAGCTCGGCGGCAGTCCCGTCGCCTCCGGGCCGCCGGGTTCGTCGTCGCCGATCGCCGCGAGGTTGGTGGCGTCGGAGCTGACGCGCGGGTCGTGCAGCAGGCTTTCGATGTCCCAGTAGGAGCTGATGACGTAGGGGCCGCCCTCCTCCTCGTGCAGGACCGGGGTCCTGCGCAGTTCCTCGTACAGCGGGTAGGGGTCGGCGCGGTGGGCGTGATCGGTGATCCGGCGCAGGAGCGAGGCGTGCGTCATGGCGGGTCCTTGGGGGGTGGCGAGGGCGGCGGCCGGGTGTCCGTCAGTGGCGGCTCGGCGTGAAGACCAGGCGGCGGTCCGCCGGTGAGTAGCCGGTGAGGGTGACGGACGGGCCGTGGGTCGGCAGCGACGGGTCGGGGAAGTCGGCCGGGAGGGGTCTGCGGCCCTCGGGGCGGCGGTCGACGGTCGGGAAATCCAGCGGGAACGGCGCGCCCGTCTCGATCATCCGCTGGTAGAACCCCAGCCAGCGGGTGTTGTCGAAGCTGACGGCGGCGATCACCCGGCCCTGGTGGCCGTAGACGCCGACGAACCGGCGTTCGGCGAGCGAACCCTGCGCGATCATGATCTCGTCGCCCATCGGCGGCACGCCGACCGACTTGATGTTCACGCCGAACTGCGCGGACCAGAAGGCCGGCACCCACAGGTGCGGCCGCCGGTCCGCGCCGTGGCTGATCATGTTGTGGGCGGCGACCTCGGCCTGGGCGACGGCGTTGCCCCAGTGTTCCAGGGAGAGGAACTGGTAGCCGAACAGGGCGTGCGGGGAGCGGGCGACATCGCCCGCGACGTAGACGTCGTCGGTGACGATGCCCCGGAAGTCGAAGGCGCGGCAGCCCGCGTCGCAGGCGATGCCCCGCGGGCCCGCGCCGAGCCCCGATCCGGTGAGCCATTCGGTGTTGCGGACCGCGCCGAGCGAGACGATCACGACGTCCGTCTCGACGAGGCTCCCGTCGGACAGGTGGGCGGCCCGCACCCGGCCCGCCGAGTCGCCCTCGAGGGCGGTGACCATGACGCCGGTGCGCAGGTCGACGCCGTTGTCCCGGTGCAGGTCGGCGGCGACCGCGCCGATCACCCCGCCGAGCGCGCCCACCAGGGGCCCGTCGGCCCGTTCCGCCACGGTGACCGCGATGCCCGCCTCCCGGCAGGCGGAGGCGACCTCGGATCCGGAGAAGCCGGCGCCGATCACGAGGACCCGGCGCGGCCCGGCCTTCAGCCGCCGGTACAGGGCGGCGGCGTCGTCCCGGGTGCGCAGCAGGAAGACGCCGTCCAGCCGGGCCTCGTCCTCCTTGGGCCAGGGCCGGGCGCGTACGCCGGTGGCGATCAGCAGCCGGTCGTACTCGACCTCGTCCCCGTCCGCCAGCCGTACCCGTCTGCCCGCCAGGTCGAGTCCGGTCGCCGGTACGCCGAGCCGCCACGTCGCGTCGATGTCCCTGCGCTGCGGCAGTCCGGTGTGGTGCGCGGACGCCTTGCCGAGCAGCACCGCCTTCGACAGCGGCGGCCGGTCGTAGGGCTCGTACGGCTCGTCACCGATCATGGTGAGCGATCCGGCGAAGCCCTCGGCGCGCAGCGTCTCGGCGGCCCGCAGTCCCGCGAGCGAGGCGCCGACGACGACGATCCGGCCCTCGCCGCGCAGCCAGGCGATGTAGTCAGCGGGCATCGCTCGCCTCCGGGGCGCCCGCGGCGGGCCGGCCGGCGGGGCCGTCGAGTCCTTCGGCGGTGATCGCCTGGACGGGGCAGGCAGCGACGGCGCGGGCGAGCCGTTCACGCTGGTCCGCCTCGGCCCGCGGGTTGTAGACGAGCGATTCCTCGCCGTGCATGGTGAAGACGTCCGGCGCGAGGAACGCGCACTGGGCGTATCCCTGGCACTTGTTGAGGTCGACCACAAGCCTCATGGCGCTCCGCCCTTCCGGTGGCCGGGTCCGTCGTGCGCCGCCCGCGGCGGACGGCGGTCGTCCCCCTGGGCCAGCATGGGAGCGGCGGTGCGGGCGCCGCGCGCCGGGGCCGACCGATCGAGTGACGGACCGCGGTCACGGCACCGGTGCGCGGGTCGGGTTCAGGTCGCCGCGGCCATGGAGGGCAGGGGGCGGTTGGTGACGACGAGGATGTAGCCGCTGAGGACCAGCGACCAGGCCGGGAAGGCCAGTTCGGCCCAGGGCACGTTGGACGAGACGAAGAGCAGGACCAGGGTGGTGAGCAGGCCCAGCAGGATCAGCCAGCGCGGCAGCACGCCGCGCCGGTAGCCGAGCACCGACAGCGAGCAGGTGAAGACGGCGGCCATGCGCATCGCGTATCCGGTCATCAGGGTGTACGCGAAGTGGCTGCCGAAGGCCCAGGTCGGCAGTGCCGGTTCCGGACCGGCGGTCTGTGCGATGTCGAGTACGGCGGCGGCGGCCGCTGCCGCCCCGAACAGGGTGGCGACGAAGAGCAGGCCGCTGCCGATGAAGACGGTGGCGAGGAACCGGTCCTCGGCCTCGCCCAGGTGGCTGCGGACGACACCGGTGAACCAGAGGAAGAAGATGCCGGCGAACGGCACGAGCGCGAGCGCCGTGTGCACCGCGTTGTGCCCCGCCGAGTCCGCGAAGTCGGCGGCGCTGATCTCGTCGGCGCCTTCGGGGATGCCGATCCGGATGAGGACGATCGCCGCGGCGAGCAGCAGTGCAAAGACGACCCCGGCGAGCCCGGCGGCCCGTGGGGTCTGCAGTGCCCGCTCTCCCGACGCCGTTGTCTGCATGCGCGGCTCGCTTCCTGTGCGGCGGCTGATGCCACCAGCAAGCCGTGTTGTGCCGCTCGCCGCCACCGGAACACGCCCGAACGGCACACCCGGCGGTCCGCGCGGGGCATCCGCCGGCACGCCGGGCTCTCACGGGGCCGAGGCGGGCGGCGCCCCGGCGTGCGTCGTGGGAGTGGGGGTCAGTCCTCGGTCCAGCCGTGCTTCTTGGCGAACTGCAGGAACTCGCGCCGGATCTGCACGATCTGCTGGCCCGTCAGGGTCGGCGCCGTCTGCAGCAGGAGTTCCGTGATCTCGTTGGTGAACTCGACCGTCTGCAGCACGTCGCACAGCGAATCGTCACCGACGGACCCCGACGCGGACCCGGCACGTGCCGTCGCGCCCGGTGCCAGCCGGATCGACGACGCCTTGGGGCCCCGCTCCCCGTCCTCGATCTCGAACTCGACCTCGAGTCCGGTACGCACCATGGACTCGGGGATCAAAAGGTCGTTCACATGCAGAAAGACATCCTCGTCCCCGTGTTCCGGGGCGATGAACCCATATCCGCGAACGCTGTCGAACCTCACCACACGGCCTGCTGCCACACCAACCCCCAGACAACCCGGGCCACCTGCCCGAACGAATCAGCGGGCGATTCTAGCAGCTTGCCCCGCGCCCCTTCACCCGGGCGGCGGACGGGGCGGGCGGGCTTGTCGCACGATCTGTCCGCGGGAGAGACTTCTACAACAGTGTAGATTGCGGATGTCGCCGGTACGCCGTGCCGGCCGGCTCCGCCACCGGGAGGGCATTTCTGATGTTCGGCTTGAGTGAACTGGCCATGATCCTCATCGTCGTCATCGTGGTCCTGGGCATCAAGAAGCTGCCCGAACTGACGCGTTCGGCGGGCAAGGCGGCCCGGATCTTCAAGAGCGAGGCCAAGGCACTGGGGGGACAGGACACGCCGAGCGGCCCGCCCGCGGCCCAGGACGTGGTCAGCGGCACCGTGGTCAACCGGGACGGCTCGCCCCGCACATGACGGCACGGACACCCGGCCGCCCGGCGGCGCGTCAGACGCCGACGGCCCGGCCCGCCTTGGCCCAGTTGGTGTGGAGCTTGTCGAGGTAGGCCCGGGCCTGGCTGCCGGGCGGTGTGCCCCGGGCGAAGGCCAGCATGTTGCCGGCGCCCGTGTTGTAGCCGAGGGCCAGCAGTTCGTCCCGGTCGTAGGCGGCGGGCCACTGGGCGGGGAGCCGGGCGCCCAGGTCGTGCAGGTACCAGGCCTCGGCCTGAATGGCGAGGTCCCGGTCGTCGGGCAGCTCCTCCCATCGGCGGCCGGCGAAGTCCCGGCCCTTCTTGACCTCGTCGAAGGCGGCGCGGTGCATGTTCGCGATGCCGAAGGAGGCGTCGGGCTTGTACTTCTGCCAGGCCCGCTCCAGGCCGGGATCGTGCGGCTTGTACGCCTCGTTGTAGAGGATCGCCATCAGCAGCTGGGCGCTGACGCCGGTGCGCCGGGCCCAGTCGCGGACCTGGCGGGCGTAGTCGGCGGGGTCGTAGGAGGACATGGCCGCCGCGGACGCGGTGGCCGAGGGCCTTCCGGTCGGTGCGGGCGAGGGGGAGGCGGACGACCCCGCGGGCGGCGGGCCGTCGCCCTGCGGGGTGTTGGCGGCGCGCACGATGACGTACACGGCGAGGGCGAAGACCAGCACGGGCAGCCAGCGCCAGCGTCTCGACGCCCTGGAATCGGACATGTCCGGTCCTCTCTCGCATCCCTCCCTCGACCAGAATCCTTCTACCCCACCGGGACTAAGACCCCTGTGAGGCCGCGCCCGCCCACCGGGCCGAGACCCCTGTGAGGCCGCGCCGCGCCGGTCAGGTCCCGGTGCGGCGCGGTGCCCGCGGCGGGCGGACGGTCACTCCTCCTCGTAGTAGTTGTTGACCACGACGTCGGGTTCGTCGTCGGACAGGGCCTCGTTCAGCAGGGCGCCGCCGACCAGGCCCGCCGCGCCCGCGCCGATGAGCGCGCCGGTGCCGAAGCGGCGTCCGCCCTGCTGCTGCGGGTCGCCGTGCGGCGCCGGGTAGCCCTGCTGCGGATACCCCGGCTGCGGGTAGCCCTGCTGCACGTGGCCGGGCTGCGGGTAGCCCTGCTGCATCGGCTGCGGATACCCCGGCTGCGGCGGCGCGTAGAACGGCGGCGCCGTGGTCTGCACCCGCTGCGCGCAGCCGCCGCACGCCTGCACCGGGCGCGCCACACCCCACTGCGGCGACCAGGTCACCATCGTCGCGCCGGGGCCGTGGTCGGGGTCGAAGAAGCAGGTCACGGGGGAACTCCCTGGGGGTTGGGGTGAACCGGGGTACGTGGGGGCGGGCGTGGAGACAAGGGTCGGTGTCGGCTCCACGGGTACCGGTGCCGCCACGGGTGCCGGTTTCGCTGCGGCGACGGGCGGCGGCAGGTGCGTGCCCGTGCTCGCCGGCGGCGGGGTGAGGGGTTGCGGGCCCGGGTCCGGCGCGCGCAGGACGTCCACGCCGTAGTCGGCGGCGATGCCCGCGAGCCCGGAGGCGTACCCCTGCCCGACCGCGCGGAACTTCCACTCCGCGCCGTGCCGGTACAGCTCGCCGAAGACCAGCGCGGTCTCGTCCGACAGGCCGCCGGCGGCGAGGTCGTAGCGGGTCAGTTCGGCGCCGCCGTGCCGGTCGAGCACCCGGATGTGCGCCCGGTGGACCTGCCCGAAGGACTGGCCGCGGGCCGCGCCCTCGTAGAGGGAGACCGGGAAGACGATCTTCGACACGTCCGCCGGCACCCGGTCGAGGTCGACGTGGATCTGCTGGTCGTCCGGTCCGACCGGACCGCCGCCTCCGGAGTGCCGGACCGAACCGTCCGGGCTGCTCAGGTTGTTGAAGAAGACGAAGTGCTCGTCGGAGGGCACCTTGCCGGACCCGTCGCACAGCAGCGCGCTGGCGTCCAGGTCGTAGCCCGTGTTCGCCTGCCAGCCCAGGCCGACCGTCACCGCGGTCAGGCCCGGGGCCTGCCGGCCCAGCGCCACATTGCCGCCCTTGGTCAGGGGCACGCTCATGCACGTCCTCCGCTGCTGCTTCCGCGTCCCGTGTTCTTCTTGATCAACGGGAGCCCGGGTCTTACGGTTCCCTGATTGCGCAAGAGATGAAGTGATTGCACGCTGTGATCGTATGGGTCCGGCTCAGAGATGGCCGACGATGGTGGGCAGCAGGTCCTGGAAGGTCCGGCCGGCCGCGGGCTCCCCGATGGCCTTCAACTGCCAGCCGCCCGTCCCGCGGTGCAGCTTGGCCATGATCTGGGCGGTGTACGTGCCGCCGCCGCTCAGGGTGTAACGGGCCATTTCCTGCCCGGTGTTCTCGTCGACGAGGCGGCAGAACGCGTTCTGCACCTCGGCGAAGGTCTGTCCGGTGAACGAGTTGACGGTGAAGACGATCTGGTCGACGTGCGCGGGGACACGGCCGAGGTCGACGAGGATGACCTCGTCGTCGCCGCCGGCGCCGCTGCCGCCGGTGAGGTTGTCGCCCAGGTGCCGCACGGATCCGTCGTCGCTGGTCAGATGCTGGAAGAAGGCGACGTCGGCGAGCTGTCCGCCGGCGAAGAGCAGCGCCGAGGCGTCCAGATCGATGTCGCGGGGGCCGGTGAGCTTGGCCAAAAAGCCCTTGCGCTGGGCCGCCTGCCAGCCGAGCCCCATCCGGACGGCGTTCAGTGCCGTGCCGTCGGACTTGCTCAGACTGATCTGCTGGCCCTTGCTCAGATTGACCGACATGTGTCGTCTCGCTTTCTGTCGCGGGGGTGGTTGAAGGCCCTGGGGGGCGAGGGACGCGGGCAGCCGACGGCGCAGATGGGGCAGGACGCCGCGCTCCAGGAGTGCCCGCTGCCACCGCCGCCGGGCCTGTTCGACGTCGTCGGCACTCACCGGGGTCACCGGCCCGCGCGTCCCGGCGTCCCGGCCCGGAACCGCCCGGGGCTGCGTCGCCACCCCGAGGGCCGCGGCGGCCACCGCCACCACGGCGAGCACCCAGCCCGCCGAGCGGACCGAGCCGGCGAACCGGACCGCCGCGCCGGCGAGGAGCAGCCCGTGCCCGATGAGCAGGAGCACGGCCGCGGAGACGGCGGAGATCAAGGGCAGCAGCACGGCCGGCGGCAGCCCGGTGCGTCCGGCGAGCCGGGGGCGTTCGGCCGGGGACGTGCGGCGGCCCGCCGCCCCGCGGGCGGCCGCATAGGCGCGGTACTCGTCCTGGGCGGCGGCCGCGATCTCGGCTTGTGCGGCCAGCGCCCCGGCATACAGCCGCCGCGCCGCCCGGCCGGTGGCATCGGCGCTCAGGGCCGCGCGGATCTCCGGGCTGTCCAGGGCCGATCGGAGTACCCGCGCGAAGTCCGCCCGGTCCGCCGGACGCAGGCCCGGCATGCCGCTCACGCTCTTTCCCCGGCCGGTACGCGGGCCCGTGAGAGGGGGGCCCGCGGGCCGGGACGCGGGCGTGTGAGGGCCGGGGGCGCGGCCCTCACACGGGTCTTCGGCGCGCTTCGCCTGCTCAGACATCGACTCCGAAGTCGGCGGCGATGCCCGCGAGGCCCGAGGCGTACCCCTGGCCGACCGCGCGGAACTTCCACTCGGCGCCGTTGCGGTACAACTCGCCGAAGATCATGGCCGTCTCGGTCGACGCGTCCTCGGACAGGTCGTAGCGGGCGATCTCGGCGCCGCCCGTCTGGTTCACCACGCGGATGAAGGCGTTGCGGACCTGCCCGAAGCTCTGGCCGCGCGACTCGGCGTCGTGGATCGACACCGGGAAGACGATCCGCTCCACCTCGGCGGGCACGGCGGCCAGGTCGACCTTGACCGACTCGTCGTCGCCCTCCCCCTCACCGGTGAGGTTGTCGCCGGTGTGCTCCACCGAGCCGTCGGGGCTCTTGAGGTTGTTGTAGAAGACGAAGTGCTGGTTCGAGGGGACCTTGCCCGCGGAGGTCAGCAGCAGCGCCGATGCGTCCAGGTCGAAGTCCGCCCCGGTGGTGGTCCGTACGTCCCAGCCAAGACCCACCAGCACGGCGCTCAGCCCCGGCGCCTCCTTGTTCAGCGAGACGTTGCCGCCCTTGGCCAGGGAAACACCCATGCTCCATACCTCCACACACGCGGTCGACTCGGGTCCGTGCCACGGCCCGAGCTAGAATCTACAACACTGTAGAAGTAATCGCGCAGAGGGCGCGTACGGAGGCGAGGCGAATGCGCCACACCGCCGCACGGCGCGGCGAGGCCGCGATGTGACGCGGCGTCAACGGCCGCTTATGGCCATGGACGGCCGTCCCCGAACGGGTGGCCGACCTTGGCTCTATACGATGTGACGCCCCCAGGCGACAGGCCGGGCGGGGCGCAGCAGAAGGGAGACAAGCGCGTGACGAACCCGGATCCGCACCGTCCGCGCCGGGCGCAGGGCGCGTTGGAGACGCAGGTGCTCGCGGCGCTCCATGAGGCCGGCGGCCCGGTGACCGCCGGCTGGGTGCAGGACCACCTGGCCGCCGACCTCGCCTACACCACCGTGATGACGGTGCTGGCCAGGCTGCTGGCCAAGGACGCCGTCACCCGCCGGCGCGAAGGCCGCTCGTTCGTGTGGCTGCCCGCCGCGGA
Organism: Streptomyces sp. NPDC102462; assembly: GCF_044765425.1. Classification (NCBI taxonomy): domain Bacteria; kingdom Bacillati; phylum Actinomycetota; class Actinomycetes; order Kitasatosporales; family Streptomycetaceae; genus Streptomyces; species Streptomyces sp. NPDC102462. The sequence continues at coordinate 71,234 of NZ_JBIWKB010000016.1, read as the reverse complement.
CGGCGCCGGTCTCGCCGCGCTGAAGATGCACAAGGTCCTGGACGGCGAGCGGGACCGCAGGGCGGTGCTGGCCAGCTTCGTCACCACGCTGCCGGAGGACGACGAGCAACTGCTGCGCGAACTGCTGGACCAGGCCGGCGACGAGGAGTGACACCGCATGGGGATCTTCGTCTTCCTGCCGCTGGTGCTGCCGCTGACCGCCTGGCCGATCGCGCGCCTGGCCGAACAGCGCCTGCACCCCCGGACCGCGACGCTGCTGCTGACCGGCGTCTCGTGTGTCATGGCCCTGTGCAGCACGGTGTGTCTGGTGCTGCTGATGGTGGTCGGCACCGCGCAACTGCCCGGCAATCCGCTGCCGGACGGCTGGTCGGACGCCGAGGTGCGGGAGAGCGTGCCGCGCCATGAGATCGTCGGCAAGGCCGCGATTCCCGCGCTGGTCGCGGTGGTCGGCGCAGGTCTGCGCGCGCTGCTGCACCACCACCGGTTACGGCGCCGCGCCCACCGGGCCCTCGCCGAGCTGCCGCGCACGGAGGTGGCGGTGCTGCCCGACGCCGAGCCGTACGCGTACGCGCTGCCGGGCGGCCCGCGCGACCGCGTCGTGGTCTCGACGGGCATGCTCGCCCGGCTCGCCCCACGGGAGCGCCGGGCCCTGTTCGCGCACGAACGCACCCACCTCGCGGCCGGCCACCATCGCCATCTGCTGCTGGTCCGGCTCGCCGCCTGCGCCAACCCCTTCCTGTGGCCGCTGCGCACGGCCGTGGCCTATACGACCGAGCGCTGGGCGGACGAGGCGGCGGCCCAGGTGGTCGGCAGCCGCCGGGCCGTCGCCCGGGCCATCGGCAAGGCGGCGCTTCTCCCCCAGGGCACGCCCGCGCCCGCCTTCGCCCCGTTCGCGGCTCCGGGTCCGCTCCCCCGCCGGGTCGCGGCCCTGCTCGGACCGGCGCCCGCCGTGCGGACCTGGCCGCCGATCTTCACCGCCGTGGGCCTGGCCCTGTGGACCGCGGCGACCGGGGCCCTGCTGTCGGCGATGTTCTCGGCCAACTCGGCGGTCACGCTGCTGCTGCTCCTGCACGCGGCCACGCCCCTGTGACGCGGACCCGCCCAGGACGGGCGGGTGCCGCGCCCGGCCGCCGCGGTGGCCCCGGGCCGCGACGGCGTCCGCTCACAGGTCGAACTCGTGGGGCGGCAGCCCGAGCGCGAAGCACGCCTCCCGGACCACGGCGCGCTCGGTGGCGTCGAAGTCGCCGTCGGCGCCTCCGATGACGATGCCGATCTGGATCACCGCGCGGGCCTCGGCGGGCTTCTTCTTCGCCTTGGCGATCTCCTGGAGCACGCCGACCTTGCCGAAGTCGAAGTCGGCGGTCAGCTTGTCCAGGTTCTCCTCGAATCGGCGCCGCAGGTCGTCAGCGGGGAAGTTCTGCAGCACCTCGTTGCTGAAGATGAGCTGGGCGACGCGCTGGCGCTCGGCCGGGTCGATCTTTCCGTCGGCCGCGGCCACCAGGGCGCACATCGCCATGCTCGCGTCGCGGAACGCACCGCTCTTCAGGTCGTTCTTCTTCGCCACCAGCTGATTCTGCATCTGCGACGCCGAGTCCTTGATGCGGTCCCACAGGGCCATGTCGACTTCCCTCGCTCCGGGGCCACCGCACCGCAAACAAAGCCGCACCGGCAGCCGCCTTACTTCTACAACCCTGTAGAAGATAGCAGCAAGCGCCCCGAAGGGGCGCGAGGCTGTATCGATTTGCGGCTCCGCCGCGCGGGAGCGGCCAACCACAACGCCGCCGCACACGACCGACGGCCCATAGCGGCGCACCCAGCGGAGCGTCACCGCACGGCACGGTCACCGCGCTCCGCCCCCCGCGCCTCCTCGATGCGGCTGAGCAGAAACGGCATCATTCCCCGCTCCAGCAGGGCGAGTTCCCAGGCGGCGCGCGCCGCGGCCGCCTCGGGGCCGGCGTCGGCCAGGCTGCCTTGTCGCTCGCCGGAGCGGTTGCGGACCGCCGTCACCCACAGCCAGATCGCATCGCCGATCGCCGCCCCGGCGGCCACCGCTGCGGCGAGCAGCCCCGCCGTGATCAGGCCGTCGCCGACGTAGGGCCGGCCGGCCACGGCGCGCAGGCCGTACCCGGACAGCAGGAAGACGGCGGCCACGGCCGAAAGGCCCGGCACCAGCACCGCGAACACGGCCAGCAGCCCGCCCGCCCGGCGCGGCTGCGTGCGGCCGGCGTCCGCCGCTCTGGCGCCGACGTAGTCCTGGTACTCGACGGCCGCGGCGGCCGTGATGGCCCCGCGGGCCGACGACGCCCGGGCGCGCAGCCACTCCCGGTCGAGCGGCGCACCGGGGCGCGCCAGCGCCTCCGTGATCTGCGTGCAGTCCAGGGCCCGAGCGAGGACCCGCTCGAACACGACACCGATCTCCGTGGCCGACGGCGCGGCATCCGACATGTGTCCCCCGTTGCGTGAAGGCCGACGGCACTCGCGACATGCGTGGCCGCCCTGCCGGACGGTGGCTGAGGAGAGGCGAGTCTAACGGTTCCCGATTTGCGCAACCTCTAAAGACTCGTACCTAACAGCACATCGCCCCACCGACCAGCGCCCCAAAGGGGCGCGAGGAACTGCGCGACCAGCCACGACGGCGCCGCAGACATCCGACGGCAGACCCCACCCCGAGGGGGCGCGGGGAACTGCGCGACCAGCCACAACGAAGCCGCACACAACCGACGGCCCATCGCGGCACACCCAGCGGAGCGCCTACGCTCGGAAGCGCCGCAGCCGGAGGCTGTTGCCGACCACGAAGACCGAGGAGAAGGCCATGGCCGCACCGGCGATCATCGGGTTGAGCAGCCCCGCCGCGGCGAGCGGCAGCGCGGCGACGTTGTAGGCGAACGCCCAGAACAGGTTGGACCGGATGGTGCCGAGCGTCCGGCGGGCGAGCCGGATGGCGTCGGCGGCGACCCGCAGGTCCCCGCGCACCAGCGTCAGGTCGCCGGCCTCGATCGCGGCGTCGCTGCCGGTGCCCATGGCAAGGCCCAGGTCCGCCTGGGCCAGTGCCGCCGCGTCATTGACGCCGTCGCCGATCATGGCGACCGAACGGCCCTCGCCCTGAAGCCGCTTGACGACGTCCACCTTGTCCTGCGGCAGCACCTCGGCGATGACGTGCTCGCCCTCGATGCCCACCTCCGCGGCGACCGACTCGGCCACGGCACGGTTGTCCCCGGTGAGCAGGACCGGGGTCAGCCCGAGGCCGCGCAGCCGCCGGACGGCCTCCGCGCTGGTGTCCTTGACGGCGTCGGCGACTTCGAGGACCGCGCGGGCCCGGCCGTCCCAGGCGACCACGACGGCCGTACGCCCCGCGGCCTCGGCCACGGCCTTGACGCGTCGCAGTCCCTCCGGCAGGGACATGGCCCAGTCGGCCAGCAACCGCTCCCTGCCGACCAGGACGGCGTGCCCGTCGACCACGCCCTGCACGCCGCGGCCGGGTACGTCGGCGAAGTCCTCCGGCGTGGGCAGCGGTCCCACCCGGTCCGCGGCGGCGGTCGCGACGGCCCGCGCTACGGGGTGCCCGGAGGCGTGTTCCAGGGCGCCGGCGCGCCGCAGCACGTCCTGCTCGTCGGTGTCGTCGGCCGGGTGCACGGCGAGCAGGGTCATGCTTCCGGTGGTGACGGTGCCGGTCTTGTCGAGCACGACGGTGTCGGCCCTGCGGGTGCTCTCCAGCACCTCGGGTCCCTTGATGAGGATGCCGAGTTGTGCGCCCCGGCCCGTTCCCACCAGCAGCGCGGTCGGGGTCGCGAGCCCGAGTGCGCACGGGCAGGCGATGATGAGGACGGCGACCGCGGCGGTGAAGGCGGCGGTCGGACCGGCGCCGTTGCCCAGCCAGAAGCCGAGCGTGGCCACGGCCAGGACGATCACGACGGGCACGAAGACACCGGAGATCCGGTCGGCGAGCCGCTGTACGACCGCCTTGCCGTTCTGGGCGTCCTCGACGAGCCTGGCCATGCGGGCGAGTTGGGTGTCTGCGCCCACCCTGGTGGCCCGCACGACGAGGCGGCCTCCGGCGTTCAGGGTGGCCCCGGTGACGCCGTCCCCGACGCCCACCTCGATGGGGGCGGACTCGCCGGTGAGCAGGGAGGCGTCCACCGCGGAGGTGCCCTCGACCACGGTGCCGTCGGTGGCGATCTTCTCGCCGGGGCGTACGAGGAAGCGATCGCCGACCTGCAACTCCCCTATGGGAAGCTGGCGTTCGCGGCCGTCGCGGAGCACGGTGACCTCCTTGGCGCCGAGTTCGAGCAGCGCCCTGAGCGCGGCGCCCGCCTTCCGCTTGGACCGCGCCTCGAAGTACCGTCCGGCCAGGATGAAGGCCGTCACACCGGCGGCGGCCTCCAGGTAGATGTTTCCGGTCCCGTCGGTGCGGGCGATGGTCAGCTCGAAGGGGTGTGTCATGCCGGGCGTCCCGGCCGTGCCGAGGAACAGCGCCCACAGCGACCACAGGACGGCCGCCGACACACCGACGGAGATCAGGGTGTCCATGGTGGCGGCGCCGTGCCGCGCGTTGGTCCAGGCGGCGCGGTGGAAGGGCCAGGCCGCGTACGTCACGACGGGGGCCGCCAGGGTGAGGGACAGCCACTGCCAGTACGTGAACTGCAGGGCCGGGACCATCGCCATGGCGATCACCGGCACGGCGAGGACGACGGCGGTGGTCAACCGCCGGCGCAGCGTGCGCAGTTCGTCGTCCGCACGGCCGGGCGGGGCGTCCGGTGCGGCGGGCTCGGGCCGCGGCTGGTGCGCCGTGTAGCCGGTGGCCTCGACGGTGGCGATGAGGTCGGCGACGGCCACGCCCTCGTCGAAGGTGACCTTGGCCTTCTCGGTGGCGTAGTTGACGGTGGCCCGGACACCGTCCATGCGGTTGAGCTTCTTCTCGATCCGCGCCGCGCACGAGGCGCAGGTCATGCCGCCGATGGCGAGTTCGACCTCGGCGGCCCCGGTAGCGAGGGTGGTCATGTGTGGTCCTCCGAGCTGTCGGCTTGGGTGAGGGTCGCGGGGGGGGGGGGGGGCCGCGCCCCCCCCCCCCCGGGGGGGGGGGGGGGGGGGGGGGGGGGGGGGCCGGCCGGGGGGGGGGGGGGGGGGGGGGGGGGGGGGGGGGGGCCCCCCCCCCCCCCCGCGACCGTCGTGGGGCGGGTCAGGCGGGCAGGCGGCGGACGACGTCGTAGCCGGCGGCTTCGACGGTCCGTGTGATCAGTGCGTCCAGGTCCCCGCCGGGCTCGCCCGCGGTGGTGACGGCGACCAGGCCGGTGCCGGCCGCGACGGTCACGGCGGTGATCCCGTCCAGGGCGCCGACGGCGTCGGCGACGACGCCCTCGCAGTGGGCGCTGCCGATGCCGTCGACCTGGTAGACGGTCGTCGTACCGGCCGGGGCGTGGCAGCTTCCGTCGGGGGTGCAGCAGTTCGACATGGGTCCTCCGAGAACGAGTCACTGAATGGCGACCCATACCCCATAGGGGTATGAAGCGTGATCCAATCTATACCCCCACCCGGTATACAACTCAAGGGCGGAAGGGGCTTGACTTCATACCCCCAGGGGGTACCTTCTAGCGCAGTCGGGCCGCCGACCGGGCGGCCGTGAGCCCAGGAGGGCACCCATGCACACGGGACTGCGGATCACCGTCTTCGCCGCCGCGCTCGCCGCGACCTTCGGCACCGCCTACGGCCTGGGCAGCGGCCTCGGCGAGGTCGCCCCCGAGTCCGACCGGGCGCCCCGCGCGCACGAGCGGGGCCACGATCCGGCACAGCAGGGCCACGATCCGGCACAGGGGGGCCATGAGTCGGCGCCGCCCGGCGGGCTGCACGCCTCCGAGGGCGGATACACCCTCGCCCTGCGGACCCCGACGATCGAGGCGGGCCGCGGCGACCGTCTGCGGTTCGCGATCGTCGAGAACACGACCGGCCGCACCGTCACCGCGTACGAGCGGGAGCACAGCAAGGAACTGCACCTGATCGTCGCCTCGCGGGACCTGACCGTCTTCCGGCATCTGCACCCCGTGCGCGCGGCCGACGGCACCTGGTCGGCCCCCGTCGAACTGCCCGAGGCGACGGGATACCGGGTCTTCGCCGACTTCACCCCCCGCGGCGGCGACGGGCTGACCCTCGGAGCCGACCTCACGGCCACCGGACGGGAGCGTCCGGCGCGGACCTGGGCGCCGGGCCGCACCGCCCGGGTGGACGGCTACGAGGTGACGCTGCGCGGCGCTCTGAGCGCGGGCCGGCCGAGCGAGCTGCGGCTGGAAGTCGCCAAGGACGGCAGGCCGGTGCGCGATCTGGAGCCCTATCTGGAGGCGTACGGCCATCTGGTGGCGCTGCGGTCCGGTGACCTCGCCTATCTGCATGTGCATCCGAACGGCGAGCCCGGGGACGGCAGCACCCGGCCGGGACCGGAGATCTCCTTCACGGCGACGGCGCCGAGCGCCGGGACCTACCGGCTCTTCCTCGACTTCCGGCACGCGGGCGTGGTCAGGACCGCGGCGTTCACGGTGACGGCCGGGGCCGAGGCGTCCGGTCCGGGGACGCCTCGGCCCGGTGCGACGGCCAACCACGGGCACTGAGCCGGGCCGGCCGGAGGGACCCGGGCGGGCAAGGATGGCCGACCGGCCCGGGGTGGGGCACGCTGGATGACATGGGTGACGGGCAGGGCGCGACGGGTCTCCGGCAGCCATGGCAGTCGAGTCAGGCGCTGCTGCTGCTTCCGGTCGCGCTGATCGCCGTGATCACCGTGGTGGAGGTGCACTCGCCCCAGGACTTCCACCTGGCCTCCGCGCTGGTCATCGCCCCGGCATTGACCGCGTCGTTCGCCGGCCCGCGGACGACGGCGGCGGTCGGGGCGATGACCGTGGTGGCCCAGAGCCTCATCGGGCTCCTGCACGGCGAACTGGCCACCGCCAACCGCATCGTGCAGCTCATCACCCTCACCGTGCTGTCCGTGCTGGTCGTGATCTACTGCGCGATCCGGGACCGGCGGCACGCGCAGCTGGTCCGGGTCCGTTCGGTGGCCGAGGCCGCCCAGCACGTGCTGATGTGGCCGCTGCCGGAGCAGATGGGGTTCGTACGGATCGCCTCCCTGTACCTGGCGGCCGAGGACGAGGCCCAGATCGGCGGCGACCTGTACGCGGCCACCCGTGCGTTCGGCGGGATACGCGTGCTGATCGGCGACGTGCGCGGCAAGGGGCTGTCCGCGATCGGGGAGGCCGCCACCCTGCTGGGGGCCTTCCGCGAGGCGGCCCACCGGCGTCCCGTGCTGACGGACCTGGCCGAGGCCCTGGAGCAGAGCGTCCAGCGCTACGCGGCCGACTTCGAGCCGCCCGAGGAGGCGGGCGAGCGCTTCGCCACCGCCCTGCTGGTGGAGATCCCCGAGGAGTACCCGGTCGTCAGGATGGCCACCTGCGGTCACCCGCCGCCGCTGCTGCTCTGCCAGGGCCGCAGGATCACCGTGCCGACGCTGCATCCCTCGCCGCCACTGGGGGTCCAGGGCTGCGGGCTGGGACCGGGGGGATGCGGGCCGGCCGCCCGCGAGCTGGACGAGATCCCCTTCGCACCGGGCGACACCCTGCTGCTGTACACCGACGGCGTCATCGAGGCCCGCGACGCCGACGGCCGTTTCTACCCGCTGGCCGAGCGGGTCTCCCGGTGGTGCGACGCCCCGCCGGACGCCCTCGTCCAGCATGTGCGGCGCGATCTGGTCGCGCACACCGGCGGCCGCCTGGACGACGACGCGGCCGTGGTCGTCCTGCACCGCACCTCCGCGGCCCGCGGGCGGCAGCACATGAGGGTCATCGAGACGGGCGGGTTCCGCCCGAGCACCGGTCCCGGGCCCGCCACCCGCTGACCGGGGCCGGAACCCGACGGGTCCCGGCCCCGGCGGGTCACGGCTTGCGGGCCACCGCTCCGTACATCGCGATGTCCTCGTCGCGGATGCCCTTCTCGCCCTCGCCGTCCGGGTGCCACTTGTGGACCTGGACGATGCCCGGCTCGACCAGTTCGAGGCCGTCGAAGAACTCGTGGGCCTCGTCGATGGTGCGCAGCCGCATCGGCATGTTCCGGGCCGCGTACTCGCGGGCGACGCGGCCCACCTCCTCGGGCGCGAACTCGGCGGTGCCGATGGACATCGCCAGATAGCTGCCGGAGGGCAGCGGCTCCAGGAGACGGCGCACGACGCCGACCGCGTCGTCCTCGTCGAGCATGAAGTGGACGATGGCGATCACCGTGAGCGCCACCGGCTTGCCGAGGTCAAGGGTCTCGCGCAGCTCCGGTGCGTCCAGGATGGCGCCCGGGTCACGGAAGTCGGCCTCGATGTACGCCGTCCTGCCCTCGGGGGCGCTGGCCAGCAGCCCCTGGGAGAGGGTGAGGACGATCGGGTCGTTGTCCACGTAGACGACCCGCGACTCCGGGGCCACCGCCTGCGCGATCTCGTGCAGGTTCGGCGAGGTGGGGATGCCGGTGCCGACGTCCAGGAACTGGCGCACGCCCACCTCCTCGGCGAGCCAGCGCACCGCCCGGTTCATCCAGTCCCGGTTGGCGCGCATATGGATGGGCAGGGCGGGCCACTCCTGCGCCATGGCGTCGCCCGCCTCCTTGTCAGCGGGGTAGTAGTCCTTACCGCCCAGGATGTAGTCGTAGATCCGGGCGGAGTGGGCGTTCTCGGTGTCGATGCGGTCGGCCGGCCATCCGTTGTCGGGCAACGCCGTGTCTCCCATTCGAGTCGGGGATGCAGCAGGGGTCGATGGAACAAGCAGCTACAACGCAGCTATAACAAGGCGGTTCACAGGAGGAAGTCGGCGTCACCCGACTTCACACCCGTCAGGAAACTGGTCATTTCGCGGGGGGTGAAAACCAGTGCCGGGCCGTCGGGGTCGGTCGACTGGCGCACCGCGACGCGTCCGTCGGCGAGCTTCTTCACTTCCACGCAGGCGCCGCCGGCGTCGTCGCTCCACGGCTTGCTCCAGCCGCGAGCGCCGAGTTCCCGGGACGGCATGCCGTTGTGTATGGGGTGGTGCACGTTACAGCTCCTTGCGTATCGCACCGAGGACGGCCTCGGTCTTCCTGGCGGGCGCCGCCTGGGCGCCCAACCGGTCCAGGGACTCGCGGTACACCACGACGTCGTCGCTCTTGTCCAGGTAGACGGCGCCGACCAGGCCGTTGAGGTAGACGATGTCGGGGAGTTCGGGTGCCCGGAACCGGAAGAGGTGGTAGGCCCCGGCCCGCATGGCGGGATGCGGGCCGTTGGCGAACGGCATGATCTGCAGGGTCACCTGCGGCAGCCGGTTGACCTCGATGAGATGGTCGATCTGCGCGCGCATCACGTCGGAGCCGCCCACCGGCCAGCGCAGCACCGTCTCGTCCATCACGATCCACACCCGCGGCGGCGCCTTGCGCACAAGGAGTTCCTGGCGGCGCATGCGCAGCGCGACCCGCCGCTCCGTGGCGTCCGCCGACGCGTGCGGATTGCCGGCGCTCAGCAGGGCGCGCGCGTACTCCGGGGTCTGGAGCAGCCCGTGGACGAACTCGTTCTCGTAGGCGCGGATGTGCAGCGCGGCCTGCTCCAGGCTCAGATACGCGGCGAACCAGTCCGGCATGACGTCGCGGTACGTGTGCCACCAGCCGCGCTTGTTGGCCTCGCGCACGGACTGCAGGAAGGTTTCTATCTCCTCCCGGTCCGTCACGCCGTAGGTCTGCAGCAGCTTCTCGGCGTCGGCCAGCCGCAGCCGGGCCACCTTGGCGGCCTCCATCCGGCGGATGGTGGAGTGGCTGACGCCGATGGCCGCGCCCGCCTCCTCGTAGGTCAGACCGGCCCGGTTGCGCAGTTCCTCCAGCTGACGGCCGAGGATCATGCGCAGGACGGAAGGGGCGCCGCCCCAGTCGGTCTCCGCGGTCACGCTTACCCCCTCGTACCAGGTTCCAGGGTCACCGTCTCACGCGGTCGATTCCGGCGCCTCATTCGATCACTTGTTGACGCAAGCAGCATGCACGCCACCACTTGCAAATTTCAACTTGCCGGTTGCGAGCAGATGTTGGCGGATGTCACAGTGGACCCACTGACTCGGCTCACCGAATGAGCAGGCGGAACAGTCCAGTTGGGGGAGACTGGGCTGCAATCGGGCGTCATCCGGCGCGCGTTGTCGCCCGATCGTGCTGTGCGGCCGACCGATCCACGACCGAGAGACCCCCCACTCAGCGAGGCCGGACGAAAGGCGTACGGCGATGACTGCGCCCTCCCTCCCCCAGCCACTGGACCGACCGCCCGACGACCGGTCCGCCGGTGCCGCACCGCCCAGGGGCTGGCGGCCGGCGCCGGGCGGCGACAGGTCCGGGGGCCCGCACGCGGCCCCGTGGCCGCACCGCCCGCCGCAGTCGGCGGGTTCCAGCAGACCACCCGGAGGCGAGCATGCCGGTCGACTCCCTGGGCCCGACGGCCCCGACCCGCTCGCCTCCGGGGCTCAACCGCCCGGCCCCGCGCACGCGTTCGAGCTGCCCGCCACCCCGGCCTCGGTCGGCGCGGCACGCAGGGCCGTGCGAGCGCTGCTGACCAGCTGGGGCACCGACGACGAGGTACGGGACAACGCCGTCCTCGTCACCTCTGAACTGGTCACCAACGCGGTCACGCACTCGGCCAGCGAACGGATCGCCTGCCGGGTGCACAGCGCCGCGGACCGGCTGCGCATCGAGGTCGAGGACCAGAACCGTGCCGCCGCGCTGCCGGCGCCCAGGCGGCCGGACCCGGACGACCAGAGCGGACGCGGACTCCTGCTGGTCGAGGCGCTGAGCCTCGACTGGGGCGTCACCGGCACCCACCGGTCCGCACGCGTCGTCTGGGCCGAGCTTTCGACGACCGCGGGCCCGGCCCCGTCACCGGCCCCCCGACCCGGCAGGCCCGCCCCCCACTCGGCCGAAGGACGCCCGGACCATGGACCGTTGTCCGCCCAGCCCTGACCCGCGCCCACGGCGCTCCGCCCGCCCGGCCGCTCCGCCGTACGGCCGGGCCCGCGGCACGGGTGAGCCCTGCTCGGCCGAGCCGTCCTGGACGCGTACCCGCCCCGGGCCGGGCCCGCGGCACCCGTCCGTCACCTCGTGAACCGGTGACGGCACACTCCCACCGGGGGCGTGCGGTCAGCGGCGCGGGGACACCTGCGCGAGCCATTGGGTCAGCAGGGTGTTGATCCGCTCGGGGCGTTCCTGCTGGATCCAGTGGCCGCAGCCGTCGAGCAGATGCGAGGCGGTCAGGCCGGGCAGGGTGCGCGGGAACGCCTCGATCGCGTCGGAGAGCCAGGTCGTGGAGGCGTCAAGACCGCCGCCGACGAACAGCGACGGCTGGGTGACGGGGGCGCCGTGGAAGTCGGCGAGATCGGCCCAGTCCCGGTCCATGTTGCGGTAGCGGTTCAGTGCGCCGGTCAGTCCGGTGCGCTCGAACTCCGCCGCGTAGACGTCGAGTTCGTCCTCGCCGAGCCAGGCGGGCAGACGGCCGGCGGGGAACCGGTCGCGCAGCCTTCCGCCCGCGGTGACGAAGTGCGGATCCGGCGCCCCGGGCGCGGGCATGGTGTCGGCGGACAGCGCGGCGTAGAAGCCCGCGAGCCAGCCGCGCACATCGGGTTCGATCTCCGACTCCGCGCGGCCCGGCTCCTGGAAGTAGGAGACATAGAACTCCTCGGGGCCGCCCATCGCCGCGAACACCTCGCTGGGCCTCGGGCCGCCGGGCGGGGTGTAGGGCACGCTCAGCAGGCCCACGGCGCTGAAGACGTCGGGACGGACCAGCGCCGAGGTGGCGGCGATGGTGGCGCCCCAGTCGTGTCCGACGATCACGGCGGACCGCTCGCCCAGCGCCTCCACCACGGCGACGTTGTCCGCCACCAGGTCGAGCATCCGGTAGGCGCCGGACTCGGCGGGTTTGGAGGAGCGGCCGTAGCCGCGCACGTCCACGGCGACGGCCCGGTAGCCGGCGGCGGCCAGCGCGGGCAGCTGGCGGCGCCACGAGTACCAGGACTCCGGGAAGCCGTGCACGAGGAGCACCAGCGGCCCGGTTCCCTGTTCCACCAGGTGGGTCCGGCCCGCCGGGGACGGCACCAGGCGATGGACGGCGTGCGAAGCGGTGTTCTGCGGCATGGTTCCTCCCAGACGTTCGGGGACTGCTGGCACGATCATGCGGGAGCCGGTTTCCGCCGCCGAGCGATGTTGCCGGTTCGGCAAATCGCCCACCAGGGCCCGAGCGACCGGCCGGCCCGGCTCCGCGAGACGCCCTTGGCCTTCGCTCGGGCCTGAACACACGTTCTTGACCTGCGGCAAGGCCGGCACCACCACCTACCCTGGCCCCATGGTGCACGGCGACGAGGGACCACGGGCGGCGGCAGCCCGGCTCACCGGGCGAGCGGCGACGCGGGAGCGTTCGCTGTCCGGCACGCTGAGCGAGGTCCGCCTCGACGGCGGGCCGGTCGTGGTCGTCAAACGGGCCGACGCCCCGCGCGCCGTCGCCGCCGAGGCGGCCGGGCTGCGCTGGCTGGCCGCCGCGGACACGGTCCGGCTGCCGGCCGTGCGCGGCCATGACGCACGGTGGCTGGTGCTCGACCGCGTCCCGACCGGGCGGCCCGACCCCGGCGCCGCGGTCCGGTTCGGCCGCGCGCTGGCCGGCCTGCACGCCGCCGGCGCGCCCGCGTTCGGCTGCCCGCCGCCCGGCGGCCCCGAGGAGGCGTACATCGGGCTCGCCCCGATGCGCAACGTCCCCGGTGCCGACTGGCCGTCCTGGTACGCCGAGCACCGGGTGCTGCCCTATGTGCGCCGCGCGGCCGACGCCGGCACCCTCGGCCGGGACGAGGCCGGCGTCATCGACCGCGTCTGCGAGCGGCTGCACCTGCTGGCGGGCCCCGCCGAGCCCCCGGCACGGCTGCACGGCGACCTGTGGCACGGCAATGTGCTGTGGGGCGACGACGGTCACGTCCGGCTCATCGACCCGGCCGCGCACGGCGGGCACCGGGAGACCGACCTCGCGATGCTCCGCCTGTTCGGCTGTCCCCACCTGGAGCGGGTCCTCGACGGCTACCGGGAGACCACGCCCCTGGCGGACGGCTGGCGCGAACGCGTCGGGCTGCACCAGTTGTTCCCGCTGCTGGTCCACGCGGTGCTGTTCGGGCGCGGCTACGCGGAACAGGCCCTCGCGATCGCCCGGCGGTTGCCGGCGGCCTGAGGCCGGTTCGCGCCGGCCCTTACGGCCGGCGTCATGTGCCGAACGGGTGTGCGCTTTCCGTGGCTTTGGCGGAACGGCGCCGCGCCGCTTCCTTAATTCGGCCTTAATTCGGACGGAGATCACACAGAGTAAGGAAACCAACCAGGCGTTCGAATCGTATAAGTGCATGGAAGCTGAAACAGGGAGAGACCATGCAACCGTTCACGCTCAACTACGCCCGACCGGCTGTGCAGTTGGATGTCACCACTCCGTACATGTACGACTCCGGACTGCAGTTGAACGTGCTCCCCGACGGCCGCATCGCCGCGACCGACCACGCGACACTGAGAGCGCTGGGGACCACGACCTCCACGGCCGGCTCCAAAACGCACTTCGACGACTGACCGCGAGCTCTCGCCATGACCGTGCTCATTCTGACCAGTGAAGAGGACGTGACGGCGGACATGGTGGTCCTCCGGCTCCATGAGGCCGGGGTGCCCGTGGTCCGCCTCGATCCAGCGGATCTCACCACCGGTGTCGCCCTGTCCGGCGAGTACGTGCGGGGCGTCTGCCACGGCCATCTGTCCGTCGCCGGCCGGCTGGTGAGCATGAGCGGTCTGCGCTCCGTCTGGGTGCGCAGACCGGGCCTCGCGGCGGCCCGGGCGTCCCAGCCGTCCGCCTGGCTCACCGAGGAGGCGTCCCAGGCCCTGTACGGCATGCTGCGCTGCACCGAGGCACGCTGGATGAACCATCCCGACGCCGCACGGCGGGCCCGTCACAAGCCGTGGCAGCTCGGACTCGCGCAGCGCAGCGGGCTGCCCGTGCCCGCCACCCTGATCACGACGTTCCCCCAGGCCGCCCGGGAGTTCTCGGAGCGCTTCCCGGATCTCGTGGTCAAGCCCGTCTCCGGCGCGCACCCCAAGGAGCCGCCGCGGGCGGTGCCGACCAGCAGGGTCGCGCCGGACACCGACTTCTCGGCCGTCGCGTTCGGTCCGACCCTGCTGCAGCGCAGGGTGCCGAAGCGGGCCGACATCCGGCTGACCGCCGTCGGCGGCCGGCTGTTCGCCGCGCGCAAGGCCATCGAGCCGGACGCCGACCCGGACGACGTGGACGTGCGTTTCGCCCCGTCCCTGTCCCCGTGGAGCGCCGTGGAGGTGCCCCCGCGGGTCGCGACGGCCGTGCACGCCTATCTCAGCGGCGCCGAACTCGCCTACGGGGCGTTCGACTTCGCCGAGGACGCGGACGGCATCTGGTGGTTCCTGGAGTGCAACCAGTCGGGCCAGTTCGGCTTCGTCGAGATGGACACCGGCCAGCCGATCGCCCGCGCCATCGCGCAGTGGCTGGCGTCCGCGCCCGACGACACCTCATCGGCGGGCGCAGGACCGAGGCCGGCGCCGTGAGGGCCCGCCGAGGGTGTGGCGTCGCCCCGCCGCCGTGGCACCGCCGCCCGCCGCCCGCCGCGCGGCCCAGGGGGCTCAGAGACCGGGCAGCGGGTGCACGCGCTGCCACTGCGAGGGCGGGGCCGCGGGCGACGGCAGCGCGGCACTCGGCGCCCGCCGCGACCGCAGCGGCAGCATGACCGCCTCCACTTCCCTGCGCAGGCGGTCGGCCTCTTCGCGTACTCCCGCGGGTACGTCGCCGCGTTCCGCGACGAGCCGGTCGTAGATGGGGGAATCCTGGAACACCCGTCAAAGCGCCTTTCCGAGCACGGCCCATGGACATGGGCACAGCTGACGAGTGTAAGGACCGGCGCCGGTTCTGGTGCGGTCGTGGTGGAGGTTCCCCCGCAGGGCTTGACGCCGCCGCCGCGGGCCGGGCCGTGCGGGCGGCCGGCGCGGACGTCATCCGGCGAGCGGGAGTCCGCTCTCCTCAGCGGTGCCGCGCGCCCGGATCAGCAGGACGTCGGCCCGGGCGATGGCCTCGCGGACGTCCGCGGTGCCCGTCATCGCGCACAGGGCGCGGGTCACCTCCGCCAGGTCCCGCGCCGCCGCCGGTGTCGGCCGTTCGGCCTGGGCGATCCGTAGCGACGCGTAACGGGTCAGCAGCTTTCTGACGACCTTGGGGTCCGGGACCGGCACGTGTATGCCCCTCTCTCGTGTTATGCGCTGCGTATGCCCGGGAAACGGACGTTCATTCCCCCTTCCTTGCCCTTTCCTTCTCCCTTCTGGGCTGCGCGGGGCACGGCGGCGCGCGCAGCGCGGTCAGGCGGCCCCGCGGTGCAGGTCCGCGTAGGCGCCGCCGCGGCGCAGCAGTTCCTCGTGCCGGCCGATCTCGCGAATCGTGCCGCCCGCCATCACCACGATCCGGTCGGCGCCGCGCACGGTGGACAGGCGGTGCGCCACCACGAAGGTGGTGCGGCCGTGCAACAGCCGCGCGACGGCCTGCTGGACAAGCGCCTCGGACTGGGTGTCCAGCGCCGAGGTCGCCTCGTCCAGGACCAGCACCCGCGGGTCCCGGATGAGCGCGCGGGCGATGGCGAGGCGCTGCCGCTGGCCTCCGGAGAGCCGGGCGCCGCGCTCGCCGACCATCGTGTCGAGCCCGTGGGGCAGCCGCTCGACGAACTCCAGGGCGTTGGCGTCGCGCAGCGCCGCGCGCACCGTCTCCTCGTCCGCGTCGTCCATGCCGTAGGCGACGTTCTCCCGGACCGTGCCCTCGAACAGGATCGACTCCTGGGGCACGACCGACACGAACCTGCGGTAGGTGCGCAGATCGAGGCCGCTCATGTCCCGGCCGTCGAGCAGGAGGCGGCCCGACGTGGGCCGGATGAAGCCGATGACGAGGTTGAGAACCGTGGACTTGCCCGCGCCGGACGCGCCGACGAGGGCGATCGTCTCGCCCGGCCGCACCGCGAGGTCGAAATCCCGTACGGCGGGCCGCCCGCGGTCGTCGTCGTAGGCGAGGCCGACGTTCTCGAAGGTGATCGCGCCGCGCACCGCGGTGACCTCCCGCTTGCCCTCGTTGTCCTCCAGTTCGGGGGCCTCGAGCACCTCGCCGACCGAGCGGACCGACTCGAACCCCTTGGTGATGACGGGGGCCAGTGCCGCGAGCGTGGTGGTCGAGTTGGTCAGGGTGGTGAGAAAGGCGCTGAGCATGACGACGTCGCCCGCGCTGACCCCCCACAGGCCGTAGTAGGAGATCAGCGCCGCGCCGGCCAGCACGAGCACGCCGACGACGTTGAGTACCACCCAGGCGAGCGAGGCGAACCGGCCGTTGAGCAGGTCCAGGCGCAGCCCGGAGGTCAGCAGGCGGCTGAGGGTGCCGTCCATCCGGCGCAGCGCCTTGTTCTCCAGTCCGTGCGCCCGGGTGACCGGGATGAGGCGGGTCATCTCGGTGACCCGGGTGGACAGCGTCTCCACCTCGTGCCGGAACCGTTCGTTGTGGGTGCGCAGCCGGGCCCGGAGCCGGGCCACGAGCAGCGCGGCGACCGGCACGACGACCAGGAAGACGGGGACGAACTCAGGGGTGCGGACGGCGATGATGACCAGTCCGCCGGTCAGCACGGTCAGGGCGCCGAGCCCGTTTTCCGCGGTCTGCTGCACCATCTGCTCCACGGTCTCCACGTCGCGCACGACCTTGGCCTGGAGCACGCCGGCGCTGACCCGGGAGTGGTAGCCGATGGACAGCTGCTGCATGCGGGTGCACAGCGCCGAGCGCAGGGTGGTTCCCATGCGCCGCACACTGCCGTACAGCAGACGGACGTAGAGCAGGTGCAGTGGATAGTTGACCAGCAGGATGAACAGGATGACCGCGGTGCTGGTCCACAGCCGTGCGATGGGCTGGTGCTGCACGACGGTGTCGATGATGGACGCGGTGATCAGCGGCAGCAGCCAGACGGGGCTGTGCTTGACGGTGAACACGAGCACGGCCCCGGCCAGCCTCCCGCGGTCGGCGCGGAACAGGTAGGCCAGGGTGCGCACCGGGTGTTCGCCGCGGTAGCGGTGGTCGAGGGGTCTTGGCGACGACGAGGCCATCGACGGTTCCTCTCCGGTGACCGGACGGTCGGGCAAGCGCTCTCTACCCAGCCGTCGCGGTCCTACGTCCGATCCGCACCGGCAATCCGGTGCCGTCCGCGGGACGGATGAGGACTGACGAGGACTGACGAGGACGGACGAGGACGGAGAGGGGGGCTACTCCCCCAGTGCGCGGGCCAGTTCCCTGGTGGCGCGGGCGACCTCGGGGCAGTCGCCCGGCGGCAGGTGGCGGATCAGGCCCCGGCCCGACCGGACGGCCTCCCGGGCGTTGCGCTCCCAGACCACGTGGTTCTCCCGGTGGTTGAGCAGCTTGGGGTAGACGGCGGCCGTCTCCTCCCACTGGCGTGCCGCCGCGATGCTGCCGAGGAGTTCGATGATCTGGGCGCGGCAGGCGATGCGGGGCTGCCGGGCAAGTTCCCACAGGAACGGCACGGTGACGGCCGTGGCCTGTTCCACGACGAATCCGTACTGGCAGATGCGGGTGCGCAGTTCGCCGAGTGCCTGCCGGGCGCGGTCCTCGTCGCCGCGGGCGATGATGTGCAGCAGCAGCGGGATGCCCTCGGCGGACCCGGTGGAGTCCTTGAACTGGTGCCAGGGCACCTCGTCGACGGCCGCCAGCGGCGCGGTCGCCGCCCGGAGCGAGGCCGTCGCGGATTCGGTCCGCCCGGTGCTGGAGGGGTTGGTCCGAGGCGCAGGCGATGACACGACATCTCCCTGATTCGCGGTCAGGTCGGGACGCCGACGGCGGGAGCGGCGTCGGCGCCATTATTCACGTCGACAACGCCCGCGTGCAATTGCACGGGAAATTGCGCGAGAAGTGGGTAGGAACCCGGGGCCCGCCCCGGCGGCCTCGCGTCAGGCGAGCGTCCGCTCCCCGGGGGCGGGACGTGAAGCCACAAGGAGGCTGTGATGTCACCGGTGCCGAACGGCGTGCGGGCCAGCTCGCTCGACGTGCGATGGATCAAGAGCAGGCACAGCAACGCCGAGGGCAACTGCGTGGAGGTGGCGGCCCTGTCCGGCGGCTGTGTCGCGATGCGCAACTCCCGCGACCCGGACGGCCCCGCGCTCGTCTACACGCCTGCCGAGATGGCCGCCTTCCTGGCGGGTGCGAAGGACGGCGAGTTCGACAACCTGCTCTAGCCACGCCCCCCGCGGCGCACCCTGCCCGGAACCCAACGCCCCACATGTGTCGGGGACATGGGCCGGGGTGCGCCGCGTGCGTTAGTCTGACGGTCTCCGTCGCCGGTCTGCCGGGAGCAAGGATGTCAGCGAAATCCCCTCGCGTCTCCCGTCTCGAACCCTATCTGGACCGCGCCGAACCGGCCCCGACTTTGCTGAAGATGCTGGTCGGCGTCCAACTGGCGGGCTTCCGCGAGGACGCGGGGCTGGCCCAGGAGCAGGCTGCGCGTGGCGTCGGCTTCAGCGCGGCGAAGCTGTCCCGCATCGAAGCGGGCAAGGGCCGCAGGCCCCCGACCGAGACCGATGTGCGGGCCCTGCTGACGCTGTACGGCACGGAAGCGTACGAGTCCTCGGTCCTGCTGAGGCTGCTGCGGCGGGCCGGTGAGCCGGGCTGGTGGCAGCGGTACGACAAGCGGCTGATGCCCGAGTGGTTCGACCGGCTGGTCGGTCTTCAGGAGGCCGCCGTCGCGATCCGTACCTTCGAGATCCAGTACGTTCCTGGTCTGTTGCAGACACCGGACTACGCCCATGCGGTGGTACGGCGCGGCCTTCCGACGGCGCCGGAGAACGAGGTGCGCAGACGCGTCGAACTGCGCATGCGCAGGGTGGAGTTGCTGCACCGCCCGGATGCGCCCCAGGTGTGGGTGATCATCGACGAGTCGGTGCTGCTGCGGGTCCTGGGCGGTCCCGAGGTGATGCGCGAGCAACTGGAGCACCTGCTGCGGATGGCCCAACGCCCGCATGTCACGCTGCAGATCGTCCCGCTGGACGTGACCGACGCGTCGGCGCCCGCGATCCCGGTCACCCATCTGCGGTTCGGCGGCCTCGATCTGCCCGATGTGGTCTACCTGGAGCACATCAGGAGCGCCAACTTCCTGGAGGACCGGGACGAGACCGAGGAGTACCGGGTGGCCCTGGACCGGCTGGCCGACGAGGCGTTGCAGCCGCGGCAGTCGGTCGACCTGCTGGACCGGATCATGACGGAACGCTACCCGGCCCCCTGACGGGCCGTGCGGGCCGTGCGCGCACGACCCGCCTGCGCTCTGCGCGTTGCTCTCTAGCCGACGCGGCCCACGCCGCCGAACTCGATCCACTCGTGGGTGAGCTGACGCGGAGCCACCTCCGAGTCCGGCCGCCATGTCGACACCTCGACGAGGCCGGGCTCCAGGATCTCCAGGCCCTCGAAGAGCTCGGCGACGTCCTTCTCCTGCCGCACCCGGCCCCAGTTCCCCTGCGTGGTCTGGTCCATGAAGTCGGTGACGAACTTACGGACCTCGGCGTCCTCGCTGACCAGTTGGCACATCACCATGAAGCTCCCGGGGGCGAGGCGCTCGGCCACCCGCCGGGCCAGGGCCGGCGGTCCGTCGGTCTCGCTGTCCGGGAGGCAGTGCATCACCGAGACGAAGAGCACGCCCACCGGCCGGCTGAAGTCGATGAGCCGCTGCGTCTCGGGGTGCCCGAAGATCCCGTCGGTGTCGCGCATGTCGGCCTGGATGACGGCGGTGCGTTCGTCCTGCTCCAGCAGCGCCCGGCCGTGCACCAGCACCATGGGGTCGTTGTCGACGTAGACCACATGGGAGGTGGGGTCGACGGACTGGGCGACCTGGTGCACGTTGTCCTGGGTGGGCAGCCCGGAACCGTGGTCGAGGAACTGCCGGACGCCGTAGTCCCGGGCCAGCGTGCGCACCACGCGCTGCAGGAAGCGGCGGTTGTTGACGGCGAGCCGCCGGGTGCTCGGCACCACCTTGTCCAGTTCTTCGCACGCCGCCCGGTCCGCCGCGTAGTTGTCCTTGCCGCCGAGGTAGTGGTCGTACATCCGCGCGGCCGTCGGCACGGTGGGGTCGATCTCCTTGGACGGCTGGTTTCCTGCTTGCATCGCTCCCCCGGTACGTACTGTGTCAACTGGCCGGTGATAACAGGGAGTACATACTAGGGACTGGGCCGTACTCGTGGTAAGTCCACGCGCGGACGATCTGTGAAACCCTCATCCAGGACCGGCGGGCCGCGCCGGTCGTCACGTTCGGCACCCTGGAGAGGCAGCGCGATGCGCATCGGACTGCTCGGCACCGGCCCTTGGGCCCAGATGGTCCACGCCCCCGCCCTGAGCGGGCACGACGAGGTCGAGTTCACCGGGGTGTGGGGGCGGCGCGCGGACGCCGCCGCCGAACTGGCGGACCGGCACGGCACCCGGGCCTACACCGACGTGGACGCCCTGCTCGCCGACGTGGACGCGGTCGCCGTGGCGCTGCCGCCCGACGTGCAGGCCGCGCTCGCCGCGCGGGCGGCCCGCGCCGGACGCCATCTGCTGCTGGACAAGCCGCTCGCCGCCACGGTGGCGCACGGCCGGGAGGTCGTCGAGGCCGCGCGGCGGGCCGAGGTCGCCTCCGTGGTGTTCTTCACCACCCGGTTCCAGCCCGAGGCCGACGCCTGGATCGCCGAACAGGCGAAGAAGGGCGGCTGGTTCACCGCGCGGGCACAGTGGCTGGGCTCGGTGTTCACGACGGACAGCCCGTTCGGGGCGTCGCCGTGGCGCCGGGAGAAGGGCGCGCTGTGGGACGTCGGCCCGCATGCCCTGTCCGTGCTGCTGCCGGTGCTGGGCGATGTGCGCCGGGTGAGCGCGGCGGCGCACGGACCCGGTGACACCGCGCATGTCGTCCTCGACCATATCGGCGGCGCCTCCAGCACCTTGACCCTCAGCCTGACCGCGCCGCCGGCGGCGGCCGGTGCCACCGTCGAGCTGCGCGGCGAGGCCGGGGTGAGCACGCTGCCGGACAGCGCGGACGGCGCCCTCCCGGCCTTCGGCCGGGCCGTGGACGCGCTGCTGGAGGCGGCGCGCACGGGGAGGTCTCATCCGTGCGACGCCGCGTTTGCCCTCCGGGTGAGCGAGGTCCTTGCCGCAGCGGAGTCCCTGCGGGGCCTTGGCGGGGGGGGCGTCCCTCAGCTGAACGCTCCGCTGGAAGAGCCGCGCTGTGCCGTCGGTTGCCTGCGGCGCCGTGGCCGTTAGCGTTCTGCTGAAAGAGCCGCTACCTGTCGTTCGTCGTGTGCGGCGCCGTTGTGGCTGGTCGCGCCGTTCCCCGCGCCCCTTCCGGGGCGCTGTCGCACCGTCCTTTGCCGAGTGCTTCGTGGGAAGGGCCGCTACCTGTCATTCGTCGACTGCGGCAGCGTCGTGGCTGGTCGCGCCGTTCCCCGCGCCCCTTCGGGGCGCCGTCGTGGCTGGTCGCGCCCGCGCGGCGGAGCCGCATATCGACACGGCCCCGCGCCCCTTCCAGGGCGCTGTCGCACCGTCCGGGCCGCTACCTGTCGTTCGTTGGCTGCGGCGGCGTCGTGGCTGGGCGCGCCGTTCGCCGCGCCCCTTCGGGGGTGCTGTCGGTCGGCTCCTGGGCGCGGTGGAAATGGGCGCGTTCTCGGACGACGGGGTAGCCGGTGCGTGCGAAGTGGGCGGCCATGGGGAAGTTGCCTCGGTCGGTCGCCGCGGCGATGGTCTGCGCGCCGTGCTCGGCGAGGAAGTGGGTGCATTCGGCCAGCAGGTCGCGGGCGTAGCCGTGGCCGCGTTGTTCCGGCAGGACCCCGATGAAACCGATGCAGGGTCCCACCGGGTTGTGCGCGGGAATGTGGATGCCGACGGGCTCACCCCGCGGGGTGTACGCGATCTGCCACCACTCGCGCGGCGACGGACACCAGCGGAAGAAGTCGATCTCCTCCTGGGCGGCCAGTTCCACTCCGCCCTTCTCGATGGCCCGCAGGGCGTGGGCGTCCAGGGTGACGGAGTGGATGCGGCGCAGGGCGTCGAAGAACACCGCGTCGTCGGGCTCGGGGCGGAAGACGAGCCGCCCCGGCCGTGCGGGCAGCCCGCACGGCGGCGTCCACCGGTAGATGAAGCGCTCCACGAAGGGCCGGTAGCCGGCCGTCCGGGCGGCGGCGAAGCGGGTCTCGGCTGCGGCCTTCAGGGCGGGTACGTCGCGCCAGCCGCCGGGAAGGTTGAATTCGAGGTCGTCGACCTGCCAGGGCGCGGTCCGCAGCAGTTCGGCCCCCGCCTCCTCCTCGCCCTCGGCCACGTCGAACCAGTTGACGACGAGGGGCTGTGTGTCGTCGGGTCCGCCCCACCAGGCGGCCCGCGCCACCACCTGGCCGTCGCGCAGCGCCACCCGCTTCCAGTCGGGGCGGTACCGGGTCAGCCGGTGCGCCTCGCGTGCGCGCAGCGGGTCGGGCAGGGCGTCGAAGAGGTGGACGGTGTGCTCGTCGAGCGTCTGGATGACCGGACCGGTCATGGATTCCTCCGGGATGCGTACGTAACGGGTGCGCTCCCGGTCAGGTCAGACGTGGCACGCCGGGGCAACGGAGAGGGAGCGCTGGGTGAACTCGGACCACATGGCACTCGCCTCCTTCCGTCGGGTCTCGGGCGTGCGGTGCCAGCGTAGGGGCGGGCCATGCCCCGGGTCCACCGCTTTTCCGGGATGGCCCGGGGATCCCGCCCGGGGGGCGCCTGCGGACGGCCGGGTGCCGCGGCCGGGCGTAGCGTGGGCGTGTGGGAAGGGTCCGCGGCCGGCCCTGGCGCCGGTACCGGGACGAGCGTGACTGGCTGCGGGGCGCGCCGCCGCCGCGCTGGGTGCGGGTGCTGCCCGTGGCCCTGGTCGCCTGTGTCACCACGGCCACCCTGCTCAGCCGCAACGCGCTCGACATCGGTTTCCTGCTGGGGGCGATCCCGCCGCTCACCGTCCTGTCGTACGGGCCGCTGGCCACCGCGGTCATGGGCGCCCTGGTGGTGGTCGTGCTGAACGTGCCGGCCACCCATCTGAACCGGCCGGGCAACACCGATCTGCTCACCATCGTCTTCGTCGTGCTGCTGAGCGTGTTCGTCTCCTATGTGCGCAGTCATCGGGACGCCCAGCTGGTCACCGAGCGTACGGTCGGGCAGGCCGTGCAGCGGGCCATCGCGCCGCCGCTGCCCCAGCGGGTCGGCGATGTCGGCTGTGCGGGGCTGTACCGGGCCGCCCAGCGCGGGACGCTGGTCGGCGGGGACTTCTTCGATGTGCGCGACGGCCCGTACGGGGTCCGGGCGGTGATGGCCGATGTGCAGGGGCACGGGCTGGTCACCGTGCCCACCGTGGTCTCGTTGCTGGGTGCCTTCCGGGAGGCGGTGCTCGACCAGCCGGACCTGGAGGGCGTCGCGGCCCGCCTCGACCGCAGGCTGGCGGCGGACTCGGCGGGCGAGCGGCACGCCGAGATGTTCGCCACCGCGGTACTGCTGGAGTTCTCCGTCGACGTCCGCGATGTGCGGATCGTGGTCCGCGGGCATCCGCCGCCGGTGCTGCTGCGCGACGGGCAGGCCCGCGAGATCGGGGTCAGTCCCGGGATTCCGCTGGGTCTCGGCCCGTTCGGCCTGGACCCGCCCAAGGAGGTCACCGTGGGTCTGGAGCCCGGTGACCGGCTGTTCCTGGCCTCGGACGGGGTGTGGGAGGCACGGGACGCCTCCGGTGCGTTCTACCCGCTGGCGAAGCGGCTGCGTGCGCTCGCCGCCGGGGACCCGGCCGCGCTGACCTCCCGCGTGTGGGCGGATCTGCTGGAGCACGCCGACGCCGTCCGGGACGACGCGACCATGCTCGTCCTCACCCCGCTGCCCACCCGGTGAACCGCGCCCGGCGCCGGGTTCAGCCGACGTCCCACAGGAAGCGGTGGGTGTGGATGCCGAAGTACGGGAACGACTGGATCTGCCGTACGCCGTCGATCGGCCGCACGACGTCGTTGACGAAGTCGAGCAGGTCCTTGGGGCCGGGGGTGACGACCTCGGCGAACAGGTCGAAGCCGCCGGAGGTGAGCACCGCGTAGATCACCTCGGGGTGGTCGGCCAGTTCGTCGGCGACGGCACGCGGATCGCCGTCCACGCCGATGCCGAGCAGCGCCATGGCCTGACCGCCCATGGCCATCGGATCGGTGACGCCGACGACCTGGACCGCCCGGGAGTCCAGCAGCCGTTGCAGACGCTGCCGGGCCGCCGAGGCGGACAGGCCGACCTTCGGGCCGAGGTCGGCGTACGCGATGCGCCCGTCGGTCTGCAGTTCGCGCAGGATGGCCCGGTCGATCTCGTCCACGTTCGTCCTCTCCCGCCGTCGGCCCGGCTGCGCCCACCTTATCGGCGCGCCCCAGCCGGCCTGTTCCGTCAGGCCCGCGGCGAAGACCTCGGTGGGGGCGTCCAGGAGGCCCGGCCGCCCGGTCCACCCTCGAACAGGGAGACGACGGAACGCGGGAAGCGTACGCGCCGTAAAGCGCCAGGGCACGCCACCCCTTCCCCGGCATAGAAATATCTACAAGGATGCATATGCCGGGTCGGTGTGCCGTATCGTGCGGTTCTCTCGTGCGCCCGGCATCCGGAGCGGCAGATGACGGACGCGACGTGGATGCGGGGCGTGGAGTGGCTGGCGGCGGCCTCCTGCGACCCACGGACCTGCAAGCGGGAGTGGGACCATGGCGCCGGCATCGCCCTGCTGGAGGCGGGGCGCTACTGGGACGTGCTCAGCGTCCCCGACGAGTTGGGGCTGCTCACCCTCGATCTGCTGTGGAGCCCGTCGCTGCCCCTGCCGGGCCCCACGCTCGCGGACGGCGGCGCCCACCGGGTCGGCTTCTTCCTGCCACCGGACCCGGGCAGCCGCTGGGTCGGGGCCGGGCTGCGGCACGCGAGCAAGGGCGCATGGGTCGCGGTGCCGCCGCCGTACCGTCCGGCCGGGCTCATGGAGTGGCTGGTCCCGCCGGACGGATCGGGCACCCTGCACGCCCCGGCCGCGCTGGAGGTGGCGCTGCGTCAGGCACACGGCACCCTGTCCGTCCTCCAGCCGCCGGACCCCGGCTGAGCCGGGCGGCGCGCACGCCCGGGAGCGCTCGGCACATCCGGGCGCGTTCAGCCGATCCGGGCAGCGTTCAGCAGATCCGCGGCAGTTGCTCCCCGAGCGGCATGTCGACCACCCGGGTGCCGCCCAGGCCGGTGCGGGCCACCACCATCCCGGGGTGCTCCGCCACCGCCTCGCCGATGATCGCGGCCTGAGCGCCCAGCGGATGCGCCCGCATCGCCGCCAGCACGGCGTCGGCGTGCTCGCGCGGCACGAACGCCACCAGCTTGCCCTCGTTGGCGACGTAGAAGGGGTCGAGGCCCAGCACGGCGCAGGCGCCGGCCACCGCCGGCGGGACGGGCACGGCGCGTTCCGCGATGGCGACACCGGTGCCCGACGCGCTCGCGATCTCGTTGAGGCAGGCCGCGAGCCCGCCGCGGGTGGGATCGCGCAGGACGTGCAGATCCGGGGTGACGGCCAGCATGTCCGCCACCAGGCCGCCGAGCGCCGCGCAGTCGCTGACGATCTCGACCCCGAACTCCAGGCCCTCGCGCACGCTCATGATGGCCACACCGTGCGCCCCGACCGGCCCGCTGACGATCACCACGTCGCCGGGCACCACCCGGGCCGGGCGCAGATCGACACCGGCCGGGATCAGGCCGATGCCCGCCGTGTTGACGAAGATGCCGTCCCCGTGCCCGGACTCGACCACCTTGGTGTCGCCGGTGGCGACCTCCACGCCCGCGGTCCGCGCGGCGGCGCCGAGCGCGTCGGCCACCCGGGCGACGGTCTCGATCTCCACCCCCTCCTCCAGGATGAATCCACAGGAGAGGTAGGCGGCCCGGGCGCCGCTCATCGCGAGGTCGTTGACGGTGCCGTTGACGGCGAGGTCGCCGATGCTGCCGCCGGGGAAGAACAGCGGGCGCACCACGAAGGAGTCGGTGGAGAAGGCCAGCCGGACCCCGCCGAGGCTGAGCGCCGCGGCATCGCCGAGTTCGGCGAGGGCCGCACCGCCGAAGGCGGGGGCGAAGACCTGCTCGACCAGTTCCGCGGAGAGCGTGCCCCCGCCGCCGTGGCCCATGACCACGCGGGGCCGGTCGCGCAGCGGGGCCGGACAGGTCCAGCCGGTCACGTCCAGGGTGTCGGTGGTGTCAGGCAACGGGGCTCGCCTCCCGGGGCGCGGGTGTGGTCCGAAGACGTCGGTAGAGGTGGTAGGCGGCACAGGCGCCCTCGCTGGAGACCATGGTGGCGCCGAGCGGGGTGCGCGGGGTGCAGCGGGTGCCGAACATCTCGCACTCGTGGGGTTTGAGCAGCCCTTGCAGCACCTCGCCGCTGCGGCACTCGGCCGGCTCCAGGGTGCGGATGCCGTCGACGCGGAACCGCAGTTCGGCGTCGTAGTCGCGGTACCTGCCGGACAGCCGCCAGCCGCTTTGGGGGATCACGCCGATGCCCCGCCAGGCGCGGTCGGTGACCTCGAAGACGTCCTCCAGCACGGCCTTCGCGGCCGGGTTGCCCTCGGCGCGCACGGCCCGCGGGTAGGCGTTGTCGACGGTGTGTTCGCCGCGTTCCAGCTGTGCCACGGTCCGGCGTACGCCTTCCAGGATGTCCAGCGGTTCGAAGCCGGTGACGACGATCGGCACGCGGTGGCGCCGCGCCAGTTCGGGATACTCGCCGAGGCCCATGACGGTGCACACGTGCCCGGCGGCGAGGAACGCCTGCACCCGGCAGCTCGGCGAACGCATGATCGCCTCGATGGCCGGGGGCACCCGCACATGCGAGACCAGAACGCTGAAGTTGCGGATGCCCAGCCTGCGGGCCTGGTGGACGGTCATCGCATTGGGCGGCGCGGTGGTCTCGAAGCCGATGCCGAAGAACACCACCTCACGGTCCGGGTGCCGCTGCGCGAGCCGCAGGGCGTCCAGCGGCGAGTAGACGACCCGTACGTCGCCGCCCTCCCCGCGCACCTGGAACAGGTCGCGGTCCGTCCCGGGCACCCGGAGCATGTCGCCGAAGGAGCAGAAGATCACCCCGGGGCGGGCGGCGATCTCCAGGGCCTTGTCGATGACCTCCAGCGGTGTGACACACACGGGACAGCCCGGACCGTGGATCAACTCGATCTGCTCGGGAAGGAGTTGGTCGATGCCGTGCCGGATGATGGAGTGCGTCTGGCCGCCGCAGACCTCCATCAGCGCCCATGGCCTGGTCACCGTCGCATGGATCTCGTCCAGCAGCCGCCGGGCCAGCTCGGGGTCCTGGAACTCGTCGATGTACTTCACCGGTGGGCCTCCTCGCCCGTGTGCGCGGCGCCCGCGCCCGCGGCCGCCTCCCAGGGGTCGCCGAACTCCTCCTGGAGCATGCCGAGTTCGGCGAAGAGTTCCAGCGTCCGCCGGGCCGACTCCTCGTCCAGACGCTGCAGGGCGAAGCCGACGTGCACGATGGCGTACTCGCCGACCTTCAGGTCGGGCAGGTATTCCAGGCACACCTCCTTGACCACGCCGCCGAAGTCGACGGTGGCCACCCGGGTGCCGTCCCGCTCGTCGATGTCCAGCACTCTGCCGGGTACCGCCAGGCACATGGGCCTCTCCTCGCTGTCAGGTCGTGCGTCGGTCGTCAGGGGGTCGTCCCGCCCGGGCCGCCGGCGCGGGCGGCCACCATCAGCTGCCCGAGGGCCAGTCCCCCGTCGCCGGGCGGGACGAGGTGGTGGCGCAGCACGGTGAATCCGTCCGCCGTAAGGGCCGCGGCGCAGGCCGAGGAGAGCAGGGAGTTGAGGAACACGCCGCCGGTGAGGGCGACGGTGTCCACCCCGTGCCGGTCCCGGGCCAGCAGGCAGACACGGCGGACGAGGCCGGCGACGGCGCGGTGGAAACGGGCCGCGATCGACGCCGCCGGCACGCCCGCCCGCAGATCGTCGACGACCGCGGCCAGCACGGGCGCCGGGTCGGCCCGCAGCGGGCCGCCGGCCGACGCGGCTCCGGCCACGGCGAAGGCGTACGCGGTGGTGTCATCGGCGGGCGCGGACAGCGCGGCGGCCTCCAGTTCCACGGCGGCCTGCGCCTCGTAGCCGGAGCGGTGGCACACGCCGGCGAGGGAGGACACGGCGTCGAACAGGCGCCCCATGCTGGAGGTCGGCACGCAGTGGATGCCACGCTCCAACTGCCGTGAGAGCACCGTGAGTTCCACGGCGGGACAGGCGGCGACACAGGGCAGGTCGGCGGACCAGCCGAGCCCTGCGGCGCGCAGGTGCGCGAGCGCCATGCGGTAGGGCCGGCGCACGGCGGCGTCACCGCCGGGCAGGGGCACATAGGCCAGGTGCCCGACACGGGTGAAGCCTGCGTAGTCCGCGAGCAGGAACTCCCCGCCCCACACCGCCCGGTCGTCGCCGTGACCGGTGCCGTCGAAGGCGGCGCCGAGCACCCGCCGCGTGCCGTCGAGGCCGTGCTCCGCCATCACGGCGGCGATGTGCGCGTGGTGGTGCTGGACGCGGACCACCTCGCGTCCCGCCGCGTGGCGCAGGGCCCACTGGGCGGAGCGGTAGCCGGGGTGCCGGTCGGCCGCGAGCAGTGCGGGCCGCACCGGTGTGATCGACTCCAGGTGTGCCACGGCCCGCGCGAAGGCCCGCTGGGTGGCGAGGTCGTCCATGTCGCCGATGTACGCCGACAGCCAGGCACGCCGCCCCTCGCCGAGACAGCACGCGTTCTTCAGGTCGCCGCCGACCGCGAGGGCCGGGCGCACCGGGACGGGCAGGTCGAGCGGCAGCGGCGCATAGCCGCGGGCGCGGCGCACGATGAGCGGTTTCCCGTCGCACAGCCGCACCACGGAGTCGTCGCACGGCACCCGGATGGGCCGGTCGTGGGTGAGCCAGGCGTCGGCCAGGTGCGCCAGGCGTTCCAGGGCCTCCCGCTCGTCGGTGACGATCGGCTCGCCGGAGACGTTGCCGCTGGTCATGACGAGCAGCCGGGGCCCTTCGGGGTCGCCCGGCAGGCCCAGCAGGAGGTGGTGCAGCGGGGTGTAGGGCAGCATGACGCCGAGGTCGGGGCTGCCGGGCGCGACCTGCTCGGCCGGGCACTCACCGGCGGTCCCGGCCGGTGCCCGGCGGCGCAGCAGCACGATCGGGCGGGCCGGACCGGCGAGCAGTTCGCGTTCCGCGGCGGTGAGCGACACCAGGTGCTCGATGTCGTCCGCGCCGCGTGCCATGAGCGCGAAGGGCTTGTCGCCCCGCGCCTTGCGGCGGCGCAGCAGCGCGACGGCCTCGGGGTCGGTCGCGTCGCACGCCAGGTGGTAGCCGCCGATTCCCTTCACCGCGAGGACCGCCCCGCGAGCCAGCAGCCGGCGTGCCGCGGCCACCGCGTCCGCGTCGGTGACCTCCTCGGGGGCGCCGCCGCTGTGCGGGCGGGTGACGAGCAGCCGCAGCCGTGGCCCGCAGTCCGGGCAGGCCACGGGCTGGGCGTGGAAGCGCCGGTCGGCGGGGTCGGCGTACTCGCGGGCGCAGTGCGGGCACAGCGGAAAGCCGGCCATCGTGGTGTGTGCCCGGTCGTAGGGCAGACCGGTGACGATCGTGAAGCGGGGCCCGCAGTGGGTGCAGTTGACGAAGGGGTGGCGGTGGCGCCGGTCGGCGGGGTCGGCCAGTTCGCCGAGGCATGCGGCGCAGGTCGCCGTGTCCGGGGGGATCAGGGCGCCGGACCGGCCGTCGGACCGGGAGGCGAGGATGGTGAACACGCCGTCGCCGGTGGCGGGCACGTCCTCGTGGTCGACGCCGTCGACGCGGGCCAGCGGCGGGGCGTTCGGCGTAAGGCGGGCACAGAACAGGTCGACGGCCGCACGGTCGCCCTCGATCTCGACGACCACACCGTCGGGAGTGTTGGTGACGTGTCCGGTCAGGCCGAGCGAGGTGGCGAGGGCATGGACGTACGGCCGGAAGCCGACGCCCTGGACCACGCCGCGCGCGGTGAGCCGGCGGCGCAGGACCGTCGCGCCGGCCGTCCCGGTGACACTCACGAGCGGGCCGGGACCGCGGCGTGCGCGTGCCCGTGCTCATGCCCGGTGTGCTCGTGCGGGCGGGCGGCCATCACCGGGGTGTGCGGCGGGACGCCGTCCGCGGCGGCCAGGGCCCGCTCCAGCAGGATGCCCAGGCCCCGCCCGGCGCGTACCGAGGTCAGCACCACCTCGACGCCCGGGTTGACCTGTTCGACATGGGCGCGGAATGCCGCCTCGTCGAAGTCCACGGCCGCGGCGATGTCGGTCTTGGTGACGACCACCAGGTGGGCGAGGCCGAAGGCGGTGGGGTACTTCAGCGGCTTGTCCTCGCCCTCCGTCACGGAGGCGAGGACCACCCGCAGGGTTTCGCCGAGGTCGTAGGAGGCCGGGCAGACGAGGTTGCCGACGTTCTCCACGAAGAGCAGCCGCGTGGGCCGCGGCAGCCACTCCTCGACGTGCCGCGCGAGCATCCCGGCCTCCAGGTGGCACAGCCCGTCGGTGAGGATCTGCCGGACCGGGACGCCGGAACGGGCGAGCCGTGCCGCGTCGTTCTCGGTGGCGAGGTCGGCGGTGAGCGCGGCGACCGGCACGGATCGCTCACGGGCCAGGGTGAGTTCGTGCTCCAGCAGGGCGGTCTTGCCGCTGCCGGGGCTGGAGAGCAGGTTGACGACCGTGGTGCCGCGGGCCGCGAGCCGGGCACGCAGGGCGTGCGCCGACTCGTCGTTCCTGGCGAGCACGGACTGGTGCAGATCCACCGCACGGCACATGGTTCAGCGCTCCTCGCTCGGTTCACGGGCGGCTGCCGCCGTCGTGCCGTCCTCCCAGCGCACCCCGACGATGCGCAGTTCGCGGCCGGACAACAGCTCGGTGGTCGCGCCCCGGCACCGCGGGCAGCCGAGCCGGGGCGGCATGCCGACGGCCCATTCGTGGTCGCAGGGCGTGCAGCGGGCCCGTCCGGGCACCGCGTCGGTGACCAGTTCGGCGCCCTCCAACAGGGTTCCGGCGCAGGCGAGTTCGAAGGAGAAGGCGAGGGCTTCCGGTACCACGCCGGCCAGTTCGCCCACCTGGAGCCGTACCGAGCGCACCGCGCTGACGTCACCGGCCCGTTCGGCCGCCTGTGCCACCTGCTCGATCACCGCCAGCGCGATGGACATCTCGTGCATCTGCCTCCGTCCCGGCGGACCGTGTCTGCGCTGCGCGCCGGCCGCACGGACGCGATGCGGCCGCCTCCCATTACAGAGGCGGGGTACCGGGCCGGTGTTCCGGCACGCCGCCACAGCAAGCCCGCATCCGTCGTTTGCCGCAGCCCCACCCGGTGGTGGGTCCGCGACCGAGCGGGCTGGACACGGCCGCCGGTACGGTCGCGGCCAGTGCCCCGCCCGGTCGGCGCGCACCCGCGTCAGGTCACATGCGGCGGATGCGCAGATAGCGTCGCAGGTCGGGCAGGGACTGTACGACCAGCACGGCGGCCACGGCGGTCAGGGCGCCGAAGACGATCTTCTTCACGTCTCTCTCCTCAGGTCGCGGCCTTGCCGGCCGGCGGACATGGCTCGGGCTCGCGGTCCACGCCCAGCAGGTCCTCGACGAGCCGGACGGCCTGCGGTACGGCGTCGGAGACGGGCCCGCTCAGCCCCATCCCCTCGGCCACACAGGCCGGTTCGCACCCGACGACGAGCGTGCGGCGCGGGGGCTGCCCGCCGGTGCCGGCGCACAGGGTGCCGAGCAGGGCGAGCACGGCGTTGGGCGTCATGCGGTGACCGTCCGGCGCGGCGTCCGCCGGATCCGGCGCGGGGGTGCTCACGGGCTCGATGACGTACAGGGTGCCCGGCGGTCCACCGCGTGCGGTGGCGTCCACCAGGATCAGCGTGTCGTACCCGTCGAGGAGTTGATAGGCGAGGTGCACTCCGCGCACCCCGACGTCCAGCACCTCGACGTGGCGGGGCAGGGACCGCCCGGCCAGGACGCGGGCGGCCTCCACGCCGAAGCCGTCGTCGCCGAGGAAGACGTTCCCGACGCCGGCGACGAGGACCCGGCCGTCCGCGGGACGCGCGCTCATGCGGGCTCCCCGGGCCAGGCGAGTTCGTCGGGCTGGAAGTACAGGAAGCGGCCCTGTGCGCGGCGCAGATCGGCGCCCGGGTCGCCGTCCACGGTGACCGCGACGTGCACCGCGCCGTCCACGTCGTGCAGCACGGCCTCGACCGTCGCGGTGCGCCCGCGCAGGAACAGGTCCTGGGCGTCGGTACGGCGCAGCCCGGGCCGCAGCACGAGGCGGCTGCCCGCGCCCGCGGGCCGGCCGGCCACCAGGACGCTGTCGTGGCCGGGGTCGTACCCCGCGTCGCCTGCCGGGTCCCACCACGGGGTGTCCGGCCGCGGCACCCTGTGCTCGTCGGGGAGTCCGGTGCCGGCGGCCGGCCCGGTCACCTCGCGCAGGCCGCGGACCGCGCCGTGCAGGCGCTCCAGCACCTCGGACGGCAGCGAGTCCGCCAGGTCGATCACGGCTGCGGCCCGCTCGTCGGTGCCCCGCGCCTCGCGCTTCTCCTCGTCGGTGAGGGCGGCGGTGCGCAGCGCGAGGATCTCGTCGATCTCGGTGGCGTCGTACAGCGCGCCGGGGCTCTCGGGCGCGATGGCCGGGTGGTCCTCCAGGATGATCGGCGAGGACAGCAGCACGTCTGCGCGGCCCGGCTCGCCGGCCAGGACGGGCCAGGTGTGCAGATTGCGGCAGGCGGCGACCGCGCCCCGGGCCCATTCGGGAGGGTCGGTCATCGACAGGAACGATCCCCGGTCCACGGCCATGAGGAGGTGGGCGGCCACCAGGGAGCGTGGGAGTGCCGCGTCGCGGTCGGCGCCATGGCCGGCCGGCGGGGTCCAGTCGCTGGTGTTCTCGGTGACGGCGGTCAGCCGCACCACCCGGCAGGGGCCGTCGAGTTCGCGGGCCGAAAGCCGCAGCCGGCCGGCCAGCGGCTCGTACCGGTGGACGGTCCGGCCGGCCGTGCGGCCTTCCGGGTCGCGGACCGTCTCGTGCTCGGTGGCCGCGGACCGCTCGAAGGGCACCGTGACGTCCCCGGCGAGGAGGCCGGCGACCGGTACCACCGCCGCGACGCGCTCCTCGATCCCCTCGTCCCAGGGGACCAGCACCCGGTCGGCCAGGCGCAGTTCCGGTACGGTCTCGAAGCCGCCGTCCGCGCGGGCCCGTTGGACCGTGCGGCGGCGGGCGCGCAGGAAGCGCAGTTCGACGGCGAGCATGGCGCCGTCCTTGGGTTCCAGCAGGCACTCGGTGTGCTGGAAGGCGTGTTCCTCGCGGTCGGCGCCCCAGCCGGGCGGCACCAGCACGCCGAACTGCCAGCGCAGCCGGTTCTTCGCGGCGGAGGCCCGGTAGGGGTAGAGCACATAGCCCTCGAAGAGGACGGCGTCGGCCACCTTGCGGGCGAGGGCGAGGCGCGCCTCGGTCTGCGGGGCGAGGGCGGTCGTGCTCACGAAACGGTCCTTCCGGTGGTGCCGGTCGGGGCGGATTCCGGCGCGGGCACGGCGTGGGCGAGCAGGTCCCGCACGGTCGCCTCCCAGGAGGGCAGCGCCCGGCGCGAGCGGTGGGCCAGCAGGGCGTTCATGGTGTCGCGGGGCAGCCGGATCCAGCCGCAGCCGGGGAAGTGCTGTTCGACCATCTCGCGCCAGGTCGCGACCGGCATCCGGAAGGCGGCCTCCCGGTCCCAGGGGACGGGTTCGACACGGAAGCCGCCGGTTCCGGTGAACGCCGTTCCGGAGAACAGCATCAGCAGCGGCACCTCACCGCCGTCGAGCGCGGCGAGGTAGCGGGTGGCGGCGATGTCCATGTCGTAGGTGCAGGGCACGACGAGGTCGGTCTCGGTCTCCCGGGTGAAGCCGGGCACCATCAGCGGGACCTGCGCGAACTGCACCGGCTGAAGGGTGCTGCCCCAGCGGGACGGCTCGCCGAACAGGTCCACGAGCCCGTCGGCCTCGGCGCGGTCGTAGCCGCGCCTGGCGGGTTCGATGCGGATCTGGCAGCGCAGGGCCAGGGCGTGCACGGGTTCGTCGCCGGGTGTGGTGACGCGCAGCCGGAACACCAGGGTCGGCCCGGCGGCGTAGCGGTCGGCGCGCACCCCGGTGCAGGTGAAGGAGAGTTCCGTCATGGCCGGTCCCCGGTGCCGACGGGCCGGGCCAGGGTCTCGACGCGGGCGAAGAACGCGTCCAGGGCGGCCCTGGCCTCGGCCCCGCCGTCGAAGCCCTGCCACAACCGCCGCATACGGCCGACGAGTTCGTAGCAGATGTCGATGGGCACCAGGTAGCAGGCGCAGTCGTCGGCGGTGCGGCGCAGCAGCAGTGCCTCGACGTCGGGTTCGAGCAGTCCGGCGAGGGCGCTCTCGCCGAGGACCGTGGTCCAGGCCCGCGGTTCCCCTTCGCTCTCGGTGGCGCCGGCCGGGCTCGGGTAGAGGGCGACGAGGCGGCCGAGGGCGGTGTTGTGGAAGACGAAGGCGACGGAGACCGGGATGCGCAGGGTGTCCCAGGCGCGGACGTCGAGCCGGTGGCCGGGGTCGGTGAGGTAGCGGGCGGGGACGGGGCGGAAGCGGCCCGCGCCCGCGCCCGGCCGTTCCATCAGCAGGAAGCAGGGCGGGCAGGCGCAGACCAGGGACCGCTGTTCGGTGTCGGCGAGGTGGCGGTGGTCCGTGTCCGCCACGGGTGCCGCGCACAGCCCGCAGCGTTCGGGCGGTGCGGGGCGTTCGGTCAGGAACCGGCGCAGGCCGCGGCCGGACCGTGCCGTCGGGGCCCGGGTCGCGCTCATGCACCGGCCCCGGGGCGGGTGCCGATCTGCAGCAGTGCGGGCTCGTTCGGGCTGGGCTCGGTGCGTACCTCCACGGCCGTGACCTCGGGGGCGAAGCAGGAGAGCGCGTCCTCGGCGGCCCGGCGCAGGTCCGGTGCGCCGGCGGCGCAGCCGCAGCTCCCGCCGGTGGCCGCGCGCAGCCGGAGCGTTCCGGTCGCCTCGTCGAAGCCGAGCACATGAAGGGCGGCGCGCCCGTCGCCGTCGAGGCCGTGCAGGGCGCGGTCGATGCGGGTGGTCAGGTCCTCGGGGTGCAGGTCGTGCAGGAGCAGCAGGCTCGCGACGAGTGCGTCGCCGAACAGGGCCTCGGCGCGCGGACGGTCCTCGGGGGCCGACAGCAGTTCGAGGATCCGGGCGAGTCCCGCGCCGTAGAACTCCATGAGGGAGCGGACCAGTTCCTCGGCCGCGGCGGCGGCTGCCGGGTCCGTGGTGCCGGAGAGCCGGTCCAGTACCTCC
The DNA here is from genome assembly GCF_044765425.1 of Streptomyces sp. NPDC102462. Lineage (NCBI taxonomy): Bacteria > Bacillati > Actinomycetota > Actinomycetes > Kitasatosporales > Streptomycetaceae > Streptomyces > Streptomyces sp. NPDC102462. The sequence continues at coordinate 35,807 of NZ_JBIWKB010000016.1, read as the reverse complement.
TCGATGCGCCGGCCGGCCCGCTCCGCGTGTGCCGGTGCGGTGGTGGGGCTCATCCGCCCAGTCCGCTCAGGCCGGTGGGCACGTGCATCTTCTCCACGGTGTGGCCGGCGCCGACGTACATGTGGACGCCGCAGGGCAGACACGGGTCGAAGCTGCGCACGGTGCGCATGATGTCGATGCCCTTGAAGCTGTCCGGCGGGTTCTCCTCGAAGATCGGGGTGTTCTGCACGGCGTCCTCGTAGGGGCCGGGCGTGCCGTAGGGGTCGCGGACGCTGGCGTTCCACGGCGTGGGCGGGTACGGGTGGTAGTTGGCGATCTTGCCGTCGCGGATCACCATGTGGTGGGAGAGCAGGCCGCGGACCGCCTCGGTGAATCCGACGCCGATGGCCTCGTCGGGAACCTCGAACTTCTCCCAGGTCCGGTTGCGTCCGGCGCGTACCTCTTCGAGGCCCTGCTCGGCGAAGTGCAGGGCGAGGGCGGCGACGTATGCCTGGAAGTAGCTGCGCGCCCGGTTGCGTTCCAGCGCGTTGCTCCACTTGGGGATCTTCCACTCGAAGGTGGTCTCGGGCCGGGTCATGGTGCGCGGCAGGTTGATGACGACGCTGTGTCCGGTGGCCCGCACCCCGCCGGTGTCGACCAGGCCGGCCAGGGCGGTGGTCCACAGCCGGGCGAGCGGGCCGCCGCCGGTGTCCAGGGCGAGGTGGTCCTTGCCGTCGAACCAGCGCGGCGACATCACCCAGCTGTACTTGTCGTCGAAGTCGCGCTTCTGCGGGGCGGGGATGGTGTGCTGGTTCCAGGGGTGGCGCGCGTCGACCGGGTTGCCGAGCGGGTCGTGGGTGACGAACCGCTCCCTGCCCTGCCAGTCCTCGTAGTAGGAGCTGCCCAGCAGGATGCGGATGCCGAGGTTGATCTCGGTGAGGTCGGTGGTGACGAGTTTGCCGTCGACCACGATGCCCGGGGTGACGAACATCCGCCGGCCCCAGTCCGTCATGTTGGCGTAGGTGAAGTCGCAGTGCTCGGGGTCGTTGAGCGCTCCCCAGCAGCCGAGCAGGACGCGCCGCCGGCCGACCTCCTCGTAGCCGGGCAGGGCCTCGTAGAAAAAGTCGAACAGGTCGTCGTGGAGCGGGACGACACGCTTCATGAACTCGACGTAGCGCATCAGACGGCTCAGGTAGTCCGTGAAGAGCTGCACGGAGGCGTTGGTGCCGACACCGCCCGGGTAGAGCGTGGAGGGGTGCACATGGCGGCCCTCCATCAGGCAGAACATCTCCCGGGTGTAGCGGCTGACCTGAAGCGCCTCGCGGTAGAACTCGCCCTCCATGGGGTTCAGGGACCGCATGATGTCGGCGATGGTGCGGTAGCCGTGCTCCGCGGCGTGCGGTGCCTCGGTGCGCTCGGCGAGTTCGAGGACGCCCGGGTTGGTCTCCTTGACCATCTTCTCGCAGTAGTCCACCCCGACCAGGTTCTCCTGGAAGATGTTGTGGTCGAACATGAACTCCGCGCACTCGCCGAGGTTGATGATCCATTCGCCGAGGTGCGGGGGCTTGACGCCGTAGGCCATGTTCTGCGCGTACACCGAGCACGTGGCGTGGTTGTCGCCGCAGATGCCGCAGATGCGGCTGGTGATGAAGTGCGCGTCGCGCGGGTCCTTGCCGCGCATGAAGACGCTGTAGCCGCGGAAGACGGACGAGGTGCTGTAGCACTCGGCGACCCGCTTCTGCTTGAAGTCGATCTTCGTGTGGATGCCCAGGCTGCCCACGATCCGGGTGATCGGATCCCAGGACATCTCGATCAGGCCGCTACCGTCGCCGGCCGCCTTGGTCGTCGGTGCCATCGTGTCAGTCGTGCCCTTCTGCGAGCGGGAGGTGCGGGAGGTGCTGACGGGTTCGGGGACGGGCCGCCGATGGCGGGCCGCCCGTGGGCGCTCACCACGGCGGCCGGTATCCGGTGGTGAGCGTGCCGCCGGTGTGGCGCCACTTGGGTTCCTTGTCGACGGTGTGCCGGGTGATGTCGCGCAGCCGGCGGATGACCCGGCCGTAGGCGCCGCTGGCCTTGGTGGACAGGGTCGCGCCGGGAGGCTGGTCCATGAACGGCATGAACTTGTCGGGGAAGCCGGGCATGGTGCAGGCGATGCAGATGCCGCCGACGTTCGGGCAGCCGCCGATGCCGTTCATCCAGCCCCGCTTGGTCACGTTGCACTTCACGACGGGGCCCCAGCAGCCCAGCTTGACCGAGCACTTGGGCGAGTCGTACGCCTCGGCGAAGTCGCCCTGTTCGTAGTAGCCGGCCCGGTCGCAGCCCTCGTGGACGGTGGCGCCGAACAGCCAGGTCGGGCGGAGCTTGTCGTCCAGGGGGATCATCGGGGCGGAGCCCGCCGCCTGGTAGAGCAGATAGGTGAGCGTCTCGGCGAAGTTGTCGGGCTGGATGGGACAGCCCGGGACGCACACGATGGGGATGCCCGCCTTGGACCTCCAGTTCCAGCCGAGGTAGTCGGGCACGCCCATCGCGCCGGTCGGGTTGCCCGCCATGGCGTGGATGCCGCCGTAGGTGGCGCAGGTGCCGATGGCGACGACGGCGAGGGCCTTGGGCGCGAGACGGTCGATCCACTCGCTCGTGGTGATCGGCTGGCCGGTCTCCGGGTTGTCCCCGAAGCCGCACCAGTAACCCTCGGGCTTGATCGTCTCGTTGGGCACGGAGCCCTCCACGACCAGCACGAAGGGGTCGATCTCGCCCCGTTCCCCCTTGAAGAACCACTCGATGAACGTGTCGGCGCCGCCGACCGGACCGCATTCGAAGTCGATGAGGGGCCAGTGCACCTCGACCTTCGGCAGTCCCGGCAGCACACCGAGCGCGATCTGTTCGATGCTCGGCTGCATGGCGGCGGTCAGCGAGACCGAGTCGCCGTCGCAGCTCAGCCCGGCGTTGATCCAGAGGATGTGGATCGTGGGTGTCTCACCCGCGGGTGCACCGCCGGTGGGCGCCTCGGCGCTGCTGGGCGTGGCCGGAGTCATGGGACCGCCTCCTCGGGGAGGTAGGGGAGGTGAGGCAGGAAGGGGGCGGCCGGCACAGCGACCGCCGTGTTTTTCTTGCTACCAGGCGTCCGCGGGCGACGAGAGGTCGGCGCGGTCCGTTCCAGTGACGGGGGACCTCGTCGGGCCGCTTCGCCGGGTGCCCGCGTGCGGTCCGGTGGCGCGGGTGAGGTGCGGTGGTGTGACGGACGGGCGCTGCTTGCGTACGAAGGCCCGGCGCAGCGCGTGGTAGGGGGCGTCCGGGTCGTCGAAGACGGGGCGCATCCGGGCCAGCTCGCGCTGCCGGAACGCGGCCAGCGGCTCGGCGCACTCCTGGCGGTCCAGTTCCGCCTTCTTGGCCGCGATCCGGGACGGTGTCCCCGGCATCGTGGCGAGCCGGGCCGCGAGCCGGGCCGTCTTGGCCGCGAACTCCCCGGGCGGGCACGCGATCACCCGGTCGGCCAGGCCGGCCCGCAGGGCGCCGGCGGCGCTCACCGGCAGGGCGTCCGCCATCAGCCGCTCGGCCGCCGCCGCGCCCACCCGGCGGGGCAGCGAGTACGTCCAGTACTCGGACCCGTACAGGCCCATGAGCCGGTAGTGCGGGTTCAGCACGGCACCGGAGCGGCACCAGACCTCGTCGGCCGCGAGGGCGAGCATCACCCCGCCGGCGGCGGCGTTGCCCGCGAGGGCGGCGATGACGAGCCGGTCCGTGGTGGTCAGGACCGCCTCGACGAGGTCGTCGATGGCGTTGATGTTCGCCCAGGACTCGGCGGCGGGGTCCGGGGCGGCCTCGATGACGCCGAGGTGGATGCCGTTGGAGAAGAAGTCGCGCCGGCCGCCCAGCACCAGCACGGCGGTGGGGCGTGCGCATGCCTGACGGTAGGCGGCGAGCAGGCGCCGGCACTGCGCGGTGCTCATCGCGCCGCCGGGGAAGGAGAACTCCAGGAAACCGACGTCGCCGTCCTCCCGGTAGCAGATGTCGCTCCAGCCGCGGCTGTCCGCGTCCGCGGTCGGCGCGGGCGCGAACTCGGGCAGGTCGGGCAGCCGGTCCCCGAGGGCCGTCACCGCCGGCAGCTTGACCGCGGGCGGCTGCCCCGCACCCCGTCTGCGGCGCAGTTCGGGGATCCACACGGCGCCGTCGGCGGTGGCCCGGCAGACCGCGCCGGTGCGGGTGGCCAGCAGGGCTCCGGGCGCGCCGTGCAGCCGGTACTCGGGGTGGCCGCCGTGCAGGTACCACTCCTCGCCGCACAGGACGTCGAGCACGCCGGGCCGAGAGTCCGCGGCGCGCAGCTTGCACACGACGGTACGGGTGGAGTCGGCGGCCCAGTCGATCCGCCGGACGCTCTGGTCGAGGTGGGGACGGGTGCGCCCGGTCCGCTGCGGTACGGGCCGGTAGGTGCCCGAGGCGAAGCGCTCCACGGCGAGGGTCACGGCGGCCAGCGCGGCGTCGGCGATCTCGCCCCGGTACAGGTCGCTCTTGGCCACCGGGGGCAGCGGGCAGCCGACCGTCGCCCACACGGCGCCGGCGTCCATCTCCTGCTCCGCCTGCAGGACCGTGACGCCCCAGGTCTCGGCGCCCTCGTGGATGGCCCAGTCCAGCGAGGAGGGGCCGCGGTCGCCGAGCGGGCCGGGGTGCACGACGAAGCAGGGCCGCACCGTCCACACCTCGACGGGGATCGCCGTCCTCAGCATCGGGGCGAGGACCAGGTGCGGGTCGTGGCGGTCGACGGCCTCGGTCAGGCGGTGGCCGGGCAGGGCGAGTTCCACCGCCACGGTGTGCCCGCGGTCGCGCAGTTCGGCGTGGACGCGTTGGGTGAGGCTGTTGAAGGCGCTGGCCACGAGCAGGATGTGCACGGTGTTCTCCCGGCGGACGAGGGCGCGGGTCCTTCCGCCCGGCCGATGCGATCGTCGGGCATCGGCCGCCCCGCTCCCGGGCGCCGGGCTGCCGGGTCACCCGAAAGCGGACGGCGGCACCGCCACCCGGCGGCGTGCCCCGGCCGGGCGCGGGCTCCGCCCGCCGGCAGCCCGCCCAGGGCTCAACTCCGGTTCGGTATACGGGACTTGAGGCACCGTGCCCGGACGGCGGCCGGGCCGCGCACCGGCGCCGGTGCGGGCCGCGCGGCGGGGAACGCACCGTGGGGGCGCGACCGGTCCCCCGTTCCGGTCGTGCCCCCATCGAGTGCCGAACTTACGTGCGCGACAGGCCGTGGGGGTATCGCGCCGGTGCCCGCTGCGGCGCCGCGAGGACTCACCTGTGCACAGCCGAGTCCGTTTGACCCTGTTTTTGACCCTGCTTCGTACGGCGCAGCACGGGCTCGGGGAGGTCACCGACCACCAGGTGGGCGAGGACGACCTCGTACAGGTCGCTGCCCGAGGCGAGGAGCTGGCGTTCCAGGACGGGTTCCGCGCTGCGGACGTGCTCGCGCACCGTCTGGGCGTGCACGCCGAGGTCCTGGGCGGCCCGTTCGGCGTTCGCGCCGGCGCCGATCCAGGCGCGCAGGGTGCCGCGCAGGTCCCGTCCGTCGTGGGTCAGCCGGTCCAGCAGGTCATGGGCCCAGGTGCGGATCGCGGAACCGGCGAGCAGGGCGCCGAGCCGGACGGCGGGCGGCCCTGCGGCCGGTCCCGGGCCGCCGGGCACGGCGCAGCCCGCCTGGATGTTCAGCGCCAGATGGACGGTGGCACGGACGGCGAGGTCGGAGAAGTCGGTGTCCAGCAGCGTCTCGACGCGGTCCATGCGGGCCCGTACCGTGTTGCGGCTGACGCCGAGCACCTTGGCCGCGCTGACCGCGGTGTACTCAAGGCCCAGCCGGGTGGTGGCGAGCAGTTCGGCCCTGGTGTGGTGGGGCAGGGTGTCCAGCGGGCGCAGCACGTCGGCGGACCAGGCGCGCAGCGCGGCGAGGTCCATCAGCGTCTCCGGGTGCGTGCGTTCGGCGTAGACGGCCGCCTGCTCGGGGCGGAAATGGGCGACGGCGAGGGCGCTGATGGCCTGCCCGTAGGCGAGGGCGGTCTGGGCGAGGCTCTGCCGGACGCTGCCGCCGAGATAGGTGCCGGGGCGGCGGTCGACCAGCGGGCGCAGCCGCTCCTCCGCCGTGGCGGCGGGGCTGAGGACGATGACGTGCCGGTCCATCGCGGGGCAGCGCACGACGAGGGCCCGGCCGCCGGTCGCCTCTATGCACTCGTCGACGAGCCCGTCCCGTTCCTCGGCGGCCCCCTCGACGACATACACGCTGGCGGTGTCGGTGTCGAGCAGGCCGGGCCACAGGCCCGCGGCGACCCGGCGGGCGGCGACGGTGTCCTCCACCATCAGCAGTTGCAGGATGGCCAGCCGCAGGTCGGCGGTGGCCCGGCTGAGCCGCCGCCCGGCGGCCGTCAGTTCGCGTTCGCGCAGCAGGAGTTCGACGACCGGGGCGGTGCGGGCCACGATCTCCGCGCTGCGCCGGTCGAAGGGGATGGCGCGGGCCACGGCCAGCACGCCCGTCGCATCCCGGAACGGTCCGCGGTGGCGCACCGCGACCAGGCGGACGTGCCGCCCGCCGTCCGCCACCGCGGCGGACGAGATCCGGCCGCTCACCACGTCCGCGACCAGCGGCTCGGGGAGCGGCACCGGTTCGCCGGCGAGTACGGCTCCGGCGTCGTCCCGCAGGCAGACGGTGCCGTCCACGTTCCGTGCGAGCCAGTCGACGACCCGGCTCAGGTCTCGTCCGGTGGACCGCAGCTGGTCGAGGAGTTCCCCGGCCCAGGCGGCGTCCTCGCCGTGCGTCGTCCGTGTCTGCGGGCCCTCGTCCGCCAGGCCGGCCATCTCGCGCTTCTCCTCGTCCATCCCGTTGGCCTCGGTCTACGGAGAGCGACGCTACCCGACGCACGGCCCGGGTTCCGCCTGCCCGGCGGCCGACCTTGTTCTCCGCCGGCGGTCCCGGGGGACGGACCGCCGGCGGAGCAGGCCGACTCGGGCCGGGGGGTGGGTCCCGAGCGGCACGCCCGTCGCCTTCCCCGCCGAACCCGACCCATGCCTACGGCTGTCCGCCGGGAAACACCACCGCCGGCGCAGGCGGCGCGGGACGCCCGGGTGAGCCCCGTTCGGGGGAGGCGGACGGGATCCGGGTCAGAGACCGCCGGGAGTGGCGACGGGTGAGCGAGCCGAGTGTGCGCCCGTGGACGGGAGCCGACGGCGTCCGGCTCACCGTCGGCCGGGGAACATCCGAGCCACACACGCCCGCCCCGGCCCCTCGGCTCCCGCCCCCGCACACACCGCCACCCTCACCCCTCCGCCCGGCCACACAGCACCACGCCACCACCCGCACCACCCGACACCAGCCCCGACCCGCCCCCACACTGCGCAGCCCCCGCACACACCCCCACCCCCACCCCTCCGCCCGGCCACACAGCACCACGCCACCACCCGCACCACCCGACCCCGACCCGGACCCGCCCCCGCACGCCCGGCCGCCGCACTACGCCGCCCACCGGCACCCGCCGCGCCACCACCGGTCCTCCCCCACACCTCTCCCACATCTCCACCGTTCCGCTCCCCGTCGCGCAGCGCGAGGCACGGGGTGGGTGGTGCCGGGGGGGTGCGGGGGTGGGGGACGGCTTAAGCTCGGCGGATGGCGAAGTACTTCGACGTGCACCCCGACAATCCGCAGCCGCGCAGCATCGCCCAGATCGCCGACGCGGTGCGCTCAGGTGCCCTCATCGCGTACCCCACCGACTCCTGCTACGCCCTGGGGTGCCGGCTCGGCAGCCGTGACGGCATGGACCGGATCCGTTCGATCCGCCGCCTCGACGACCGGCACCACTTCACCCTGATGTGCCGGGACTTCGCGCAGCTCGGCCAGTTCGTACGCGTGGACAACGATGTGTTCCGGGCCGTGAAGGCGTCGACGCCGGGCAGCTACACCTTCATCCTCCCCGCGACCAGGGAGGTGCCGCGCAAGCTGCTGCACCCCAAGAAGAAGACCGTGGGCGTGCGCATCCCGGACCACGTGGTCACCCAGGCGCTGCTCGCCGAACTCGGCGAACCGCTGCTGTCCAGCACGCTGCTGCTGCCCGACGAGGACGAGCCGCTGACCCAGGGCTGGGAGATCAAGGACCGGCTCGACCACGTGGTGGACGCGGTGGTCGACTCCGGGGACTGCGGCACGGAGCCGACCACCGTGGTCGACTTCTCCGGCGGTGAGGCCGAGGTGGTGCGGCGGGGAGCGGGCGACCCGGCACGCTTCGAGTGAGCCGGGACGGGCCGGGCCCGCCGGACGGGACCGACCTGATCCCGCGTGACAGCATGGCCGGTACACGCACCGCCGGGGGCACGCCCGTTCCCCGGCGACCACCCCGCGCAGGGAGGCGACCACGCCATGACCGCCGTACAGGGAACGACCGTGGACATCCCGACCGAGGACGGCGTCGCCGATGCCTATCTGGTCCATCCCGGTGACGAGCGTCCCCGTCCGGCCGTCCTGTTCTTCCAGGACGCGTTCGGGCTGCGCCCGCATCTGCGGTCGATGGCCGACCGGCTGGCCGCGGCCGGCTACACGGTTCTGCTGCCCAATGTGTTCTACCGGCACGGGCGCGTCCCCGTGGTCGAGTTGCCCGAGTTCATCGACCCGGCCCAGGACCCGGCCATCTGGGGCCGGATCGGCCCGGTCATGCGGTCGCTGACGCCCGGCCTCGCGATGCGGGACGCGGGTGCCTGGCTGCGGTTCCTCGCCGACAGCCCGCTCGCGGCCGACGGCCCGGTCGCGGTGACCGGCTACTGCATGGGTGCCCGGCTGGCCCTGCTGACCGCTGGGACCTGTCCGCAGCGGGTCGCGGCGGTCGCCGGGTTCCACGGCGGGCAGCTGGCCACCGAGGACCCGGACAGCCCGCACCTGGTCGCCGAACACATCACCGCCGAGGCGTACTTCGGCCACGCCGACCAGGACTCCTCGCTGCCCTTCGAGCAGATCCGGCGGCTGGAGGACGCGCTGACCGCGGCGGGCGTACGCCACCGGTGCGAGGTCTACCCGGGCGCCCAGCACGGGTACACCCAGGCGGACACCCCGGCCTACGACCGGGAGGCGGACGAGCGGCACTGGGCCGCGCTGCTCGACCTGCTGGAGCGGACCTTGTGAGACGCGCCGCGGGGCCCGTGACACCCACGGGCACCCGCGGACTTCGCCCGCCACATTGACATGGTCGCGTCTCGACGCAACGCTGAGAGCGCTCTCAGACAGGTACGGACCAAGCCCGTACGACCCCGACCCCACACGGAGGTGGAGAGTGCTCGTACGACTCACGCGCCCCACGCTGTCCCTGGCGGCGGCGACCGCCCTGGTCGGCGCGCTGCTCGCGCTCGGCGCACCGGACCGGGCCGCCGCCGCGGTGCCGGACACGATCACCCTGACGGTGACCAACAACTCCGGCCGCACCGACCCGGTGTACCTCTACGACATCGGCACCCAGCTCTCCACGGGACAGCAGGGCTGGGCCGACGCGAACGGCACGTTCCACGCCTGGCCCGCGGGCGGCAACCCGCCGACTCCCGCCCCCGACGCGGCGATTCCCGGACCCGCCGCGGGGCAGTCGACGACGATCCGGATCCCCAAGTTCTCCGGCCGGATCTACTTCTCCTACGGCCAGAAGCTCGTGTTCAAGCTGACCACCGGCGGACTCGTGCAGCCGGCCGTGCAGAACCCCAGCGACCCCAACCGGGACATCCTGTTCAACTGGTCCGAGTACACGCTCAACGACGCGGGGCTGTGGCTCAACAGCACCCAGGTCGACATGTTCTCGGTGCCGTACGCGGTCGGCGTGCGGCGCGCGGACGGCGGGGTGAGCACCACCGGTCACCTCAAGCCGGGCGGCTACAAAGGGGTGTTCGACGGGCTGCGCGGTCAGCCGGGCGGCTGGGGCGGCCTGATCCAGACCCGCTCCGACGGCACCGTGCTGCGCGCGCTCTCGCCCGGGCACGGCCTGGAGACCGGCGCGCTCCCCGCGTCCGCCATGGACGACTATGTCAATCGGGTCTGGAACAAGTACGCCACCTCGACGCTCACGGTCACGCCGTTCGGCGACCAGCCGAACACCAAGTACTACGGCCGGGTCTCGGGCGGCGTCATGAACTTCACGAACGGCTCCGGCGCGGTGGTGACGAGCTTCCAGAAGCCGGACGCGGACAGCGTGTTCGGCTGCCACAAGCTGCTGGACGCGCCCAACGACGCGGTGCGCGGCCCGATCTCCCGCACGCTGTGCGCGGGATTCAACCGGTCCACGCTGCTGACGAACCCCAACCAGCCCGGCACCGACCCGGCGGGCTTCTACCAGGACGGGGTGACGAACCACTACGCGCGGCTCATCCACGGGCAGATGGCCGACGGCAAGGCGTACGCGTTCGCCTTCGACGACGTCGGCAACCAGGAGTCGCTGGTGCACGACGGCGGACCGCAGCAGGCGTATCTCACGCTGGATCCGCTCAGTTGACGCGGGCGGCGTCCCGCGCGCGGAGCGGTTGCGCGCGCGGGACGCCGGCTGCGCCGCGTCAGCCGGTCGTGACGGCGGTGTCGTCCACCACGAAGCTGGTCTGGTAGAGGGAGTCCTCCGCTCCGGTGAACTTCAGGGTGACCGTCGAGCCCGCGAAGGAGGACAGGTCGAAGGTCTTCTGGCTGTAGCCGGAGGCGGCGTTGAGGTTCGAGTACGTCGCCAGGGTCGTCGAACCGGCGGTCACCGTCAGCTTGTCGTACTGAGTGCTGGTGGTGGTCTCGGCGGTGTCGATGTGCAGGTAGAAGGTGAACGTCGCCTTGCAGCCGGCCGGGACGGTCACCGACTGGGACAGCGTGTCGGTGTGCGTGCTGCCGTAGCCGTCCAGCCACGCCTTGTACGAGCCGGTGCGGGCCGCCTGCCCACTGGCGTTGGTGATCACGCCGCTGGTCGCGGTCCAGGTGGTGCTGCCCGACTCGAAGCCCGGGTTGCCGAGCAGTTGGGCCGAGGTGCAGCCGCCGCCGGAACCCACCGTCCAGGTGAAGGAGGCCGTGCCCTTGGCGCCCGTGGAGTCGGTCACCGTGACGGTCGTGCTGTAGCTGCCCGCCGTCGTGGGCGTGCCGGAGATCAGACCGGTCGAGCCGTTGACCGACAGGCCCGCGGGCAGTCCGGTGGCCGCGTAGGACAGGGAACCGCCGTTGGTGCTGCTCGCCGACACCTGGAGGTTCACGGCGGTGCCCACGGTGGAGGTCTGGTTGCCCGGGTTGGTCACCGTGACCCCGTTGCCCGGCGGGGTGATGTGGCCGCCCACGCCGATGCCGGCGAAGGCGTTGCCCACCCCGGCGTACTGGGTGGAGTTCGTGCCGTACAGGGCGGCGGCCGCGTTGAGGGCGGCGGTGCGGGCCCCGGCGTAGTTGGTGCTCGACGTCATGTACGTGGTGAGCGCCTTGTACCAGATCTGCAGGGCCGCGGCCCGGCCGATGCCGGTGACGGCCACGCCGTCGGCGGTCGGGCTGTCGTAGGTGACGCCGTTGATGCTCTTGCTGCCGCTGCCCTCGGAGAGCAGGTAGAACATGTGGTTCGCCGGACCCGATGAGTAGTGCACGTCCAGGCTGCCGATGCCCGAGTACCAGCTGTCCTTGGAGGCGCCGTCCTTGCTGGGCTTGTCCATGTAGCGCAGCGGGGTGCCGTTGCCGTTGATGTTGATCTTCTCGCCGATGAGGTAGTCGCCGACGTCGGAGGCGTTGCCGGCGTAGAACTCCACGCCGGTGCCGAAGATGTCGGACGTGGCCTCGTTCAACCCGCCGGACTCACCCGAGTAGTTGAGGTTCGCGGTGTTGGAGGTGACGCCGTGGCTCATCTCGTGGCCGGCCACGTCCAGCGAGGTCAGCGCGTGGGTGCCGCCGGAGCCGTCGCCGTAGGTCATGCAGAAGCAGCTGTCGTCCCAGAAGGCGTTGACGTAGTTCGTGCTGTAGTGGACGCGGGAGTAGGCGGCCACGCCGTCGTTCCTGATGCCGCTGCGGCCGAAGGTGTTCTTGTAGAAGTCCCAGGTCTCCTGGGCACCGTAGGCGGCGTCGGCGCCGGCGGTCTGGGTGTTGGACCCGGACCCGGTGCCCCAGACGTCGTCGGCGTCGGTCATCAGGGTGCCGGTGCCCGAGGTGCCGTTGTTGAGGCTGTAGGTCCTGTGGCCGCCGCGGGTGGTGTCGTACAGCTGGTACGTCGAGCCGGACAGCGTGGTGCCCAGCGTGACGGTGCCGCTGTACTGGGTGTTCCCGGTGCCCGTCTTGATCGCCTGGTACCGGTGGAGTTCCCGGCCGGTGCCGGCGTCGGTGATGACGTGCAACTGGCTGGGCGTGCCGTCGTCCTGGAGGCCGCCGATCACGGTCTCCCAGGCGAGCCTGGGCGTGCCGCTGCCGGCCCAGATCACCTTGCGGGCGCTGTCGGCGGCCGGCTGCCGGGCGTCGAGGGCGCGGGCGGCCTTGAGCGCCTTGGTCTCGGCGGCCGACTTGGTGAGGGTCGTGGTCGTGGAGGCCACCTTGATGGTGCGTTCGGTGTTGAAGGTGGTGCTCACGGTGCCGGCGGCCACGGAGGCCGGCGGGGTGTGCACGACGAGGTCGCCGCCGAGGACCGGGAGCCCGTCGTAGGTGCGCTCGTAACGGGTGTGCACGGTGCCGTCGTTGTCCTTGACGACATCCTTGACGACCAGTTTCTCCTTGGCGCCGAGACCGAGGGTGCGGGCCGTCGCGGCGGTGTGCTGCCGGGCGTCCTTGATCAGCGTGTGCTGCTGGGCCGGGGTGAGCCGTGCCTCCAGGCCGCCGGTGCGCAGCGGGCTGGGGTGCGGGGCGGCGGGCTGGGCGCCCGCCGGGACGGCCTGGACGCCGACGGCGAGGAAGGCGGCGGCGGAGACCAGGGCCGCCGCGACCATGGACGGTCTGTGAGGAAGGGGTCTCACTCGTACTCCTACTGCTGCGGCCGCCGGGGCGCGGCCGGTGACAGACCGGGCAGACGGATGTGCTGTCCGGGAAGAGCTGAGCCGTGCGGGACCGTGCTCGTGAACCCAGGTGCGGGTCCGGTGCGGGGGGCGAGGAGAGAATTCCAGCTTTGACTCGTCCATGTCATCATGGCGGCCGCATTCGAGGGTTTTCCCTATCCGCAGGTCAACGGCGCACGCGGGACATCCCTACGGGGGCGGTCCGCCCCGGCCGGAACACGCCGAGAAGCCGTCCGCGCTCGGCCCGAGGACGGCGCGGGCCGCCCGCACCGGTGTGCTCAGCCAAGTGATCACACGCCCGCAATGTTCGCCTGCCACAATCGGGACGGAACTGACGTACGACCGCCGGAGGAGCCCGTGCCGCCCACCGACCGCCCGCTGCGCAAGCTGGGCTTCCTGACGATCGGCCTGTTCGACGCGGACGATCCGGGCCGGGGCCACGAGTCCACGCTGGAGATCATCGAGCTGGGGGAACGGCTGGGCTTCGACAGCGCCTGGGTGCGCCACCGCCATCTGCAGTACGGCATCTCGTCGCCGGTCGCCGTCCTCGCGGCCGCCTCGCAGCGCACCAGCCGGATCGAACTGGGCACCGCGGTCACCCCGTTGGGCTGGGAGAACCCGCTGCGCCTCGCCGAGGACCTGGCGACGGTCGACATCCTGTCCGGCGGGCGTCTCAACCCGGGCGTGAGCGTGGGCCCGCCGATGCACTACGACCAGGTGAAAGAGGCCCTGTACCCGGACACGGCGGACGCCGAGGACTTCAGCCACCAACGGGTGCGCAGACTGCTGGACTTCGTGCGCGGCAGACCGGCCACCGACTTCGGCGGGGTCGAGGGGTTCGAGGTGTTCTCGCAGGTGGTGCAGCCGCACTCCCCCGGGCTCGGCAGCCGCCTGTGGTACGGCGCGGGCAGCCTGCGCTCGGCGCGCTGGGCGGGCGAGCACGGCATGAACCTCCTGACGAGCAGCGTCGTCAAGGCCGAGGAGCCCGAGGAGAGCCGGGACTTCGCCGAGATCCAGCTGTCCCACATCCGTGAGTTCCGCGCCCACCACCCCGACGGTGACGCGGCCCGTGTCTCCCAGGGCCTGGTGGTGATCCCCACCGACTCCGCGACGCCCGGGCAGCGCGCCAAGTACGCCGAGTACGCGGCGCGGCGCCTGCCCCGCACGGCGTCCCCGCAGGGGCCCGCGCGGCTGCTGTTCGCGCCCGACCTGGTGGGCAGTTCGGCCGAGATCGCCGAACGGCTGCACGCGCACGCCGCGTTCCGCGAGGTCGACGAGGTGGCGTTCGCGCTGCCCTTCACCTTCGACCACGAGGACTACGTGCAGATCCTCACCGACATGGCGACCCTGCTCGGGCCCGCGCTCGGCCGCCCGGCCACCGCCTGACTCACCAACGGCCGGGCCGGGTACCGGTGATCGGCTCCGACGGCCTGCCGTCCACGCCCACCGGCACCTCACCGGCGAGCATGACCCGGTGCATGGTCCGCGTGCAGCCCAGGTGGGCGTTGTCCGACGGCGCGAGGTGGATGGTGGCCCGGTTGTCCCAGAAGGCCACGCTGCCCGGCTCCCAGCGGAAGCGGACCGTGTACTCGGGCCGTACCGCCTGGGCCAGCAGCATCTCCAGCAGCGCCGCGCTCTCCGGCCGGGAGACGTCCACGATGCGTTCGACGTAGTAGCCGTTGACGTACAGCACCCGCTCGCCCGTCTGAGGGTGCACCCGCACCAGCGGGTGCACGGAGGCCACCTGATGGTCCAGCAGATGACGCAGATAGGCGTCGTCGCCCGGGCGGGACTGGTAGCCGACGCCCAGCCGGTGCTCGGCGCGCAGGGTGTCGGCGAAGGCACGCACCGGCGCCGACAGCCCGGCGTAGGCGGCGGCCAGATTGGACCAGGTGGTGTCGCCTCCGTAGGGCGGGACGGTCTCGGCGCGCAGGATCGTCGCGGCGGGCGGGTCGATCCGCGCCCCGTGGTCGCAGTGCCAGCCGCGCAGCAGGGTGTGCCGGCGCCGGTCCAGCCATTCCTCGTGCTCCATGCCGAACCGGCCGCCCAGCTCAAGCCGGTCGGCGGTGGTCTCCACCTCCGGGTACCGGGCCGGCGAGGCGCTGCCGCGCCGCCCGAGCACCACCGGCTCGCCGAACCGGCGCGCGAAGGCGACATGGCCGGCGTGGTCCAGGCGCTGTCCGCGGAAGAACACCACCTTCCAGCGCAGCACCGCCTCCCGGATCAGGGCGACCTCCGCGGCGTCGAGGCCGACCGCCAGGTCGACGCCCGTGATCTCGGCTCCGATGTGCCCGGCGACCGGTCGCACCTCGATTCCGGCGACCGGTTCCGCCTGCCGTCCCGTGCCCTTGTCCGTCGTCATGGCCCCGTCCCAGCCGTCCGGTTGATCACGGCCCACCCTATCCGTGACGCTGGGTGTACGACACAGCGTGTACGACACAGCCGACGGAAGGTCCCACCGTGATCAGCATTCCGACGCAACCGCTCAACGACGGTACGGCGCTCCCGGCCCTCGGGCTCGGCACCTGGCCGATGAGCGACGCCGAGGCCGAGGAGGCGGTGCGCGGCGCGCTGGCGGCCGGCTACCGCCTCGTGGACACCGCGACGAACTACCGCAACGAATCGGGGGTCGGCCGGGGCATCGCGAGCAGCGGCGTGCCCCGTGAGGAGGTCGTGGTGACGACGAAGCTGCCGGGGCGCCACCACGGGTACGAGGAGACCCTGGCCTCCTTCGAGGAGTCCCGGCGCCGGCTCGGTGTGGAGTACGTCGACCTGTATCTGATCCACTGGCCGCTGCCCCGGGTCGGCAAGTACGTCGACGCCTGGCGGGCCATGATCAAGCTGCGCGAGGACGGACTCGTCCGTTCCATCGGCGTCTCCAACTTCACCGCCGAGCACATCGGGCAGCTGGAGGAGAAGACGGGGGTGCTGCCGTCCGTCAACCAGATCGAGCTGCATCCCCTCTTCCCGCAGGACGCCCTGCGCGCCTTCCACGCGGGCAAGGGCATCGTCACTGAGAGCTGGAGCCCGCTCGGCCGGGACGTGCGGCTGCTCACCGACCCGGCCGTCGTGGCGGTAGCCGACGCGCTCGGGGTGACGCCCGCCCAGGCGGTGCTGCGCTGGCACGTCCAGCTGAGCGCCGTACCCATTCCGAAGTCGGCCGACCCGGCCCGGCAGCGCGCGAACCTGGATGTGTTCGGCTTCGAGCTGAGCGACGCCCAGATGTCCGCGATCGCTGACCGCGCGCACCGACGCCTGGGCGGCAACCCCGAAACCCACGAGGAGTTCTGAACGCCCCGCCCCGTCAGGGGCGCGAGGGCCCGACATCGACCCCGGCACGCCCCCTCAGGGGCGCGGGGAACTGCGCGACCAGCCACGACCCACCCGCAGCCACGAACAGCACAGGCCCCCCCCCCACGCGGCGACGAACGCCGAGCCCGGCACGCCCCCTCAGGGGCGCGGGGAACTGCGCGACCAGCCACGACCCACCCGCAGCCACGAACAGCACAGGCCCCCCCACGCGGCGACGAACGCCGAGCCCGGCACGCCCCCTCAGGGGCGCGGGGAACTGCGCGACCAGCCACGACCCACCCGCAGCCGCAAACGGCGATGGCGCCCCCGGGCGATGGCGAAAGACGGTCCGGATCAGGTTGGCGTCAGTCGGGCAGTGACGGGTACCCGGCGGGAGCCAGTCGCACGGAAGGGAGCCGCGCGTGGGCAGCGACGACCGGCTGCGGACGTACCGCGGCAAGCGGGACTTCGGGCGGACCCGTGAGCCGCGGGGCGCGGCGGCCCGCGGCGGCGAACAGCCCCGGTTCGTGGTCCAGATCCACGACGCGCGCCGGATGCACTTCGACTTCCGGTTGCAGGTCGACGACGTGCTGAAGTCCTGGTCGGTGCCGAAGGGCCCGTCCGGCGATCCGCGGGACAAGCGGCTCGCCGTGCCGACCGAGGACCATCCGCTGGAGTACGAGGACTTCGAGGGCGTCATCCCGCGGGGCGAGTACGGGGGCGGGACGGTGATCGTCTGGGACCGCGGGACGTACGAACCGCTCAGCCACGACCGTGCCGGGCGGCCCGTCGACTTCGCCCGCTCGCTGGCGGACGGGCACGCCACGTTCCGGCTGCACGGCACCAAGCTGCGCGGCGAGTACGCGCTGACCCGGTTCCGCGGGCGCGACGGGGAGGACGCCTGGCTGCTGGTCCGCAAGGGCCCGGGCACGTCCTCGGGGCACGGCACGCCCGACCCGCGCCGGGCCCGCTCGGTCCGCACCGGCCGGACCCTCGCCCAGGTGGCCGCTGACGACGGCTCCCCGGCCCGGTGATCACTGCTCGGGCAGCGGCTGCTCCGCCCAGATCGTCTTGCCGCCGCCCGTCTGCCGGCTGCCCCAGCGCTGGGTGAGCTGGGCGACCAGCAGCAGTCCCCGGCCGCCCTCGTCGAAGGCGTGCGCACGGCGCAGATGCGGGGAGGTGGAGCTGCCGTCGGAGACCTCGCAGATGAGCGCGCGGTCGCGGATCAGCCGCAGCTGGATGGGGGACGCGCCGTAGCGGATCGCGTTGGTGACCAGTTCGCTGACGACGAGTTCGGTGACGAAGGCGGTCTCCTGAAGGCCCCAGGCGGTCAGCCGGTCGATCACCGCCTCCCGGGCGGTGCCCACGTGCGCGGGGTCGGCCGGCACGTCCCAGGTGGCCACGCGGTCGGCGCCGAGCGCCCGGGTACGGGCCAGCAGCAGGGCCACGTCGTCGCCGGGCTGCTCGTCGAGGACCGCCTTCAGCAGCCGGTCGCACAGAGCGTCGGTCGTGTCCGCGGGCGTGGTCAGGGCCCGCAGCAGCCTTCCGGTCGCCCGGTCCACATCGAGGTCGCGGCCCTCGACGAGGCCGTCGGTGTACAGGGCGACGAGCGAGCCCTCCGGCAGTTCCAGCTCCGTCGCCTCGAACGGCAGACCGCCGACGCCCAGCGGCGGCCCCGCCCGCATCGGTACGAGTTCCGCCGCGGCGCCGGGCAGTACGACGGCCGGCGCCGGGTGGCCGGCGGCGGCCAGCGACAGCCGGCGCGAGACCGGGTCGTAGACGGCGTACAGGCAGGTGGCGCCCAGCTCGGCGACCTCTTTGCCGTCGCCGTCCGCGGCGAGGTGGGTGACCAGGTCGTCCAGGTGGGTCAGCAGTTCGTCGGGGGCGAGGTCCACGTCGGCCAGGGTCCGTACGGCCGTGCGCAGCCGTCCCATGGTCGCCGAGGACTGGATGCCGTGCCCCACGACGTCGCCGACGACCAGCGCGACCCGGCTGCCCGACAGGGGTATCACATCGAACCAGTCACCGCCGATGCCCGCCAGCGACCCGCAGGGCAGATAGCGGTGGGCCACGTCGACCGCGGCCTGTGGGGGCAGTCCGCTGGGCAGCAGGCTGTGCTGGAGGGCGAGCGCGGTGTGGCGTTCGCGGGCGAAGCGGCGGGCGTTGTCGATGCAGACCGCGGCGCGGCTGGCCAGTTCCTCGGCGAACGCGGCGTCGTCGCCGCCGTAGTCCTCCGGGTGGCCCATGCGCACGGCCACCGCCACGCCGAGTGTGGTGCCGCGGGCCCGCAGCGGCACCGCCAGCATCGAGTGGACGCCCTTGCGGTGCGGCCTGCCCTCGGGGGAGCGCGCGTTGCGATCGTCGACCCACCGGCCGAACTCCGGGTCGCCGCCCTGGCCGAACACCACCCGGCCCTCGCGCAGGGCCCTGGCCGGCGGGGAGAACGGCGGGCAGGGGTCCTGGTCCCCGACGCGCACGGCGGCCTCCGGGGTGCCCGGCGTGGCGGAGCCGTGTGCGACGCGGCGCAGCACCAGGTCCGTGTGCGGCACCCGCGGGGGCTGCTCGTCGGTGCCGAGCACCCAGTCCAGCAGGTCCACGCTGGCGAAGTCGGCGAACCGCGGGACCAGGACGGCGATGAGTTCCTGGGCGGTGCGTACGACGTCCAGGGTGGTGCCGATGCCGGTCGCCGCCTCGTTCAGCAGGGCCAGCCGCCGCCGGGCCCAGTACTGCTCGCTGCTGTCGCACGCGGCCAGGGCGACGCCGGTCAGCTCGCCCGACGCGTCCCTGAGCGGCCACATCTCGATGTCCCAGGCCTGCTCCCGGTCCAGGGCGGGCGCGCCCGTGAAGGTCTCGTAGCGGACCGGCGCGCCGGTCTCGGTGACCCGGCGCAGATGGCTGAGGAAGCCGCGGGTGTGCTCGTTGTCCTCCAGGGTGTCCGGGTAGTACCGGCCGAGCAGCGCCTCCTCGGGGATGCCGAGCACCTGGCAGGCCTTCTCGTTGAGGCGGAGGTAGCGCTGGCGGGTGTCGAAGACCGACATGGACATGGACGCCTGCTCGAAGGCGTGCTCGGCCAGACCGGGTCCGGGCCGGGCCGCGGTGACCACGTGCCCGCCGGGCCGCCCGGCCGGGCCGAGCACGGGGCGGGCCGTCAGCGCCAGCTCCATACGGTGGCCGTCGCGGTGCCGCAGGGCGACGACCCCGGTCTGCGCCTCGAAGGTCCCCGGTGGCATCCGCTCGGCGAGCAGTCGGGCCGCCGGCCTGCCCACGATCTCCTCGGCCCGGTGGCCGGTCAGCTTCTGCGCGCCCTCGCTCCACGCGGTGACGATCCCGAGGGCATCGATCACCGCCGTGGCCACGAGATGCTCCATATGCCCCAGGATGATCCCATCGGCGCCGCGCATCAAGCGGGGTGCTCGCGCTGGGCGTGGGCGACAGCGGGCTGGGCACGCCCTTCGTCTGCCGCGCCGTCGTGGTCGCTCGCGCAGTTCCCCGCGCCCCCTTCGGGGCACGATCCTCGTCGCGGTAGCGCCGCCAAGCGGACAACCGGACAGGCACACCCTTCGTCTGCCGCGCCGTCGTGGCCGCTCGCGCAGTTCCCCGCGCCCCTTCCGGGCACGACCCCCCTCGCAGAAGCGCGCCAAACGGACAACCGGACAGGCACACCCTTCGCCTGCCGCGCCGTCGTGGCCAGTCGCGCAGTTCCCCGCGCCCCTTTGGGGCACGATCCTCGTTGCGGTAGCGCCGCCAAGCGGACAACCGGACAGGGACACCCTTCGGCTGCCGCGGGGCCGTGGTCGGTCGCGCAGTTCCCCGCGTCTCCTTTGCGTCAGGGTGGGGTGTTGCCCGGCTCGGTGGGGTCGTCCTCGGCGGAGTGGGTGAGGAAGTCGTCGACCATGCGGTGGAAGAGGGTGGCGAGCTGCCGCAGTTCCTCGGGCGTCCAGTCGGCCAGCGCGACCTGCATGCCCCGCGCCCCGGCGTCCCGGACCCGGCCGATGGCGTCCCGGCCGGCGTCGGTCAGCTCGATCCGCTGGGCGCGGCGGTCGTCCGGGTCGGGGACGCGGCTGACATAGCCGGCCCTCTGGAGTTGCTGCACCGTGCGCGTCACATGGGACGCCTCGACGCCGAGCCGCTGGGCCAGTTCGCCGGGCCGCAGCGGCTCGGCGTCCACGATCTGCCGCAGCAGCGCCACCGCGGCGCGGTCCAGCGGCACCCCGGCCAGCGCCATCAGCCGGTCGTGCTGCCGGGCCCGGGTGCTCAGATACGTGATGCGCGAGAGCGCGCGCTCGATCTCGACGACCTCGGCGGAGGCGGCGGGAGCGCCGGGCGGCGGTTTCGTGGACATGCTCGCCACTTTACCATGTCGTTGCGTAACTCAAGTAATTCGGAGGGCCCGCACGGCGTCCGCGACCGCGGCGGGGGCGGGCGCTGCGTCCCGGGCACGTCCCGGGCGTCCCGCGGGACGCGGGAACGGCATCCTGACTGGTCGTCACGGAAACGCTGGCTGTCGTGATCACGGCTCGTGGTCACGAGAACGACAGCCCGGAGGTTTCCATGATCCGACGGACCGTGAAGAGCGGCCTGCTGGCCACCGTCGCGGTGTTCGCCCTCCTGCCCACGGCGGCGTCGGCCGCCGACGCGGGCCGGACGGCACCGCTGCCCGCACCGGCCGCCGCGGCCCAGTCCGCCCTCTCGTCAGTGCTGCCCGCCCCCGCCCGGCACAACCCGGCGCGGCACGGCGCCGAGCACCGGCGGCACCACTGGCACCACTCGCACCAGGGACACCACCGGCACCACGCCACGCACCGGGTGCACGGCATCGCCCTGCGAACCGCGTACCGGCAGGGACCGTCCGCCACGGGACGGGTGGCCACCCACCACGGACGCGTGGCCACCCACCACGTCCGGCTGAACGTCCGCTCCGGACCGGGCACCGGGTACCGCGTGGTCGGTCACCGGCACGTCAACCGGCTCGTGACGATCACCTGCAAGACGCATGGTTCATGGGTCTCGGGCAACCGGACCTGGTACCGGCTGGCGCACCACAAGGGCTACGTCTCCGCGCGCTACGTGCGGGTCGGCACCGCCGTGCCGTGGTGCTGACGGCTCCGGCCCGCCGCACGCCCTGACCACCGAAGGCCCGTTCGGGAACCCCGCGTTCCCGAACGGGCCTTCGGTCTGTCGCCACCTCACCCCTCTTCTGCCACAGACCGGTTGGGCCGCCGTGCGGCCGGGAAGCCATGGCGACATCAGGGGCGAAGTGCCCATAGCGGAAAAGGAGTCGAGGGACGCACCATGCGGCAGCCGCCACCCCCCGGACCCACCTCTGCCGACGAGCCGCTGGCGGTGCGGCTGCGCGCACTCAAGGACCGTACGGGACTGAGTCTGGCGGCACTGGCCGCCCGCACCCCGTACAGCAAGTCCGCCTGGCACCGGTATCTGACCGGCCTCCAGCGCCCGCCCCGCTCGGCCGTCGAGGCGCTCGCCCGGCTCGCCGACGTCGATCCCGGCCCGGTCGTGGCGCTGTGGGATGCCGCCGACGGCCCGCCGTGCCCGGGGGTGCCCGTGGCGGCCGGCCGGCTCCGCCCGCCACGGCCCCGGCTGCCGCGGCTGCCGCTGTCGGCGCTCGCGCTGCTGGCCGTGGCCGTCGCGACGGCCGCCGCCTTCGCGGTCTTCGACCGGCACGGGCGGCAGGGGGCGCAGAACGTCGTGGCGGCACCCCGCTGTCACGCCGCGTCGTGCCGGGGCGCCCTGCCGGACGCGTCGGCCTGCGCGCGGGACGCGCGGACCGAGAGCGCCGTTTCGGACACCGGGTACGACGTCAGGCTGCGTTACTCGCCCGCCTGCGGAACCGTCTGGTCGGAGGTGCGGGTGCGCTCGCCGCGCGCCCGTGAGGTGTCCGTGCGGGCCGGCCAGGACGTGCTGTCGGCGACCTATTCCGCGGCGGACCCCACCGGGTACACCAGCCCGATGCTCGCGGTGCCCTCGTCCCGGGGTGTGGAGGCGTGCGCGGCGGTGGAGGGCAGGCTGGCCTGCACGGGCCTGTACATCGACGCCTCCGACGAGGCCGCGGGGGCCGGGGCGGGGCGGTGACCACCGCGCCGCCCGTCGACGGTCCCGCCCCCGCCGGACCGGACCCACAGCTGAAAGGTAGGACACGATGACCTCAAGGCCCCGCACCCGCCCTCGACGCGACCGGCCGCCCGCCCCGGGCCCGTAGACGGCGAATGCCCAGGGGGTCCCGGTCGCGACGACCCGCGCCCCCATGGGCCGGGCGCCGTGGCCTGCATGCCGACGGCGAGCGCCCGGGATCCGATGCTCGGCCGGCTGCCGCACCATCTCCGCCCCGGTGGCCTCGGCCCCCGCCCGGTAGCCCGCCAACTCCATTGTGATGGCGGGCCGTTCGCTGGTGTCCGGTTCGTCCGCCGGGACGAGGACACGCCGGCCCGCGCCGGGGGGCGGGGATTCGCTTGCGTAAGTCAAGTAAGGCGCATATGGTTGCCTAACTCAAGTATGGCGCCTCTCCGGTGTGGAGGGGCGTTTCAAGCCGGGGCCGCCCTTGAGCGGAGGCGGCCCCGCGCGCCGGACCCGTGGGGACGGGGACCGGCGCCGCCCTCGGGCCCGGACGCCGGAGCGGTGCGCCGCCCGGCACCGGCCCGGGGGCCGCCCCGGCGGCGTATGCCGGCCCCTGGCTGCCCGAGCCGCTGGGCGCGCACGGCCCCGCGCCCGACGGCGTACCCGCCCACGACCGCGCCACCGCTTCCGCGCAGCCATCGCTTCGGCGCAGCGGAACTCCTCGCGCGCCGCGAGGAGTTCGCATGGTCCGCCGGCCGCCGTGTGCCGGTCCTTCCGGCCCGGCCGGCCGGGCGGGACGGCGCGAGGCGCGGCCGGCCTCCCGCGAGTCCAACTCGGCCCACGGGCCCGCCAGTCGGGGGGCGACGGGGTGTCGCCGTGCGCGGGCCGCCGGGACGGGCCCGTTCAGGGGAACCGGCGGGGAAAGGCGCGTGAGCGCGCCGGAGGCGGTCGACACCTTCTGCCGTGACCGCGACCCTTGCGACGATCCCGCCGATGCTCGCCACCCCCGGCTCGCTGCCGCCCGCCGCCCAGGACGCCCGGTGGGCCTACGAGACGAAACAGGACGGCCAGCGCGTCATGGCCTATCTGCCCGCCGACGGCAGCCTGCTGCTGCGCGCCCGCTCGGGCGAGGACATCACCGGCGCCTACCCCGAACTGCGCGCGCTGGGCGGCGCCCTGGGCAGTACGCCCGCGATCCTGGACGGTGAGGTGCTGGCCCTGGACGAGCGCGGACGCGCCGACTTCCAGTTGCTGCAGAGCCGCATGGGCCTGGCGCACGCCCCCGAACGGGCGGCGCGCCGGGCGGCCCAGCTCCCCGTCCACCTCGTGCTGTTCGACGTGCCGCACCTCGGCCGCCCGCTGCTCGGGCTGCCGTACGCACGGCGCCGGACCCAACTGGTGGACCTGGGGCTCCACGGCCCCTACTGGTCCACCCCGGCCGCCGTGGTCGGGCACGGCGCCGAGGCACTGCGGGCGACCAGGGAGCACGGCCTGGAAGGTCTGGTGTGCAAGCGGCTGGACTCGGTGTACGAACCGGGTGTGCGCTCCCGCGCCTGGATCAAGATCCGCAACATGCGCACCGCGGACGTCGTCGTCGGCGGCTGGCTGCCGGGCAAGGGGCGGCTCGCCGGGCTGCCCGGCGCGGTGCTGGTCGGCCAGCGCGCCGCCGGCCGGCTGCGGTACGTCGGCGGGGTGGGCACCGGCTGGAGCGAGTCCGAGCGGGCGGAGCTGGCGGCGCTGCTGCGGGCCGCCGAGACCGGCGTGTGCCCCTTCGACCCCATGCCGCGGATCGCCGGGGCCCGCTGGGTGCTGCCCCGGCTGGTCGGCGAGGTCGGCTACAGCACCCGTACCCGGGCGGGTCTGCTGCGTCAGCCGTCCTGGTACCGGCTGCGGCCGGACCTCACGCCCGAGGAGTCGGCCGCCGACCTGCCCGACGACGCCGTGTGACACGAGGGCCGGGAGCCAAGTGTTGGGCGGGGCTTCACCGATGTGACGCCCGGGCCGTCTTGGCAACGCACTGATCGCCCGCGATCCTGAACTCCCCCACCCCCCACCGCCGTTGGAGGACGCAGTGTCGTCACGGACGTTCCGTATCCGGTCCGGGCGCTGGCTGGCCGGGCTGGCCGGTGCCGCCGCCCTCGTCATCGCCTTCCCCGCCGTCGCCTTCGCCGCCCCGCCGCCGGCGCTGCCCGTCAACGCCGAGGCGGCGGAGCTGACGTACCAGCCCGCCTTCGACTACGACACCGACGGCTGCTACTCGACGGCCGCCATCGGGCCGGACGGCACCGTCAACCCCGGTCTGAACCCGACCGGTGCCCTCAACGGCAACTGCCGCGACGCCTCCGATCTGGACGACACCAACGCCTACTCGCGCTACAAGTGCAACAACGGCTGGTGCGCCTATCTGTACGGCCTGTACTTCGAGAAGGACCAGGCGATACCCGGCATCAGCCTCGGCGGCCACCGGCACGACTGGGAGCACGTCGCGGTGTGGGTGCAAAACGGCCAGGTGCAGTACGTGTCGACGTCCAACCACGGCTCGTTCACCGTGCACGCGGCCTCCTCGGTACGCTTCGAGGGCACCCATGCCAAGATCGTCTACCACAAGGACGGCGCCAGCACGCACTGCTTCCGGCTGGCCGACTCGGGCGACGAGCCGCCGGAGAACCACAAGGGCACCTGGCAGTACCCGCCGCTGGTCGGGTGGAACGGCTACCCGGCGGGGCTGCGTGACAAGCTGAGCGCGTACGACTTCGGCAGCGCCAACTTCGGCCTGAAGGACGCGAGTTTCACATCCCACCTCGCCTCGGCCAAGCCGTCCGGCATCGCCTTCGACCCGTACGCCTGAGAGCCCGCGACGGCCACGCCCCGCCGCGACGGCCACGCCCCGCCGCGGCGGGGCGTGCCCCCGGCCGAGGCACGGTGGACGCGGAGGCACCACCCGGCACCGGGTCGCGCGGTGGCCGGGAACCGCCCGGCGGTGGGCCGACGGGAGCGGGGTGAGGGTCTATCGTATGTCCATGGCCGTCCCGGAACTCGTCCGTATCGTCTCCCGTGATTCGCCCATGGCCCTCGCCCAGGTGGAGCGCGTCCGTACCGAGCTGACGGCGCTGTACCCGCATGTGCGCACCGAGGTCGTGCCGGTGAAGACGACCGGTGACAAGTGGCTGGGCGACCTCTCCCTGGTCGAGGGCAAGGGCGCGTTCACCAAGGAGGTGGACGCCGCGCTGCTGGCCGGCCGGGCGGATCTCGCGGTGCACTGTGTGAAGGACGTGCCGGCCGACCGGCCGCTGCCCGCGGGCACCGTGTTCGCCGCGTTCCTGAAGCGCGACGACATCCGCGACGCACTCGTCCACCCGGGCGGTCTCACCCTGGACGAACTCCCGGCGGGCAGCCGCGTCGGCACCTCCGCGGTGCGCCGCGTCGCCCAACTGGCCGCCACCCATCCGCACCTGCAGTGCGTGCCGCTGCGCGGCAACGCCAACCGGCGGCTGGCGAAGCTCGCCGCGGGCGAGGCGGACGCGCTGCTGCTGGCGGTCTCCGGGCTGGAGCGGATCGGGCGGCCCGACATGATCAGCGAGGTGCTGTCCCCGGAGACGATGATGCCGCCGATCGGCGCGGGCATCCTCGCCCTGCAGTGCCGCGAGGACGACGCCGAACTGATCGACGCCGTCAGCGGTCTCGGCGACCCGGACACCCATCGCGAGGCGACGGCGGAACGCATGTTCCTGCACGTCCTGCAGGGGCACTGCAACAGCCCCATCGCCGGTTACGCCCGCGTGGACCGCGGCGGCGAGCTGTCCCTGCGGGCGTGTGTGTTCACCCCCGACGGCAAGACCCGGCTGAACGCCCACGAATGGGCGGGCCGGCTCGACCCCGCCACCCTGGGCACCTCGGTGGCGGTGTCCCTGCTGCGGCAGGGCGCCCGCGAGATCATCGACGGCATCCCGCACTGAACACCCGCGGCGCTCAGGCTCCCTCGGGCTCCGCCTGGTCCCGCAGAAACGTGCTCACCTGGTGGGCAAGGCCGCCCTGGCAGGCGCCCGCCGGGGCCGCCGCGGCCGGGCCCTCGGCCAGCCCGATGCCGCCCGCCCACAGCCGGCGGTCGGTCCACTCCTCGTCGACACGCAGCTGCACCTGGACGTCCACCTGTGACAGGGACGCCTCGCCGCCCGCCGCGTACAGCACGGCGGTGACCCGGCGCAGCGGGTAGACGTCGAAGCCCTCGATGAACTGGGAGTTGCGCCAGTCGATGAACGCGCCCTCCCCGTCGGGGCCGACCCGGACATCGATCTGGCCGTCCTCCAGCTGCACGGAGCAGTGCCCCGCGCCCCGGTTCTCGACGGTCACCCGGACGCTGAAGTACGTCAGCCCGTCGGCGGCGTCGTCGCGCCCGCGCGGCGGCTCCGACCTCTCCAGACGGTGGACGCGGACCCGCAGACCGGCATGCTCGTCGTACTCCTGCCAGTCACCGACCACGTTCGGCTCGTACACAGCGCCCCTTTCGGCCTCGGAGAGCTGCTGTCTATCTGTGCGCTCAGCGCACTGTCAAATGAGCGGAATACGCCATGGGCAGGTGATTCGCCCCCTTTGATCGCTGATCAAGCGTTGCGCAGCGGGAATCCGTTCAGGGGGCGTCAAGGCGGTGTGCGGCGCGTGCCGCACATCACGTCCGCGGCAAGATCAGCGAGCCAGCCGGCCGAGCAGGGACGAGGCCGCGGCGATGCCGAGGGCGGCGGCCACGGCGAGGACGCCGAAGTCGAGTCCCGGGTGCGCCGGAGTGCCCAGGAGCAGCCCGCGCAGGGCGTCCACCTCGTAGCTCAGCGGGTTCACCTTGCTGACCGCCTGGAGCCAGCCGGGCATGACGGACAGCGGGTAGAGGGCGTTGGAGCCGAAGAACAGCGGCATGGTGATCGCCTGCCCGAAGCCCATCAGACGGTCGCGGCTGAGCACGATGCCCGCGATGGTCATCGACAGGCAGGAGAAGAAGGCGGAGGCGAGGACCACGGCCAGCGCGACGCCGAGCAGCTTCAGCGGGTTCCAGCTGAGCGCGACCCCGAGCAGCGCGGCGATGACGACGACGACGACGGCCTGGATCAGCGCCTTCACACCGGCAGCGAAGGCCTTGCCGGTGATGAGCGCCGACCGCGGGGTCGGGGTGACCAGGAGCTTGTTCAGAATGCCGGCATCGCGTTCCCAGATGATCTGGATGCCGTAGAAGATGGCGATGAACATCGCGGACTGGGCGATGATGCCGGGCGCGAGGTAGTCGATGTAGGGGATGCCGCCGGTGGGTATCGCCCGGATCCGGGTGAAGGTCTGGCCGAAGATCAGCAGCCACAGCGCGGGCTGGACCGCCCTCGTGTACAGCTCGGTGCGGTCGTGGCGCAGCTTCTGCAGTTCGACGGCGCACATCGCGACGACCCGGGCGGGCAGCAGCCGCCAGCCGGCGCGGGGCTCGGGCGGGCGCAGCAGCAGGGCCCCCGCGTTCGGGGCGCCGTCAGCCGATGCGGCGGGCGGTGCGGCGGGTGCTTCGGACATCGCGGAAACCTCCTGACTCGTCGTCGAGACCGCTGCCCGCGACGTCCCGGAAGACGTCTTCCAGCGTGGGCGGCGCATCCGTGGCCGGCGCGCCCTCGGCCCGGCGGCGGTCGGCGAGCCGCCGCCGCAGTTCGGCCGGGGTGCCGAGCGCGCGGATGCGGCCGCGGTGCATGAGGGCGACGCGGTCGCAGTACTGGTCCGCCTCGTCCATGGAGTGGGTGGTGACCAGCACGGTCATGCCGGTGACCGCGCGGACGGCGTTGATGTGGTCCCATACGCCGGTGCGGGCGATCGGGTCGAGGCCGATGGTCGGCTCGTCGAGGATCAGCAGCCGGGGCGCGCTGACCAGGGCCTGGGCCAGCTCAAGGCGGCGGACCATGCCCCCGGAGTATGTGCCCGCCAGCCGGTCGGCGGCGTCCGTGAGGCCGACGGCGGCCAGGGCCTGGCCGACCCGGGCGGCGCGTTCGCGGCGCGGGATGTCGAAGACACGGGCGAACAGGACGACGTTCTCCCGGCCGGTGAGGCCGGCGTCGGCGGACAGCTGCTGCGGGACGTAGCCGAGCAGCCGGCGCACCGCCATGCGTTCCGCGGCGGGGTCGTGGCCGAAGACGCGGACCATGCCGGCGGGGACGGGCAGCAGCGTGGTGATGCAGCGGATCGCCGTGGTCTTGCCGGCGCCGTTGGGGCCGAGCAGTCCGAAGACCTCGCCCCTGCGCACGGTGAGGTCGAGCCCGTCCACCGCCCTCGTCTCGCCGAAGCTGTGGGCGAGGCCGGTGCAGATGACGGCCTGTGCCGGGCCCGCGGTGGTGTCGGACGTCATGGTTGTTCGGCCTCCTCGTGCAGGGTGACGGCCAGCCGGTGCAGCGCGGGGAGCGCCGCGCGCAGGGCGTCGCGTTCCGCCTCGGTCAGCCGCGCCACATGCAGGCCGACCAGGGCGGCCCGGCGGCGCTGCCAGTCGTGCAGCCGCCTGTGGGCCGCGTCGGTGAGGTGCAGGCGCGCGGCACGCCGGTCGGCCGGGTCGGTCTCGCGGACCAGATGACCGTCCATGGCGAGCCGGTTGACCAGTGTCGACACGGAGTTGCCGGCCAGGTGCAGCTCCCGGGCGGCCTCCTTGATGCCGATGCCGGGCCGGGTCTGCACCAGGCGGAGCAGTTCCACTTCGGCGCCGCGCAGCCTCGGGCCGGTCAGTGTGCCGCGCAGCCGGCGGCGGATCAGCCGCTGGATCCCGACCAGGGTGTCGGCCAGTTCCTCCGAGAAGGTCTCGGCCGCCGCACGGCCGGCCCGCGCACGACCGGCTGCCGGGCGGTCCGTTTCCGGGCGGTCCGTTTCCACACGAGAAGATTACCTCTCCTACAGAGGTATTTGCCGTTCGAGGGAGACCAAAGAACAAGTCAAGGAGCGTAGGCTGGATATCACGCTTTAGGCGGATCTGTTTCGATATAACAGGTCACGGGAATCTCCAGAAAAGTGCTTCGGACAGGAGGCACGTCCGTGGGGGCTCGGCCCGCAGATGCGGCCGCCCCGGACCCTCCCACCGGTCCGAGCGCGCGCCTCCCACGCTGTCCGTCCAGCCGGCACACGCTGAGGGAGGTGCGCACCCATGACGGGTACCACCACCAGGGCCAAGCCCCATCCACACGACGACGCCCCCGACACGGCCGCCGCGTTCGAACGGCTCGCGGCACTGCCCGAGGGCCCGGAGCGCCGGGCACTGCGCGACGAACTGGTCGGGACCTGGCTGCCCATGGCCGAACGGATCGCCGTCCGCTTCCGCGGCCGGGGAGAGGCGCTGGAAGACCTCTACCAAGTGGCGGCGCTCGGCCTGGTCAAGGCCGTCGACCACTACGACCCCTCGCGCGGCCGGGCCTTCGAGGCGTACGCGGTGCCGACCGTCACCGGCGAGATCAAGCGCCACTTCCGCGACCACATGTGGACCCTGCACGTGCCGCGCCGGGTCCAGGACCTGCGCAACCGGGTCCGCGGCGCCGTCAAGGAACTGGCGTCGGCGACCACCGGCCGGGTGCCCACCGTCGCCGAGATCGCCGAGTACACACGGCTGACGGAGGCGGAGGTGCGCACCGGCCTTGAGGCACTGGAGTGCTTCGCCGCGCTGTCCCTGGACGCGGAGACGCCCGGCGCCGACGGCCGCTCCCTCGGCGACACCCTCGGCGCGCCGGACCCCGGTTTCGACCTCGTCGTCGACCGGGCGGCCGTACGACCCTGTCTTGAGGCGCTGCCCGAGCGCGAGCGCACCATCCTCTACCTGCGGTTCTTCCGCGGTATGACACAGAGCCGGATCGCCAGCCAGCTCGGCATCTCACAGATGCACGTCTCCCGGCTGATCAGCGGCTGCTGTGACCGGCTGCGCGAGGAACTGCTCGCCGATCCGGGCTGAGGGGCCCGGGCCGAGGCCGAGGGATCGGGCTGATGCCGGGGCCCGCGCGTTCACTCCGTCGGTGTCCCCGGGAGCTGCGTCGGGCCGTACCGGTCGAGCGCGTCCTCCAGTGCGGCGCCGATCTCGGGGGGCATGTCTCCCGTACGCCCCCAGATGAGGATGAATTCGGCGACGTTGCGCAGTTTGATGTTCGTGTGCTGCGAGACCTCCTTCAGCACGGCCCACCCCTCGTCCGGGGTGACCCGGCCGAGCGCCACCACCATGCCGATGGCCTGGTCCACGACCGCATGGGAGGTGACCGCCTCCTTCAGCTGGTGAACCTCTTCCTGAAGCTCGAAGATCCGGTCCGGCTCGCCGTCGCCCATGGATCCATCGTCGTCACTCGCCCGGCCGCCTGCCACCGGACCGCTCGACAGGCACGGGAACGGGTTCCGGTTGGACACTGGTGACAGACCGGGGGCCACCGGTCCATGAGATCAGGACGCGACTGTGATGAACCATGACACGCCCCTTGCCGGCGATCCGAAGAAGAAGGACGTCATCTCCACGCACTCCGTTTTCGGCGCACCGTGCTGGGTGAGTCTGACCAGCCGTGACCTCGGGGCCACGGCGGACTTCTACTCGGCCGTGCTCGGCTGGCGCTGGCGCAGCGTCCGGCTCGGCGACCACTTCCGGATCGCGCTGGCGAACGGGGTGCCGGTCGCCGGGATCGCCGCGGTCGCCGCCATGTGGCAGATGGCGGTGGCATGGACACCGTACTTCGCGGTGCGGGATGCGGACGTGGCCGTGAGCCGGGCCCGCGAGCGCGGCGGCACGGCCGCGGTCGGACCGCTGTCCTTCCCGCCCGGCCGGGCGGCCCTGCTCGCCGACCGGGACGGGGCGACCTTCGGCATCTGGGAGGGCCAGCTGATCTCCAACTGGGAGTCGTGGCGGCGGGCGTCCCCGACCTTCATCCGCCTGCACACGCGCAACGCCTTCGACTCGGCCCTCTTCTACGGCGAAATCCTCGACTGGGCCTCGGGGCTGCCCGGCTGCTGCGAGGTCGAGTACGAGGGCGGCGAGGTCGTGCTGCGCAGCGAGGGTGCGGTGGTGGCGCGCATCGACTCCGGTGCGGTGGAGGCGGCGCCGGATCCCGCGGTCCGGCCGCACTGGCAGGTCCACTTCTTCGTGACCGACGTGACCACGTGCGGGCGGGCCGCGGAGAAGCATGGGGGGAGCGTGTTGCGGGAGGATGCCGCGGAGGCGGTGCTGCGTGATCCGGACGGGGCGCAGTTCACGGTTACTTCGCGGCGTGGGCGGTGACGTTCGCTTTTGGCGGGTGGGGTGGCTTGGGTGGGCCTTGTCGGTCTGGGTGCGGTGGGGATGTGGGGGGCGGGGTGGTTTCCGT
The DNA here is from genome assembly GCF_044765425.1 of Streptomyces sp. NPDC102462. NCBI lineage: Bacteria > Bacillati > Actinomycetota > Actinomycetes > Kitasatosporales > Streptomycetaceae > Streptomyces > Streptomyces sp. NPDC102462. The sequence continues at coordinate 4,170 of NZ_JBIWKB010000016.1, read as the reverse complement.
CGTCGTTCGAGTGCGGGAGCGTTGTGGCTGGTCGCGCAGTTCCCCGCGCCCCTGACGGGGGCACCCGCAGTCGTTCGAGTGCGGGAGCGTCGTGGTTGATCGCGCCGTTCCCCGCGCCCCCTGACGGGGTGCCTGCAGTCGTTCGAGTGCGGGAGCGTCGTGGTTGATCGCGCCGTTCCCCGCGCCCCCTCCGGGGGCACCAGCCCCGCCCTCAAACACCGGAACATCGCGGCCGAGTACGCCCACCCCCTCGTCCCCGGGCAAGGGCTAGGGGGTGGGTGGGTGGGTGAGGAGGGTCAGGCTGCGGGGGGCGATGCGTAGGCGGGTGCCGGGTTTGTGTTCTTGTTCGTCGGGGGGGCCGTCGGGGGTGGCGGTGTCGATCAGGGCGGTCCAGTGGTCGCCGTACGTGGCGTCGGGCAGGCGGAAGTCGACGGGCTCCCAGTGGCCGTTGAGGAGCAGCAGGAACGAGTCGTCGATCACCCGTCGCCCGTAGGGGTCGCGTTCGGCGATGGCGTCGCCGTTCAGGAACACGCCGACCGAGTGCGCGTCGGAGCGCTGCCAGTCCCGGTCGGTCATCTCGCGCGCGTCGGGCAGCAGCCACACCAGGTCGGGCAGCGGCTGTGCGGCGTGGATGGCCGTCTCGCCGCGGAAGAAGCGGCGCCGGCGCAGGACGGGGTGGGCGGCGCGCAGTCCGATGACGTACCGGGTGAAGCGGATCAGCGCGCGCTGCTCGTCGGTCAGCCGCCAGTCGATCCAGGAGATCTCGCTGTCCTGGCAGTAGGCGTTGTTGTTGCCGCGCTGGGTGCGGCCGAGTTCGTCGCCGTGGCACAGCATCGGAATGCCCTGCGACAGCAGCAGCGTCGCCAGGAAATTGCGCTGCTGGCGGGCCCGCAGTTCGAGGACCGCGGGATCGTCGGTGTCCCCCTCGGCGCCGCAGTTCCAGGACCGGTTGACGCTCTCGCCGTCCCGGTTGCCCTCGCCGTTGGCCTCGTTGTGCTTGTCGTTGTAGGAGACGAGGTCGCGCAGCGTGAAACCGTCGTGCGCGGTCACGAAGTTGACGCTGGCCCTCGGGCGGCGCCTGTTGTGCGCGTAGAGGTCCGAGGACCCGGTGAGCCGGGAGGCGAACTCGCCGAGCGAGCCCGGCTCCGCCCGCCAGAAGTCCCGTACGGCGTCCCGGTACTTGCCGTTCCACTCCGACCACAGCGGCGGGAAGTTGCCGACCTGGTAGCCGCCCTCCCCCACGTCCCAGGGCTCGGCGATGAGCTTGACCCGGCTGATGACGGGGTCCTGCTGTATCAGGTCGAAGAACGCCGACAGCCGGTCCACCTCGTGGAACTGCCGGGCCAGGGTGGCCGCGAGGTCGAAGCGGAAGCCGTCCACGTGCATCTCGGTGACCCAGTACCTGAGCGAGTCCATGATCAGCTGGAGTACGTAGGGGTGCCGCATCAGCAGGCTGTTGCCGGTGCCCGTGGTGTCGTAGTAGTGCGCCCAGTCGCCGTCCACGAGGCGGTAGTAGGAGGCGTTGTCGATGCCGCGCAAGGAGAGCGTGGGACCGTGCTCGTTGCCCTCGGCGGTGTGGTTGTAGACCACGTCGAGGATCACTTCGAGTCCGGCCGCGTGCAGCGCCTTGACCATCGCCTTGAACTCGTTGACCTGCTGACCGCGGGTGCCGAACGCGGCGTAGGCGTTGTGCGGCGCGAAGAAGCCGATCGTGTTGTAGCCCCAGTAGTTGGCCAGACCGCGGTCCTGGAGCACACCGTCGTGCACGAACTGGTGCACGGGCATCAGCTCGATCGCGGTCACGCCCAGCGAGGTCAGGTGCTCGACGACGGACGGGTGGGCGAGCGCGGCGTAGGTGCCGCGCAGCCGCTCCGGGACGTCCGGGTGGGTGCGCGTCAGACCGCGCACATGTGCCTCGTAGATGACGGTCTCGGCGTACGGCCGCCGCGGCGGGCGGTCGTCGCCCCAGTCGAAGTAGGGGTCGGTCACCACGCCGAGCATGGAGTGCCCGGCGCTGTCGGCCGGGGCGGGGCCCAAGGGGTCGCGTTCGTAGAGCGAGGCGTGGTTGTCGATCTGCCCGTCGACGGCGCGCGCGTACGGGTCGAGGAGCAGCTTCGCCGGGTTGCACCGGTGGCCGAGGCCGGGGTCCCAGGGTCCGTGCACACGGTAGCCGTAGCGCCGGCCAGGCCCGACCCCGGGCACATAGCCGTGCCACACGAACCCGTCGACCTCGGTCAGCGGGAGACGTGTCTCGGCGCCCGCGTCGTCGACCAGGACCAGGTCGACGCGTTCGGCGACCTCGCTGAACAGCGCGAAGTTGGTGCCCTGCCCGTCGAAGGCGGCGCCCAACGGGTAGGGGTGCCCGCTCCACACGGGCACCCCTGTGCGGGACGTCGATGCCGTCACCGGGCGCCCTCCAGAACGGCCCGGGGCACGCCCGCCGCCCGGGCCGCGAGTGCGGCGGCCGGAGTGTCGCGCGGCACCTGGCGCACGTGGCGCAGGCTGGGCGCCGGGGCCGTCGGGACCAGGGGGACGCGTTCGCCCGCACGGGCCCGCTGCGAGAACCAGATGATCTTGCTGCCGGTCTCCGACGCACAGCACCCCCAGCCGTCGCTGATCGCCGCGATACGGGCCAGGCAGGCCCGCAGATCCTGGTCGGGGCGCAGATCACGGTCGTCGTCGCCGACGGCGGTGATGAGGTGCTGGCCGTTCCACCACATCTCGATCGACGCGTGCTTGTCCGTGGCGTGTTCGTCGATGGCCCGCAGCAGCAGTTCCGCGCCGCTGCGGACGGGGACCACCAGGTTCTCCAGGTTCCAGTGGCGCAGGCGGGCGGCCAGGATGCGGCTGACCTGTCCCACCCGCTCGGGGCTGACTTCCACGTCGAGGTGGTAGTAGCAGGGCACTGCGGTCTTCATCGTCGCTTGCTCCTCACCGGCGGAACTCCCGCTCGTCATCGCCCCCCACGGGCATGGGCCCCGATCACGGAGCGTCGAGCGCTGGTCGCTTCTGAGTCAGATCCACAGTGGAGGCGCTACGCCATTCGTGCAACAGGAGCACACCCGAGGTGGTTGAAGAACCAACAAGACGCTGCGTGCTCATCCGTGCACCATGGGTGAAATGCCTCGATCGCCGTAACGGACCCGTGCCGCCGAGAGCCCGGAGTCCACCCGACCGTCGGGAGACGCGCCCAGTCGAGTGCGTGGAGGGTGAACAGGGCCATGCTGATACCCGCGAAGGCCGAGGTGGCCAGGCAGTTGCTGCGGTACCGGGCGTGGGAACGCGCGATGCTCGCGGCGCCGTCCGACCACGCGGTGCGGGCCACCTTCGAGGACTCGGGCTACACCCTGTGCGTGCTCATGGGCAAGCGCTGCGCGCGTGAGGCCGCGGAAGCCGCCGAGCGCTATCTGCGCGGCGGCCGGGACGGCTGCCCTCCGAAGCGGGGCGGCGGGCCGCGGCGCCGCGGCGGGATCCGGCGGGCGCCCCCGGTCAAGCCGCGTTCGACGGCGGCGAGGCACTGAAGGTTCCCGCGCAGAGCGGATCCACGGCCGGGCCCCGGGCCCGGCTTCGCCCACGGCGGAGGTGAGACCCATGAGTTCGACTCCGGCCATCGGCCGTATCCCGGTACGGGACGTCCGGCCGGCCGTGGAGTACGGCAGGCGCCCGGCGAAGGCGGTCGTCGGGGAGACGTTCGAGGTGTCCGCGACCGTGTTCCGCGAGGGGCATGACGCGGTGGCCGCCAATGTGGTGCTGTGCGACCCCGAGGGCCGGCCAGGACCCTGGACCCCGATGCGCGAGACGGCTCCCGGCACCGACCGCTGGGCCGCGGACGTCACCCCGGACGCGATGGGCCGCTGGACCTACCACGTGGAGGCATGGAGCGACCCCGTCACCACCTGGCGGCACACCGCGGCCGTCAAGATCCCCGCGGGCCTCGACACCGGGCTCGTCCTGGAGGAGGGCGCCGAGTTGTACGCGCGGGCCGCCGCCCAGGTGCCGCAGGGGCCCGGCCGCGATCTGGTGCTGGCCGCGGCGCGCTCGCTCGGTGACGACAGGCGCCCGCTGCGGGAGCGGCTGGCGGTGGCGCTGGCGCCGGAGGTGGCCGGGGTGCTGGCCCGGTATCCGCTGCGGGACCTGGTGACCGCCTCGGCGCCGCTGGTACTGCTCGTG
>NZ_JBIWKB010000015.1:0-162173 GCF_044765425.1 Streptomyces sp. NPDC102462 | reverse complement strand
CCGCAGTTCTGCCATCTGTTCAGAGGAGAGATCCATACCTGACTCAACGATCACAGAAGCCTCAGGTTCCATGAACAGGATCACGAGACACTAGAGACCGCCCGGGGCGCTCGCGTCCGCCTGCGGGCGGACATCGCATCCGCCCGCACGGGGACCCGGACGGTCCGCGACGGCGGACGCCACCGACCGGCCGACGACCGCAGCATCGCCGTATGACGACAACTCAACTCCCCTCCACAGAACACCAGATCGGGCGGCGCCACCGATGTGCCCTGCGCCTCATCGGCCGTTCCCTGCTCGTCCTGCTGGGCGTCCTCATCGCGCCCGTCGCCGCGACGGCGGCCGTATGGGCGACCGCCACGGTCACCGCCGACCTCGCGCTGCTCGCCGCGGCCGCGATCGCCGCGCTGGTCATGAGCTGCGCGCCGCTGGTGTACGCGGGTGTACGACGGCCGGCCGTCACCGCCCTGACCACGACGGCCGTCCTCGTGGCCACCTCGGCCGCGGCCTACGTGACGGTGCTCCAGCCCCTCGGTGAGACTCCCCCGCAGCCCCGCTCCCGGCCCACCGGCCACTGGAGCCTGCCGACCGGATCACGCCTGGCCTACACCCTGCTCCGCGCCCACGGCACCCACGCCCGACCCCGGTGATCGTGCTGCACGGCGGCCCCGGCACCCCCGGCGACGGACCGGCTCCGCTGGAGAAGCAACTCGCCGCCCGCGGTTACGACGTCTACTCCTACGACCAGTTGGGCTCAGGCCGCTCCGGCCGACTCGCCGATCCGACCGGCTACACGGTGGCCCGGCAGGTCGCCGATCTCGATGCCGTACGCGCCCGCATCGGCGCCGACCGCGTGGTGCTCCTTGGCGCCTCCTGGGGTGCCACGCTGGCCACGGAATACCTCGCCGCCCACCCCGCCCGGGTGGCCCGGATGGTGCTCACCTCGCCCGGGGCGCTGTGGGCTCCGGCGTGGAAGGACCGGGCCGAGGGCGACATCTGGGACCGGCTCACCGCCGATCAGCAGCGCCGTCTCGACTCGCTCCAGGCGAAGCCCCGGCTGCTGGCATGGTCCCTGCTGATGGAGGCAAGCCCGCGCGCCGCACACGCCCTGGTCTCCGACGCCGAACTCGACGCCGTCTTCGCCCGGCTCCTTGCGATCACGGCCCCGGCGGCCACCTGCCACCCCAGCCGGCCACTGCACGATCTTCCGGCATCCGTACCGGGCTTCTACGCCAACCAGCTCACCACAGCCGACCAACTCACCGTGCCCGACCCGCGCCCCGCGCTGCGCCACATCCGCGTGCCGGTGCTCATCCTGCGCGGCACCTGCGACTACAAGAACCCGGGCATCGCCGGCGAGTACGACGAAGTGCTCCCCGACTCCACGCTGGTGACCGTCGACGGTGCGGGCCACCTCATCGACGCCGAACAACCGCAACGCTACCGTCAGTCCGTCATCCGCTTCCTGGAACAGTGACGCCTCTTCCCCCTACCTCCGCCCCCTCCTACCGATGCCGGGCAGCGAAGAACAGCCCCGCCCGCGCGGCCCGCAGAATCCCTCACACCCGGACTCCCGCACGGTCGCGGGAGCCGGGTCCTTCCCCGACACCCTGCTCCGTCACGGGTGCCGGGGCGATCAGTCGTCAGCCATGGAGGGGGCAGCAGACAGCCGACGTCGTGGACGTCACGGGCGATCACGCTGAAGCGCTCGTCCGCGAGGTCTGCCATGTCCAGACCCGCAGTCGAACGCGGGGCCGGTCGATGACGAACCGCGGTCGAGGGCACCGTGCCACAACTCGACGGGAACCGTGATGTCACCCCGCCGCGAGTGCGTGGTGCATGTGCACCGCGTTGTCCGCGCCGTAGGCATCGGTGATCTCGGTGGCATCCACCTCGGGGAGCAGACTCGCCATCCCGGCGACGAGGTCGGCGGGATAGCTGTTCCGGACAACCGCGGCCATCTGCGAGACGACCGCACGCTGTTCCTGCTCTCCCTGCGATGTGGTCCCGAACAGCACAGGGTTCTGCACCGCCGTACCCGGCGCATGAGTACCTGCCACAGCGCAGGTGGGTGTCCGGTGCTCAGGCTGACCTCAGGCAGAACGGGTGTCCGGCGGGGCTGGCGTAGACCCTGCTGCCCTTCTCTGATCCCGGATGGACGTCGCCGGTGGGCCGCAGCCGGATGGCGCCGGCTTCTGTGGCCACGCGGTCAGCGGTGGCGAGCTCGTCGACAGAGAAGTCCAGATGCATCTGCTGGGGGGTGCCGTCCGGCCAGTCCGGGGCGACATGGGCTGGGGCCGACTGGATCACGAGCACCGGGAAACCGGCGGCCTGAATGAAGTGGTGGGTCGGTGTCCGAGTGATCGAACCGCCGAGCAGCCGATGCCAGAAGGCGCTCTCTTCCTCCGGTTCGGCGGCATCGATGATCACGGAACTCAGAATGATGTTCACAGGCTGACCTCTCTGGGTGCTCAGACCGCCGGGATGATGCCGCCGTCGACGCGGAACTGCGCTCCCGTAAGCCACTTGGCGCGTCCCGAAGCGAGGAAGGCGATCATCTCGGCGACGTCCTCGGGATCACCGGGGCGGCCCATGGGCACCTTGAGGTGATCCACGATCTGTTGCTTCACCTCGTCGATGCCGATGCCCTGACGATCGGCGAGGTGCTGGAGGTGCGCGGTAGCACCTTCGGTGACGACGAAACCCGGAAGGACGCACACCACGCGCACCCCATGTTCGCCCACCTCCGTCGCCAGTTCCCGGCTGTAGGCGTTGAGTGCCGCCTTCGCGGCGGCGTAGGACGCCTCTGTGCGCTGCGGCAGGCGGCTCGCGATCGAGGACACATGCACGACGACACCGGACCCCCGCTCGACCATCCCAGGCACCAGGGCCCGGTCCAGGCGCACGGCGCTGAGGAGGTTCATCTCCAGGTCCGCGCGCCAGGACTCGTCCGACCGGCTCAGGGTCGGCGCTGGGGCGCTCGCCGCGGCCGCGTTGTTCACGAGCACGTCCACCCCGCCCACACGGTCGATGACCTGTCGGCCGAGTTCGGCCACACCCTGCTCCGTGGAGAGGTCGGCGGGGATGAACGTGGCCGGCAGGTCCTCCCGCGGCGTGCCCCGCGAGGTTGTCAGCACGGTCGCACCCGCCGCGGCGAAGCGGCGGGCCGTCGCTTCGCCCAGGCCCCGGCTGCCACCGGTGACCAGCACGCGAAGCCCATCCAGTCCTTCTGCCGGAACCGTCATGAGTCTGCTCCTCAGTAAGATGAGTCTGACTCCGGAAAGAGTACACAACCGGAGTCTGACTCACCTTAAGGAGGTTCTGTTGCCGTCATCACGTCCGCTGCGCGCCGATGCCCGACGTAACCGCGAGGCGCTTCTGTCCGCAGCACGGGAGGCCTTCCTCAGCGGCGACACCGACGCGCACGTCGAGCAGATCGCCCGCAGGGCGGGGGTGGCCATCGGGACGCTCTATCGCCACTTCGAGACACGGGAAGCCCTCGTCGAGGAGGTCTACCGAAAGGAAGTCGACGAACTGTGCACCGCACCGGCAAAGCTCCTGAGCCGGCACGCCCCGGACGAGGCCCTGCGGCGCTTCCTCCTGCTGCTCGTGGACCACGCAGCCGTGGGCAAGGGAATGGCCGTCGCCCTGGAGAGCATCATGGCGACCGACTCACCGGTCTTCGAGAACGCCCGCACCCACATGGCGAACGCGCTCGACCAACTGCTCGACGCAGGCGCTGCGGCCGGCACCGTCCGCGACGGCGTCTCCGGGCCCACCCTGCTGCGCGCCCTGGGCGGCATCTGCGGAATGCGTGCCACGGAAGGCTGGCAGGCCGAGGCCCGCCAGATCACCGCCCTCCTCTTCGACGGCCTGCGCTACGGCGCCCCACGGGCAACCTGAACGCCTCTCTGGCGGTACTCGGGCCGACACACTTGAGGCAGGAAACGTACTGTCTCCGTTGACATCGTCCGCCGTCAGATCTCCCGCATACGGATCGCGCCGGTCGCGGTCAACGGCAAGGAGTCGCGGAATTCCAGATGCGGGACACCGAGCGCCGGCGACCAGCGAAACCGCCGGGTGCGTCATCAGCAGTTCCTCGATGTCGCGCGGGTAGGCGGCATCGGCGGCTGCCGCTCGAGGATCCGGCGCTACACCTGAACGGGATCCCAGGTGGAGTCCCGTTCCCGAACTGCCGCACTCGCGTCAAGAAGCACCGGTGTCCGTGACCGCTCAGGCACCTGTCGCTTCGGCGCGCCGTACTTCCCACCGTGGCGCGTCGAAGACACGGTCAGGGGTGCATGACGATCTTCCCCACGTGGCACCGGCGGGCCAGCTCCTCCTGCGCCTGAGCGGCCTGGTCGAGGGGGAACGTTGCGGCAATGACGGGCTGGATGTCGGCCCGGCGGGCCAGGTCCATGAGGAGGCGGAAGTGCGTGGGCGTGTGCATCGTGGAGCCGATCAGCTGGACGTTGTGCAGGTAGAGACGGCGTACATCGAAGGCCACGTCGTATCCGCCGAGAGCGCCGGCGATGACCCATCGGCCGCCTTCGCGCAGCAGCGGCAGGCCTTCGCTCACCAGATCTCCGGCGACGACGTCGAGCGCGACGTCGATACCGTCCGGGGCGGCGGTGCGGATCTGCTCGCCGATGTCCCGGGCACGGTCGAGGACTTCGTGCGCGCCTGCGTCGCGCACCGTGTCGAGCTTCGATCCGCTGCTGAGGGCGAGCACCCTCGCGCCGCGTGCCCGGGCGATCTGTACCAGTGCGAGGCCCACGCCGCCCGACGCTCCCGACACCAGGACGGTCTCTCCCCCGCGCAGCCGGCCCCGCTCGATCATGCCCAGCGCCGTGCCGTAGGCGGTCGGCAACGACGCGAGCTGATCGTCCGTGAGCGGGGATTCCGTCACGTCGTGCACACGTTCCGCCGGCGCGGTCACGTACTCGGCGTACCCGCCGTCGCGTTCGCTTCCCATCAGGCCCACGGGGTTCGCGTCCGGCCCATCGGTGTCGTAGACGGCGGGGTCGACGACCACACGGCGACCGACGAGGCTCCCGTCCACGTCGGCGCCGACCGCCACCACCCGGCCGGCCACGTCGGCGCCCTGGATACGCGGGAAGTCGATCGGGCCCCGCCAGCCCGACCGTGCCTCCGGGTCTCCCGGGCGGCCGTAGGCACCCTCCCGCGTCCATAGGTCGGTGTTGTTCAACGCCACCGCGGCGACCCGGACCAGCGCCTCCCCCGCCCGCGGGGCAGGCACCGTCACCTCCGCCATCTCAAGGGCCTCTGGCCCTCCGTGCTCCACGATCCGTACCGCTCGCATGGTCTCGGGTACACCCATCACCAGAACTCCCCAGAGGTATACTGATCTGTGAACATCGACCACGGTACACCGATCAGTGAAGGAGGCCGATGCGGCCCATGACACCGGCCGGCCGCCGCATCGTGGCGGCCGCCGAGGAGCTGTTCTACAACCGCGGCATCACAGCGGTCGGCGTGGATCTGATCGCCGAGCACTCGGGCGTGACCAAGCGCACTCTGTACAACCAGTTCGGGTCGAAGGACTGCCTCGTGGCGGCCTACCTGACGGAACGCGACCGGCGCTGGCGGTCGCTCGTCCGCGCCGCAGTCGACGCGTGCGACGACCCCGTCGAGGCCGTCACCTCGCCCTTCGACACGCTACGGATCTGGAGCGAGACAAACACCCGCGGATGCGCGTTCATCAACGCACTGGCCGAACTCCCCGATCCCTCGCACCCCGCGCACCAGGTCGCCGCGGAGCAGAAACTCTGGCTGTTGCAGCTGTTCCAGGAACTCGCCGCCAGGGCGGGCTGCCCGGACCCCGCCGCCCTCGCCGCCCAGCTCCTCGTGCTGCACGAGGGCGCCCTGGCCATGCGTCCGCTCCCGCTCGACGCTCTTCCGCAGAGCACCGACCTCGCACGGGCCCTCGTACGAGCGGGTGTGCCGCGCCGTCCGAGCCCGTGACCCGGGCGGTCAGCGGCCGTACGCTTCCAGCAGCCTTAGCCACACCTCGCTGACCGGGGGGTACGCCGGAACCGCGTGCCACAGCCGGTCCAGCGGAACCTCTCCGACGATCGCGATCGTCGCGGCGTACAGCCGGCCGCCGGCGCCCCGTCGTCTGCGACCACGCGCAGCGTGTCGTCCACCGTGAGCCACGTACCCGGTGTCAGGCCGACGGTGTCGAGGCCGATGTCCTGGGTGTTGGGCGTACGTCCGATGGCGACGAGAAGTTCGCCTCCGCGCCGAGGAGCACCGAGACACCGGCCTTCCGCAGCGACTCGGTGACCCGTTCACCGGTGAACGGCTCCGCAAGCGGCAGGACACGGTCACGGGCCAGCATCGTCACCGACGACCCCAGGGCGGCGAACGCCGTCGCCATCTCCGACGCCACCACGCCGCCACCGCGTGCCGCGCGGTCAGGGATGTCGTGGCGCCGTCCTCGCCAGTCACCTCGACGGCCCGGTCGGAACTGATCCGTCCCTGGCCCCGGTACAACGTGATTCCGGCCGAGTCGAGCCAGGACACCTGACCGTCGTCCTTCCAGTGCGAGGCGAAGGAGTCACGGCGGCGCAGCACGGCTGCCACGTCCAGGTCCCCGGTCACCGCCTCACGGGATCCGGGCACCTGCCGGGCCGCCCGGAGTGCGGACGTGTTCCGCAGCAGTGCCTTGGTCGGCATGCTGGCCCAGTAGGAGCACTCACCGCCGACCAGTTCCCGCTCGACCATGGCCGCGCTCAGCCCGCCCCGCACCACCCGGTCGGCGACGTTCTCACCGACCGGCCCGCGCCGATCACAATGACGTCATAACTCATGTCAGTCGCCCTTTGCGGCGTGGCCCAGGCGCAGGGCCGAGATGAGGAAGAAGATGGCGCCGGGGATGGCGTAGCCGAACGCACTGGTGAGGGTGGGCTCGTCCGCGCCGGCCGACGCGATGAACGACGCCCCGGCCAGGACCGAGATGCCACCGCTGAGGATCATCGGCCACTGGCCGCCCATCGCACGACGGGGAACAGCCACGATCAACTGGACCAGACCGGCCACGACCGCCCAGGCCCCCCACACCCGCAGCACCGCCGGGATACCGGACGCACAGGCGACACCCACACCGACGGCCGTGACCAGGCTGACGGCCACATTCACATACAGCAGCACAGGCGATCCCGTACGACGCGAAGCCCTGGCGTCGACGACGGCCGCACCCACGTCGAACAGCGGATACAGCACCAGCAGCACGGCCGCGACCGGACTGATCTCCGAGGCCATCGTGAACATCACAAGGGCCCAGACGATGGCGAACGCGAACCGGACGAAGTACAGCCGCCGCAGAGCAGAGGCGGTGCCGGCGATGCCGGACGGAGCAGCAAGAGTGCTCACGGTGATCCTTTCGATGGACAAGGAGGGATGCGCCCGGCACGTCCCGCCGAGCCCCGGGGACGGGGGGTCCGCACGGGGCGGTGGCACCGGCCTCGCATCAGGTCCCGGTCGGCTTGGACGGCCGGAAGAACGACCGTTCTGTCACAACAGCATGGCGGCAGCGCGCCCGACTGTCAAGACAGAACGTTCTCCCTCCCATAGGAGCGCTCGTCACGGCCTCGGGGAGGCGAACGGGTTCGCGCCGGCGTGATGGTGTCCCCACACGTCCGAGACACCGAAGTCGTGCGGCACCCAGTCTTCGCCGACCTCGATTCCGCCGCAGCCGATCTCCAGGTGGAACCCACTGGGGTTCCGCACATAGAACGAGATCGCCTTGTCGTTCATGTGCCGGCCGAGGCTGATCGAGATCGGCGCTCCGTTGACCCGGGCCCGGTCGTACGCTCGTCCGACGTCGTCGAGCGAGCCGTACTCGAACTCAAGGTGGTGAATCGACGGCGTGTCCGCGTTCGCGAGCGCGATGCTGTGGTGGGTCGTATTGCAGCGGAAGAAGAACAGCCCGGGAGCGCGGTAGTCGGTCAGCCTGAACTCCAGTACCGACTCGTAGAGTTCGCGCAGTTCGGCGAGGTTGGGACTGGCCAGCACGACGTGGCCGAGGCCGGTGGCACCAGGATTCGTCCCGTCCGGCCGAGTGACGCTGGTGCGCGTCCTGGCTTCGCCGACCGCCAACTCGACCCGGTACCCGACCGGGTCGGTGAACCAGCGCAGGCGGGTGGCTCCGCGCAGCCGCATCTCCTCCGCCGTACCGTCCTTGACGGTGAAACCCGCGTCGGTGAGCCGCTGGGTGAGCCGGTCGAGTTCGCCCGGCGTGTCGACGATCCAGCCCATCTCTCGCGGGCTGTCCTCAGTGGAGGGGTAGAGGGCCAGGCGGTACTTGAACTCGTCGAGTTCGGCCAGAGCGACGTCGTCGGTGCCGGACTTCGCCGTGGTGACTCCGATTCCCAGCGTACGACCGAGCAGTTCGGTCCAGGCGTCGAGGTCGGTGACGTGGAGTCCGACGTAACCCAGTTTGCGGATACCCACGGTTTCATCCCTCCGCCACGGCGGCTGCTCCGCCCTGCAGAAACTCGCGAACGATGTGATTGAACTCGGGTGCACGCTCGTACTGCACCCAGTGCCGGCAGTGCGGCAGCACGCGGAGTTCCGCATGGGGGATGCCCTCAAGGATCTTCGGTGCCCAGGCCAGCGGAACGGTCTGGTCCTCCCGCCCCCAGACGAGCAGGGTGGGTGCGGCGACAAGCGGCAGGTCGGGAGTCAGGTCGCCGAAGTTCGGGGGGATCGGCAATTCCGGGTGAGCCCTCAGACTCGCCTCATATCGCTCATCGATGAGGGACTCGGTGGCCAGGCCCTCGTCGAACACCATCAGCCGTACGAACTCGGCCATGGCTTCACGCGAAGGTTCCTCGGCCGCCATATAGGAGAAGAGGCGGTCGAGGCCGACGGGCCACGGCGGTGCGTCCGCCGGGAGAACCCCGCCGGGAGCCATCAGGACGAGCCGGTCCACCCGGTCGGGGTGGCGCATCGCGATGCGCATCGCGACCGCTCCACCGTAGGAGTTGCCCACCAGGTGGGCGCGCTCGATTCCCAGCGCTGTCATCGCGCGGCAGACACGTTCCGCGGCGTGAAAGATCAGGGGCTCGTCCGTCGCGGGCCGCGGGGAGCTCCCCCAGCCGGGGAGGTCCACCACGATGTTCCGGTAGTCCTCGAAGGCCGCCAGGTTGCCGCCGAAGTTGCTCATGCCCGTGGCCCCCGGGCCCGAGCCGTGCAGCCACACGACCGGGCTGCCCGAACCGACGTCGGTGTACGACAACCGCGCGTCTCCGGCGTCCAGCGTACTCGTCACTGCGAACCACCTTCTCCTCTATGTGTAAATCGACTTGACCTGCTGGTAGTTGAGCAGCGCCTCCGGCCCGAACTCCCGGCCCAGCCCACTGGACTTGACCCCGCCGAACGGCGCCGCCGGATCGACCGTGTAGTGGTTCAGTCCGACTGTTCCGGTGTGCATTCGCCGTGCAACTCGCATGCCGCGCTCGTCGTCGTTCGTCCACACGGTGCCGCCGAGGCCGTATTCCGAGTCGTTGGCGATGCGTACGGCATCGTCCTCGTCGGTGTAGGGGATGACCGACAGCACCGGGCCGAAGATCTCCTCACGGGCGATGGTCTGTGCGTTGTCGACGTCGGCGAACACGGTCGGCGTGACGTAGTAGCCCTTCTCCGCATCCGGACGGGAGCCGCCCACGACCAGCCGGGCGCCTTCGGCCCTGCCCTTCTCGATGTATCCCTCGACCCGTTCACGCTGACGCGCGCTCGCCATCGGGCCGATCTGCGTCGTGGGGTCCAGGGGGTCTCCGACCGTCAGATCACCGACCAAGGACGACACCGCGTCGACGACCTCGTCGTACCGGCTGCGCGGAGCCAGGATGCGGGTGCTGGCGAAGCATGCCTGGCCGTTCGCCAGCAGCGTCGCCTGGACGAACGGCTCGCCGATCGCCGTACCGAGGTCGACGTCGTCGAGGATGACGGCCGCCGACTTGCCACCGAGCTCCAGTGTGACCGGGCGCAGGAGGGTGCCGCAGGTCGCGGCGATCTGCCGACCCGCCGCGGTGGAACCGGTGAAGGCCACCTTGTCGATGTGGGGATGGGAGACCAGGTAGGCGCCGACCTCGCGGCCCGCCGGGACGACGTTGACGACGCCGGGCGGCAGGCCTGCTTCCTCGACGGCCTCCGCGAAGAGAACCGAGTCGAGCACGGTCTCCGGGGACGGCTTCAGCACAAAGGTGCACCCCGCTGCCAGGCCGGGCGCGTACTTCGTCGCGGACAGCAGCTGCGGAGCGTTCCAGGGCACGATTGCCGCCACCACGCCCAGCGGTTCCCGCCGGACGTGGACGGGCGCTCCGAGCATGCCTTCGCGCACCGCCTCTCCCGGGTCGTTGCGGATCAGATCCGCGTAGTAGCGCAGCAGGATGGCCGGCAGAGCGCCCTCGACCTGCTGTGCCAGACCGATCGTCATGCCGTTCTGGGCGCTCACGACACGCGTGATGTCCTCGACCCGCCGCTCAAGCGCCTCGGCGAGACAGTAGAGGGCGTCCGCCCGTCGCGCCGGCTCCCAGGCGGCCCAGCCGTCGGGGTCGTCGAAGGCGGCTCGGGCAGCGGCCACGGCCGCGTCCATGTCCTTTTCACTGCCGTCCGGCACGCTGCCGAGTACCGCCTCGGTGCTCGCGCCGAGGACCGTGATCCTCCCGTCGGACGCGGGTGCCACCCACCGGCCCCCGATGAAAAGCGCGTGATGGTGCGGGTTCACATGGTCTCCTTCGGTTGCTGAGCTGACGCCCAGCTCCGGTAGTCGCCGTAGGGCAGAGGGTGATCGACCGGCACGACACGGGAATTGACCGCGGTCAGGCACCCCGGGCAGAACAGCTGCCGGAAGACGACTTCGGTGTCGACGTAGACGGACGGGCCGTGCCAGATGTGCGGGCCCGCCTCGGTCGGTGCCGCGTCGCGGCGGGCCAGGTGCTCGACGAAGGTGCCCCCGGCGAGCGGCCCGATCTCGGTGCCGCAGTGGACACACACCACCGTCCCGCCCTCGGACGACTCCATGAGCGCGAGGTTGTCGTCGAGACGGCGCGCCCCGCCCGGGCTCGGCATGCCGATCGGCGCGAGCCGGGTGCCGGACAGTCCGGCGTCTGCGGCGCGGCGCTGCCGCAGCTTCGTGCGCATCTCGTCCGTGGCGGTCACGTCCACGTCACCGTCCTCGGCGAGCACGACGCCATAGACATCGCGCGCGGCGTCTGCCGACACGCGTATCTGGAGTACGTCGTCGCGCACGCTGTCGGCCCGGCGGAGCAGGGGGTCGCCGTAGCCGCCGCCCGCCTGCCAGTGCAGGTAGAGCGCGTCACCGGAGCCGAGGTGCGACTCGCCCTCGCAGGGCAGCACCTCGCTGTCGCCACCGAGTTCGTGCAGGTCGGCAGGTATCGCCGTCGCACCGGCGAGCTGGGGCGCGTCGATGCCCCGCACGACCAGGTCGAGCTGGGAGTTGCCCGGGTGTCCCCCGGCCAGGCCGACGTTCTGGTTCGCGACCTTGCCCGTGCCGGAGACGACCAGGGACAGCGTCCCGGTCTGGTCCGGGTGCTGCACGTAGCAGACGGATCCGCTCATCCCGCCACGCTGCCGGCCCGGTCCGCCGGAGTCGGTCTGCTCCCGTCGCCACAGGGCGACCAGAGGGTAGAGGTATTCGGTCATCTCCACGTCAGGTGCCCGGGCAGAGGGGATGATGAGCCGGCCGCCGGTGTCGACGCCGTCGTGATGCACCTGGGCCCCGTAGCCGCCGGCCATGACGTCGAACACAGGTGAGACGAAGCCCTTGTGGCCGCCCCCTCGGACATCGACGCCGGACACCACGCACAGGTCCGTGGTGCCGTTGCAGATCGACTGCACGTCGGTGCGGTGGTCGGGCTCGGCGTCCAGCATCCTGGCGATGACCTCGGCGACCAGGTTGCCCGACCCCCACGCCGGGCCGAAGGGCCCCTTGCCCACGGCCGCCGGGAAAGAGGCGTTGGTGATGGTGTCCTCGTCGGTGACGATCTCGAAGCAGCGCATCAGTCCGCCCGCCGCCCAGGGGATGGTCCCGGCCAGCAGGGGGAGCATCGTGAAGACGATCCCGGCCCGCAGTCCGGGGTAGGGGCAGTTGATGACGCCGGTCTGCGTGGCCGTTCCCCGGAAGTCGAAGATCAGCCGGTCGTCCTCCTTGGTCATCGCGACCTTGATGGCGTGCAGGTCGCGGTCACCGGTCCGTGACTGCTCCTGGTAGCCGACCGCGCTCCACGTTCCGTCGGGGAGGGTCTTCAGCTTGGCCCGCAGCCGGCGTTCGGCGTCGTCCATCATGCGGCGCATCACGGCCTTGACGGTGTCGGCGCCGTACTTGGTGATGAGCCGGATGACCTGCTCCGCCGCGTTCTTGTTCGCGGCGATCTTGGCACGCAGGTCGAGGCCGACCAAGTGGGGAAGGCGTGATCTGCGGACCCAGGCGTCGGCGACGTCGCGCTGCAGCACCCCGCCCCGGACCACCTTCATCGGCGGCGTGGGCACCGCCTCACCGAACACGTCCTGCGCCGACGGGCTGAAGGAGCCCGGCCGCGGCCCGCCGAGGTCGATCTGGTGGGCGATGGCCGTGGTCCAGCCGAACAGCTTGCCCTCGTGGAAGATCGGGGCGAGGACGGCCGCGTCGTTCTGGTGCAGCCCGCCGCCGATCCACGGGTCGTTGCAGAGGAACATGTCGCCCTCTTCGATGCCCGGGTTGTCGCTGCGGTTGCGCAGTGTCCAGACGATCGCCAGGTCCATGGACCCGATGAGGCCGATGTTGTAGGCGCCCACCTGGACCTGCTCGCCGAGCTCGTCGCAGATGGAGAAGTTGAAGTCGTTGGACTCGGTGACGACGTGCGAACCTGACATCCGCCGCAGTGTCTCCCCCATCTCCTGGGTGATGGCCCACAGCCGGTGCCGAACGACTTCGTAGGTCAGGGCGTCGACCCGGTCGGCCTGCTCGTCGTCGACCTGGTGCAGCCGGAGGGAGGGTGAAATCTGCCGCAGCAGGTCCTCGCGCGGAACGGGCCGGCTGGTGAACTCGTCCGCCCCGGGGATCTTCGATGTCATGGGAGCTGTCCTCACTGGTAACTCAGTACGAGGTTGCCGAGACGGTCGACACGGCCGGTCACGCCGGCGGGAACCACGACCACGGTGGTCGGCACATCGACGATCGCCGGTCCGGTGATCTCGTGGCCCGCACGCAGCCGGGCGTAGTCGTAGACGGGGGTGGGTACGAAACCGATCTGCGAGTCGAGGCAGACGTGGCGTTTCTCAAGGAGTGCGTCGCCGGGGTCGGCGCCGGTGGCCAGCGCGATGTCCGGCAGGACGACGGGGAAGCCGAGGCCGGCCTTGGCCCGGGCACGGTAGGTGATCGCCTGCACGCCGGCTTCGCGGTAGCCGGCCCCCGACCCGTTGATGCGCTCGTACTGTTCCTCGAAACGCTCCAGGATCTCGTGCCCGGTGCGGTCGGTGAACTCCCCGTCCGGGACGGTGGTCGCGAGCTCGTTGACCTGCATCGAATAGCGCAGGTCGACCTCACGCTGCATGGTCACGTCCTTGAACTTCACCTTCTGCCGGTCGAGCGCGCGCCGCAGGTCGGCTTCCAGCCGGGCGTAGTGGGACTCCAGCACCGTGTGCTCGACCGGGAAGGAGGAGGGATCGGAGAGTTCGGCGCTCAGGACGATGTCCGAGGCCGCGAGCCCGTAGGCCGAGAACGCGGAGGCGACGGGGCCGAGGGGAACAACGACCTCCCTCACGCCGAGGTCCTGGCAGTAGCCGGCGCAGTGGGCGGGTCCGGCGCCGCCGAAGGCGTAGGCGACGAAGTCACGGGGGTCGTAGCCGGCCTGTACCACGGCCCGGCGCAGCAGGTCTCCCGCCTGCGCGTTCTGCACCTCGTGGATGGCGATGGCGGCCTCTTCGACGGTGAGGCCGAGTGGTTCGGCCACGTGTTCGCGGATCGCCTGGCGCGCCAGGTCCATGCGCAGGGGCTTTCTGCCGCCGAGCAGTCCGTGCGGGCTGAGGATGCCGAGGACGAGGTTGGCGTCGGTGTTGGTGGGACGAGTGCCGCCGTTGCCGTAGCAGGCGGGACCGGGGACGGCCTCAGCGCTCTGCGGGCCCAGCCGCAGATTGCCGCCGGCGTCGACGGAGGCGAGCGCCCCGCCCCCGGAACCAATGGTGTGCACACGGATGGTCGCCGCGTTGATCGGGAACTGGTTCACGATGGAACCCGGTGCCATCACCGGTTCCCCGTCGACGATGAGCCCCGCCAGGAAGGTCGTTCCGCCGACATCGGTGGTGATGACGTTGCGGTGGCCCAGCTGCTCGGCCATGCGCATTCCGCCGATGACGCCACCGGAGAGGACGGAACCGACGGTGGTGATGGCCTGCTCCGGTGCCCGGTCGGCCGTGATGGTCCCGCCCTCGCTCTGCATGACCAGCAGCGGGCCCTTGAGCCCGTTGTCCTCCAACTGCTTCTGCAACGGGGTCAGGTACATGCGCAGCCGCGGCCCGATCTGCGCGTTCATGATCGTCGTGGAGGTCCGTGAGAACTCGCGAATGCGCGGGCTGACGTCCGAGGAGAGCGTGACATACATGTCCGGGGCGATCTCGTGGATCAGTTCCCGGACGCGCTTTTCATGCGCGGCGTTCTTGAACGACCACAGCAGGCAGACGGCGATGGCCTCGACGCCCTGGTCCACGAGGGACTGCGCGACGCTGCGCACCTCGTCCTCGTCGAGGGGGATCAGCACCTTGCCGGCGTGGTCGATCCGCTCGGTGACCTCAAGCGCCCGGTGCTTCGGGATCAGCGGCGTGGGTTTGCGCTGTCTGAGGGTGTCCTGTATCTCGTGGGCCGCCCGGCCCAGGGTGCGCCCTTCGGCGTTCATGATGTAGATCGCGTCCCGATGGCCCTTGGTGGCGATGAGTCCGACGTCGGCCACCGTCCCCTGGACCAGGGCGTTGATCGACGCGGTCGTGCCGTGGGCGATGTAGTCGGTCCGCGAGAGCAGTTCGCCGACGCCGATGCCCAGTTCGCCGGCGATCTCCTCGATCGCGCGCATGACGCCGGCCTCGCGGTGCGGCGGGGTCGTCGGTGTCTTGGCCGAGACGATACGGCCGGCACCGTCCGAGGCCACGGCGTCGGTGAACGTGCCGCCCACGTCGGTACTCTTTGTCAATACCGAACGTTCTACCTTCCGGTTGTGTACCCTGTCGGCATGAGTCCGAGTACAGCAGGCGGCAGCACCTCCGAAGCGCGAGCGCGGCTGCTCAACACGGCAACCAGGATCTTCTACGCAGAGGGGATCCACTCCGTGGGTATCGACCGGATCGTCCTGGAGGCGAAGGTGACCCGGGCCACGTTGTACCGGCACTTCGCGGGCAAGGAAGACCTTGTCCTCGCGTATCTCGACCAGGCCGACAAGGGGATCCGAGAACAGGTGGCCGCCGCTCAGGCGAGCAGCCAGTCGGCCGTCGACAAGGTCAGAGCCGTCGCCAGATCCATCACCGAGGGCATCCTGTCCCCCGGTTTCCGCGGCTGCGCCTTCCTCAATGCGGTGGCCGAGTATCCCGATGCCGGCCACCCGGTCCACCAGGCCGTCCTGGCCCACCGCGCATGGTTTCTGAACACGGTCACGGAGCTGCTGGCACACATCAGCGACGCACCCGCCGACCCAGCCGCCCGGCACTTCGTCATGCTCAGGGACGGCGCCATGGCGGCCGGCTGCCTCTTCGACCCCGAACTGGTCTGCGAAACCTTCCTACGAGGCGTCGACGGACTTCTCCAGGCACGCGTCGACTCGGCGCCCGCGCCGGACGCAGCCGACACCAAGACCGTCTGAGCCGCCGCGCGTCGCTGATGGGCAGCGCGCCACTGCTCGAACGGCCTGGCGACAGCACGGGGTTGGAATGAGCCGGTCAGCCCCGGAAAGCCCGGGGCCACTGCCGCCTCGCCGAGTCCGCTCCCGGATCGTCACGCTCCGCCGACGTCGGACGTCACTCCCACCGCACGGCCGCCCTGGTCCGCGAGACCGCGAACCAGAGAGACGAACGGTGCGACGTGTGCGCTGTAGCTCATGCCGTCGAAGCTGTTGGCGACCGCGAGCCCGTCGGTCATGGCCCGCCCGAGGACAGCCAACTGCTGGACGAACGCCTCGTTCTCTTCGCCGCCGTGCGGAGCGAAGACCGGGGTGAGTGCGTCCACCCATGAAGCATGGGCGTAGTCGCGGATACGGCGCACGGTGTTCCGCACCACCTCGGTGTCCTTGTGCGGGCCGACACTGATGGCCAGCAGGAGCCGAAGGTAGTCGGGCCGCCGGTCGAGGGATGCGCACGCCGTCGTGAGCCATGTCTCGAAGCGCTCAAGCGGTTCGAGACCACGGAACGAGGACGGATTCGGGAATTGAGCGTGCAGTTCCTGGAAGGTGCGCTCGAGCAGTGCCGCGAGGACACCGAGCTTGTTGCCGAAGTGGTAGTAGATGGAGCTGGCCGGAAGCCCCGACTGCGCGCACAGGTCCGAAATGGCCATGCCGTCGTAGCCCTGGCTTGTGACAAGGCTACGCGCCGCATCGAGGATGACATCGCGGCTGCCCGAGCCGGCACCGGACAATGCGGAGTCGTTTCCCTTCACCATGGGCCCATGATAGGTCCGGCGCAGGCCGGACGAGGCGGCCTCGACCCCGCGGAGGCACCCGCGGGCCCCGACCGCGCCGAGGGCCGGACCGAACCACGGCCGTGCCGCGTGACGACAGAATCAACGTGGCGACGGTAAAAATCGACACTGTGTAGACTCTTCGGTGAGGAGCTGTCCAGCTCCATGAGAGACCTTCCTGGAGGAGCAGTGCAGAAGCGGAACTGGCTCATCACCGGCGTCAGCACGGGCCTTGGACGCGCCTTCGCCCAAGCCGCCCTGACCGCCGGGCACACCGTCGTGGGCACCACCCGCTCGGAGGAGGATCTGCGGGCCTTCGAAGCGCTCGAACCCGGATACGCCCACGGCCGCATCCTGGACGTGACCGACAGCGACGCCGTCTCCGGCGTGGTCGCAGAGGTGGAACGCAGCGTCGGCCCTCTGGACGTCGTCGTGGCCAACGCCGGCTACGGACTGGAGGGCACCTTCGAGGAGACCCCGCTGGCCGAAGTGCGCAAGCAGTTCGAGGTGAACGTGTTCGGGGCGGTGGCCACCCTGCAGGCGGCGCTGCCCCACATGCGCCGACGCCGCCGCGGTCACCTGATGGCCGTCACCTCCATGGGCGGGCTCATGGCCGTGCCCGGCATGTCCGCCTACTGCGGCAGCAAGTTCGCCCTGGAGGGCATCCTTGAGGCGCTGGGCAAGGAGGTCGCACAGTTCGGGATCCACGTGACGGCGATCGAGCCCGGCTCCTTCCGCACCGACTGGGCCGGTCGGTCCATGACACGCGCCGCGCGGACCATCGACGACTACGACGCGTTGTTCGCCCCCATCCGCGAAGCGCGGCAAAAGGCCAGCGGCAATCAGCTGGGCAATCCGGCCAAGGCCGGGGAGGCGGTCCTGCACATCACTTCGGTCGAGCAGCCGCCCGCCCACCTCGTCCTGGGCTCGGACGCGCTGCGACTGGTCACCGCCGCGCGCACGGCCGTGGACGAGGACATCCGCGCATGGGACACACTCTCCCGTACGACCGACTTCGCCGAGGGTGCTCAGCTCTGATGCCCGGCCGACAGCCTGCGCGGAGCCGGCGCACCACCGAACGCAAGGGCGATGTCCGGGAGCGGGCCATCCTCGACATCTGCGAGACTCTTCTGGCGGACAAAGGCTACGAGGCCATGACCGTCGGCGACATCGCCCGGGGCGCCGGCATCACACGCGGTGCCCTGTACTTCTACTTCGGCTCCAAGCAAGAAGTGGTCACGGCACTCGTGGCCCGGACCGTCGAGCACCTGTGGGAGCGGTCCCGGGCCACTGCGCAGTCGGAGGAGCCGCGCCAGGCCATCGCGGCGGCCATGCGGCGCACGGTCGAGCTCTGGAACGAGCACGGCCTGGTCATGCGGACGGCGATCGACCTCTCGTTGACCGTCCCGGAGATCGGCGAACTGTGGAACCACACAGCGGACCTGTTCATCACGGCCATCACCGCCGTCCTGGAACGAGCCGGCGTTCAGCCCGGCACCGAACCAGCACAAGCATCGGCGATGGCGCGCGCCCTGTGCTGGATGATCGAGCGGACCTTCTATCACGCTTCGCAGGAGTCCCGCGAGAAGCTGCAAGAGGCATCCATGACCTGCGAACACATCTGGCTGACCAGCGCCGGTCTGGCCGCCTGAACACCCTCGGCACCTCCGTCGAGGCCCAGCGGCTCCACGATTCGCGCAGCACGGCATAACCGGTGGGCACCCTGCGGCAGTTGAGTTGGTGTGACGGGGATGTCGTGGATCAGCGTAGTGGGACATCCACTCGGGCGGGCCCGGCGAGGGCGCGGTCGCCGATCGTCACGACGAGCGCGCCGTCGACGACCTCGGTGAAGGCGCCGGCGCCAGTCGCCGCAGACAGGTCCAGGGCGTCGGCGTTGGCGTCGAGGGTCACACGGGTGCCTGTCGGTGCGTCGACAAACGCGTGGACGGTCTGCCCGGTGCGGGTCCAGCGGACCCAGGGCTCGTCCAAGGGCCGTGCGAGGTCCGCGCCGAGGGGACGCGAGCCGAAGACCGCCTCCGCGTTCGCGTGGTTCCAGGCGCCGAGTTCCTCAAGGGTGCGGCGCTGCAGCGGTGTGACCTCGCCGGAGGCGGTCAGGCCGATGTTCAGCAGCAGGTTGCCGCCCCGCGAGACAACGTCGAGGAAGTGGCGGATGGCGCCTTGCCCGCTCAGTGAGTTGGTCTCGTCCTCCAGCCGGTTGTGGCCGAAGGAGAAACCGACGCCACGGCAGTTCTCCCAGGCCGCGTCGCCCTCGCTGTCGCGGCCCTGCTCGTACTCGCTGGTGCGGAAGTCCCAGTGCGTTTCGCCCCAGCGGTCGTTGGCCACGCCGTCGGGGCGGGCGGCGTAGAAGCGGCGGAAGAGTTCGACGAGGCTCTTGTCGCCCTCGGGCTTGCCGGCGTCGGGGTACTCGATGTCGCCCCACAGGACTTCCGGCCGGTACTTCTCGATGAGGTCGGCGACATGGTCGAAGGCATAGTCGGCGTAGGCCTTGTCCCGGGGACGCAGGGCGTCGTCGATGTGCCGGACGATGGGCGGGGTCTGGGTGAAGTGCCAGTCGAGGCCGCCGGAGTAGTACACGCCGAAGCGGATGCCCTTGCGTTCCGCGGCGTCGCGGAACTCGCCGATCAGGTCGCGCTGGGGGCCGCGGCGGACGGTGTTGCGGTCGCCGGTGCCGGGGGCGTCCCACAGGGTGACACCGTCGTGGTGCTTGGTGGTGGGGACGAAGTAGCGGGCGCCGGTGGCGGCGACGAGGTCCATGACGGAGTCGGCGTCGAAGGCCTCCGCCTTCCACAGGTCGAGGAATGTGTCGTAGTCGGCGCCGCCGTAGACCTCCTCGTGGTGCCGGCGGGCAGGGCTGCCTTCGATGCGGATGGTGTTGTAGTACCACTCGGCGTACGGGTTGTGCTTGAACCATTCCTCTTCGTCGATGGTGCCCAGCGCTCCGATGGGCTCGCCCCAGGCCGGGACGGAGTAGGGGCCCCAGTGAACGAAGATGCCGAGCTTGGCGTCCCGGAACCAGGCCGGCGTCTCACGCTCGAACTGCTGGTACTGCTGCGGGCGCTCAGGGGCGTTCTTGAACATGGCCATGCGGGGATGGTCCTTTCCGGGGTCGAGCGTTGCCGTGGATTCAGCGGCCGCCGAGGCCTGAGGTGACGATGCCGCGCACGAGGTAACGCTGGAGGGCGATGAGCAGGACGGTGGACGGCAGCATGGAGATCACCGAGGCGGCCATGATGAGGTGCCACTGGGTTCCCTGCTGGCCGAAGAACTGCTGGAGGCCGAGGGGGATGGTGCCGAGCGTGGTGACGTCGTTGACGATCACCAGGGGCCACAGGAAGGAGTTCCAGTAGGTGATGAAGGTGAACACGGCGAGCACGGCGAGAGAGGGCCGCGCCAGCGGGAGCATGATGCGGAAGAAGGTGCCGAGTTGGCCCAGGCCGTCGATGCGGGAGGCGTCCTCCAACTCCTGTGGGACGGTCATGAAGAACTGGCGCAGCAGGAACGCACCGAGCGCGGTGAACGCCCAGGGCACGATGAGCGCCTGGTAGGTGTTGACCCAGCCCAGTTCCCGCATGAGGACGAAGGCGGGCACGATGATGACTTCCTGGGGGAGCATCATCGTGGCGAGGAAGACCATGAAGGTCGCGGTCCGTCCACGCCAGCGCAGCCGGGAGAAGGCGTATCCGGAGAGTGCGGACACCGCGAGGGTGATGAGGGTGCCGCCGGCCGCGACGACGACGCCGTTGACGAGGTAGCGGGCGAACGGCGCGTAGGAGAAGACTTCGGCGTAGTTGCCCCATTGGAGGGTCGAGCCGAACAGGGACGGCGGCGTCGAGAAGATCTCCGAGGGTGCCTTCAACGAGGTGCCGACCATGAAGATCAGCGGGGACATGAAGAGCAGCGCGACGAGGATGAGCAGTGTGTAGCCGATCGCCGTGCGGAGGTTCCGGACGCCGCGTCCGCGGGAGACGACGTCACTCATAGTGCACCCACTTCTTCTGTCCGAGGAACTGCACGGCGGTGACGCCGAGGATGATGACGAACAGCACCCAGGCCGCGGCGGAGGCCAGTCCCAGCTTCTGGAACGTGAAGCCCTGGTTGTAGATGAACTGCACGAGGGTGACCGTGGAGTCGCCGGGGCCGCCGCGCGTCATGATGTACGGCTGGATGAACACCTGGAAGGAGGTGATGAGGGTCATCGTGGTGGCGAAGAACAGCGACGGCGAGATCAGCGGGAGCTTGATCCTCCAGAACGCCGTCCAGGCGTTCGCGCCGTCCAGCGAGGCGGCTTCGAGCTGGCTCTCCGGCACGGAGTCCAGCGCGGACGAGAAGACGATCATGTTGTAGCCGAAGCCCTGCCAGACGCTCATGATGACGATCGCGATCATCGCCCAGTGCGGGTCGGCGAGGAAGTCCGGCAGTTCGATGCCGAAGAACGACTGAGCCGTCGCGTCGATCGCGCCGCCCGGCTGGTAGAGCATGCGCCACACGACCGCGTTGGCGACGATCGGGGTGACCGTGGGCAGGAAGAAGATGACACGGAAGATCTGCCGGTGCCGGATCTTCGGGGACAGCCAGGCCGCCATGCCCAGGGACACGGCGAGGTTGAGCGGCACGTAGAGGACGACGAACAGGAACGTGTTGGTCAGCGCCGTGCGGAAGGTCGGATCACTGATCAGCTGCTGGTAGTTGCCGAGGCCGATCCACGACGGACTGCCGATCATGGGCCAGTCGTGCAGGCTCATGGCCAGGGCGATGCCGATGGGGACGAGGGTGAACAGGGCGAGTCCGAGGGCGTGGGGCGCGGCGAATCCGACGCCCCACGCTCCCGACCAGCCGCGCCGGCGGCCACCGCGGTGGTGGTCCTTCGACGCCGCTGCGGCCGTCACCTCGCGTGCGGGGACATGTGCCATGCTGGGTTCCGGCTACTTTCCGATGTGGCGGGAGATCTCCGCGAGCACGTCCGCGGCCGGCTTCTCCCCGTTCACCATCTGCGGGCCGTACTGGCTGAGCATCTGGTTGAGCTTGTCGCCGTCGGCGCTCCCCGGCAGCGGGACGGCGCTCGCGAGCGCACTGTCCAGGGCTTCCTTCGCGCCGTCGATACCGGCGCTCTCGTACCAGGCCGCCTGCGCTGCCGTGCGGGCGGGGAAGGCCCGGCCGTCCTTGGCGAGTGAGGTCAGGGTCTTTTCCGACGTCATCGCCGTGATGGCCTTGAAAGCGGCCGTCGGGTCGGAGCAGTTCTTGGAGATGCCGAACCCGCTGCCCGCCGAGTAGGTCTTCTGCTCTCCCGCGGGCGACGGGACCGTCGTGACGCCCACGTCGAACTTGGCCTTCGCCTTGAAGTCGAGGGAGTTCCAGGGGCCGCCGACCACTGCGGCGGCCGTGCCGTTGATGAAGGCGTTGTCGTCGGCGCTGGCGTCGGCGCCATCGGCCTTGGTCGCGGATCCGTCCTTGACGAGGCCGGCGATCCACTCGACCGCTTGCGCGGTCTTCGGGTCATCGAGGGAGACCTTGCCGGAGTCGTCGATCATCTTGGCGCCACCGGTGGAGAGAATCGTTCCTTCAAGGAAGATGTCCTCGACGGTGGTCGCGAGAGCGACCTGGCCGTTCTTCTTCAGGGCAGTGGCGGCGGCCTCGAAGTCGTCGAGGGTCCATCCCGGCTTCGGGGCGTCGACGCCGGCCTTGGCGAAGGCGTCCTTGTTGTAGAAGAGGAGGAGCGGGCCGGTGTCGTAGGGGATGGCGTACTGCTTGCCGTCCACGGCCAGGGCCTTCATGGCCCCTTCGTCGAACGCGTCGGCGTCGAAGCCGGTCGACTTGATGAGGTCGTCCAGCGGCAGCAGGCCCTCGGAGAACTGGTTCACGCGCAGGCTCTGCATCGTGACGATGCAGGGCGCGCCGGACGTCCCGAGCTGTGTCGAAATCTTGGTCCAGTAGTCGTTGAACGGCGAGCCCTGCAGGGACACCTTCTTGCCGGATGCCTCGGCGCCCGTGTCCCCGACACCCGCCCAGACCTTCTGATCCTCCGACGAGCCGATCCACATCGACCACGTGAGGGTGTCGCTGCTGCCCGAACTCTGGCCGCCGGAACAGCCTGTGAGGAACAGAGCCCCCACAGCCGTGGTGGCGACAGCCGCAGTCCGTACTCTCATGTCATCACCTTTGATTTCATTCGGCCTGGTGGCTGGGGTGGTACTCCGCGGTCAGGTACGAGCGATCTAATCATCCGATGTTTATCGTGTCAACGGAGGTGCAATCCTTGGATATCTCCTCGTAACCTGACGCATACATCGGATAAGTGCCGTCAGTTACGCAGTCTGAGACCCGACATCCCGCCATCGACCTCGACGACCGTCCCCGTCGTCGAGCCCGCACGGGGACTGGCCAGATAGGCGACGGCGTCGGCGACCTCCGCAGCCTCGACCAGGCGCCCGTGCGGCTGCCGGGCATCCAGCGCCGCCCGCTCGGCCACCGGGTCCTGCGCGGAGTCCAGGAGCCGGGTCACCCAGGGGGTCGCCGCAGTGCCGGGGCTGACCGCGTTGACCCTGATCCCCTCGCGCACATGGTCGGCCGCCATCTGGAGCGTCAGCGAGTACAACGCCCCCTTGCTGGCCCCGTACAGGGCGCGCTGCGGGAGCCCCGCGCTCGCCGCGATGGAGCACATGTTCACGATCGCGGCGCAGGAGGACAGGCGCAGCCACGGCAACGCGGCACGGCTGACGCGCACGGCGCCGAGCACGTTGATGTCCAGGACGCGGTGCCATTCCTCGTCGGAGTTGTCGGCCACCGTGCCCTGGGCACCGATCCCCGCGTTGTTGACGACGACGTCGATCCCGCCGAACGTCTCGGCGATGTGCGCCACCGCCGTGCGCACCTCCTCGTCCCGTCCGACGTCCACCCGGTAGGCGTCCGGCTCCCCGGCAGGCGGGTTCAGATCCAGTACAGCGACCCGTGCACCCTCCGCGCGCAGCCTGCGGACGATCGCCGCACCGATGCCCGACGCACCGCCGGTGACCAGGGCCCTGACATTCTCGAAGCCGGTCATCGGATCACCTGCCGCTGCCGGCCGAGCCCGTCGATCTCGACCTCGACGACATCTCCGGGGCTCAGATAGGGGAAGCGTCCCGACAGGGCGACGCCCTCGGGCGTGCCGGTCATGATCAGATCGCCGGGTTCGAGCGTCAGGAACTGGCTGAGCCGCCAGACGATCTGGGCGACGTCGAAGATCATGTCGGAGGTGCTGGAGTCCTGGCGCGGCGCGGCGTTCACCCAGCTGCGCAGCCGCAGCGCGCGCGGATCGATCTCGTCGGCAGTGACGAGCCAGGGGCCGACGGGGGAGAAACCGGGGAACGACTTGCCCTTGCTCCACTGACCGCCGGATCGTTCGATCTGCCACTCGCGCTCGGAGAGATCGTTGACCAGCGTGTATCCGGCGACGTGCCCGATGGCCTCCTCCGGCGAGCCGAGGTAGCTCGCCCTGCGCCCGATCACCACGCCGAGCTCCACCTCCCAGTCGGTCTTCACGCTGCCCGGCGGGATGGTGACGTCGTCGTCGGGGCCGACCACGGTGTTGGGGGTCTTGAGAAACACCACCAGGTCCTCGGGGGGCTCGGCCCCGGACTCGGCGGCGTGGGCTGCGTAGTTCATCCCCACGCAGATGACCGCGGACGGCCGGGCGATCGGTGCGCCGATCCGCTGCCCGTCGCGTTCGATGCGCGAGAGTTCACCCGCGCGCACCGCGGCGGCGACGCGGTCCAGGGACCGCGACAGGAAGGTCCCGTCGATGTCATCCGTGAGGGCCGACAGGTCGAGGTAGTGGTCTTCGGCGACGACGACCGGTGTCTCCCGGCCGGCCTCCCCGATCCGCGCGAGTTTCATGAGATCCCCTCCAGAACATCGGAACTCTAAGCACACCTGTAAGGCGGAGCGACGGCACCATACCATTTGACCCTTCGATTGATCCGATGTTTAGATCCTCTCGGGAGGACCCATGACCACGATCACATCCGTCTCCACGGCGGACGTCCGCTTCCGAACCTCCGCGTCGCTGGACGGCTCGGACGCCATGAACGCGGACCCCGACTACTCGGCGGCCTACGTCGTCATCCACACCGACGCACCCGACGGCCACGAAGGGCACGCCTTCGCCTTCACCATCGGCCGCGGCAACGACGTGCAGGTGGCCGCCATCCAGATGCTGGAGGGCCATCTGCTCGGACGCGAGGTGGAACCGCTGCTCGACGACATGGGTGAGGCGTGGCGGATCCTCGCGCACGACTCCCAACTACGCTGGCTGGGCCCCGAAAAGGGCATCATGCACATGGCCGTCGGCGCGGTCGTCAACGCGCTGTGGGACCTCAAGGCCAAGCGGGCCGGCCTGCCACTGTGGCAGCTGCTGGCCCGGATGTCCCCCGAACAGCTCGCCGACCTCGTCGACTACCGCTACCTCACCGACGCCCTGACCCGTGAGGAGGCCATCGGCATCCTGCGCCGCGCCGAGCCCGGCCGGGCCGAGCGCGAGCAGATCCTGCTGGCCGACGGATACCCCGCCTACACGACAAGTCCCGGTTGGCTCGGCTACTCCGACGACAAACTCGCCCGCCTGTGCCGCGAGGCCGTCGACGCCGGATTCCCGCAGATCAAGCTCAAGGTCGGCGCCAACCTCGACGACGACATCCGACGTATGCGCATCGCCCGTGAGATCTGCGGCGACGGCTTCCCCATCGCGGTCGACGCGAACCAGCGCTGGGACGTGGCCGCCGCAATCGAGTGGGTCCGCGCCCTTGCACCCTTCGACGTGGCCTGGGTGGAGGAACCGACCAGCCCCGACGACATCCTGGGGCACGCCGCCATCGCCCGCGGTATCGCTCCCGTGCCGGTGGCCACCGGTGAGCACGTGCACAACCGCGTCATGGTCAAGCAGTTCCTTCAGGCCGAGGCACTTCAAGTCCTCCAGATCGACGCGGCCCGGGTCGGCGGAGTCAACGAGAACATCGCCCACCTGCTGCTGGCCGCGAAGTTCAACACCCGCGTCTGCCCCCATGCCGGGGGCGTGGGCCTGTGCGAGGCCGTCCAGCACCTGTCGATGTTCGACTTCATCGCCGTCTCCGGCACGACCGAGGGACGCATGATCGAATTCGTCGACCATCTGCATGAGCACTTCGTCACCCCGACGGTCATCCGGGACGGCCGGTACCGCGCACCGACCGCCCCGGGCGCCGGAACCGAGATGCACGCGGCCTCGATCACCGCACACCGCTGGACCGCAGAGACGGGAATCGCCGCATGACCGACCGGCTGGGATTCGGAGCCGCATCCATCGGCAACCTGTACCGCGAGGTGTCCGACGAAGACGCCCGCACGGTACTGGAGGAAGCCTGGGCGGGCGGCATCCGCAGCTACGACACCGCGCCCCACTACGGACTTGGGCTCAGCGAGCGGCGCCTCGGCGCTTTCCTGCGTAAGCAGCCCCGCGACACCTACCGTCTGTCGACCAAGGTCGGCCGCCTGATCGTGCCGAACACCGGCCGCCGCCACGGCACCGACGAAGCGAACGGGTTCGTTGTGCCTGACGATCACGTACGGCACTGGGATCCCAGTCCGGCCGGTGTCCGGCGAAGCCTGGACGCCTCGCTGGAACGGCTCGGCATCGACCGCGTCGACACCCTGTTCCTCCACGACCCCGACGTCTACGACCTCGACGAGGGACTACGGCTGGGACTGCCCGCCCTCATACGCCTGCGAGAAGCCGGGCTGGTCGACGAGATCGGCGTCGGCGTCAACAGCGTGGAGGCAGCCGTCCGCGCGGTCCGCGAGGGCGACCTCGACGTCGTCATGATCGCCGGCCGCTACACCCTGCTCGAACAGCCCGCCGCCGAGGAACTTCTCCCCCTGTGCCAAGAACGCGGAGTACGGGTGCTCGCGGCCGCGGTGTTCAACTCGGGACTGCTCGCCTCCGACACCCCCGCCGCAGCGCACTACAACTACGGGGCCGTACCGCCCGAGTTGGTCGAACGCACCGAGCGGCTGCGAGAAGTCTGTGCCCGCTTCGACGTCTCGCTGCCCACCGCTGCCATCCAGTACCCACTGCGCCACCCGGCGGTGAACCAAGTGGTCGTCGGTACCGCACGCACCAGCTCGCTGCGCGCCAATCTCCAGCACATGAAGACGGAGATCCCCGAGGAACTGTGGGAGACGTTGCGCGACGAGCAGCTGATCCCCTGACACGACTCCCACAGACCGCGTAGGGCCCGGACAGTGCTGCGTGCATGGTCCGGGCCCTGTGTCTGCGGGCCGCCACGATGATCCCCCGGCTCCGACAAGCGGGGGGCGTCGTCGTCTCAGCCGCCGATCCCGTAGACCCTGCGGGCGGTGCCCGCGGCGACCTGCGGCCAGTCGTGCAGGCCGACGACGTCGCGCACGAGGGCGAACAACGCGCCTGTCGTCGTCCCGGCGTCGGTCCCGGTACTCACCGGCCAGTCACCGCCCAGCAGACAGCGCTCCGGGCCGAACACGTCGAGGGCCGCACGAAGCAGATCCGGACCGTGCCGGCGCAGGGTCTCCGCGTCGGAGGCTTCGGCGGGGAGTCCGGAGAGCTTCACCGTCAGCCGCTCATGACGGGCGAGCCGACGCAGTGCTGTCAGCCAGGCCTGTCCGGCTTCCGAGTGCAAGCCCTCGTCCACCGGCGGCTTGCCCAGGTGGTCGAGGACGGTGATGCCGTCGCAGGAGTCGGCCAGGAGACGGTCGAGGTCGTCGAGTTGGGTCCAGCGCACGCAGGCGTCGAAAACGAGACCGGCGCGGGCGACTTCAGCGAGTCCCTTGCGCAGTGCGGGCGCCGCAAGCCGCTCGGGAGGCAGGTCCTGGAGCAGATGGCGGACCCCGCGCACCAGCGGCAGTCCGGCCACCCGGTCGATCCGTTCGCCGGCGTCGGGCGCCCCCAGATCCGCCGCGACGACCATCGCCGCCAGTCCGGGCCAGTCCAGTCCAGCGGCCCAGCGGGCCTCGTCCAGGGCCGAGTCCGGGGCGACATCGGCCTCGACGAACACCCACTGCGTCACCGCTCCGTCGGCGTCGTCGATGTCGCCCGGCAGCCTCGGCCTGTCCAGCGCCGTGCCTGCGAGCCAGTCGTAACGCAGCCGGCGCGGGTCCCAGACGTGCACATGTGCGTCGACCAGATCCGCACCGATCCCGTCGGCGCGGCCACTCTCGCCGCCGTCGCCCGCGATGACGGCCTGCTCTGCCCGCCCGTCCCCGGCCCGCGGCCCGGTCACCGTCCGCCGTCCCGCTGCGCCGCAAGGTCCCAGATCAGTTCGAGCGGGCCGGCACCCTCCTCGCCGTCGGCGTCACGGAACAGTTCCACGAACCGCCCGATATCACGCTGCCACGCCTGGTCAGCGGGCTCTTGAGGAAGCGCTGCGCTCGCCGCGTCCCAGTCGTCGCAGTCGACCAGGTGGAACAGCCGCCGACCCGAGCGCCAGATGGTCCAGTCATGGATGCCGAGCCGACCGAACACGGCGACCAGGTCGTCAGGGATCCGCAGGTGCCGTTCCCGGTAGAGATCGACGGCGCCCTCTCGGATCTCGGAGTGCAACGCGACACGCATCAGCGGGCCTTTCTGAGCCAGTGCTCCACGCCGGAGACGTGGGCGATCATCAGTGCCTGGGCGAGTTCCGCGTCCCTGTGCCGCACGGCTTCCAGGATGCTGCGGTGCTCGTCGATCGTGCGGGCGACCGAGCCGCCCTCGGTGATGCCGCGCCAGACACGGGCGCGAACGGTGTGGCTCGACAGAGAGTCGAGGAGACTCGTCAGATAGGCGTTGCCTGTCGCCTCGGCGATCGCATGGTGAAACGCGATGTCGTGGGCGACCAGGCTCTCGACGTCGGCGTCCTCGCCGACGCCCGCGAGCTGCTTGTCGATCTCGTCCAGCTGGGCATCGGTGATGGAGCGGCACGCCAGGGCGGCCACCTGGGGCTCCAGCATCCGCCGTACCGCGAAGACCTCCAGGATCGAGTCGTCCCGGTGGAGATCGACCACGAACGACATGGCCTCCAGCAGCAGCCTCGGTTCGAGGCTGGTGACATAGGTGCCGTCGCCGCGCCGCACGTCCAGGACGCGGATGACCTCCAGCGCCTTCACGGCCTCGCGCAGGGAGTTGCGCGAGAGCCCGAGCGACTCGCTCAGCTCCTTCTCGGTGGGAAGCCGGGATCCGGGCGAGAGCTCGCCCGAAACGATCATTTCTTTGATCTTGAGGATCGCTGTATCGGTGACCGCCATGCGCCCCACTCTAAACGAAGTCATCGGATGTCTGATCGACCGAGGTTGACCTGCGCCGCGGTACCCCTGACCGATCCCAGGGAGAGGTGTGAACAGCTGTCTCGTCCGCCGGCGACCACGGCAACCACCGCAGCATGCCAGACGTCCGATGTCCGGTGGGGCATGCACCGACTCTGCCCGCCGGTCCGTGATGTGCGGGATCCGCTCGGTCGTACCGGAGGCCGGAGGTGGGTTGGTTATCCTGCCGGGCATGCGGTGGGGCATGCGGGATCCGGTGCCGCGGGCGGGGCCCGGACGGTTCCGGCGGGCGGCTCAGCCGCCTCGCGGGAGCGCATACCCGTACGCCCGCACGAGCGGGTGCCCGCACGCCACCACCCGCAGGAGCGCGTGGCCGTACGCCCGCCGGGCGCGGTCGTGAGCCCGCCCGTGGCCGCCACCGTCGCCGCTGTGGTGGCGTTCGTCGTTCTGTACGCCCTCGCGCTGCGGCGCACCGCCGGGCTCGCCGTCGCGGGATCGGCCGTCGCCGTCGCGGCGGCCGCCCTGACGGGCATCGCTGCCGGACTGCGTCCGTGGA
Source organism: Streptomyces sp. NPDC102462 (assembly GCF_044765425.1). NCBI lineage: Bacteria > Bacillati > Actinomycetota > Actinomycetes > Kitasatosporales > Streptomycetaceae > Streptomyces > Streptomyces sp. NPDC102462. The sequence goes on along the minus strand of NZ_JBIWKB010000015.1, from coordinate 132,630 downwards.
ACGTCGTGGGCACGGCCCTGGTCGCGGCCGGCGCCGCGGCCGTGGCCTGGGTACTGGGCAGATCGCGGCGGCGGCGCCGGGCCGAACGGTCCGCCCTGGCCGCGTACCGCGCCGGCGCGGCGGCCATGGCGCGGTACGCCGCGCTCGCCGAGCGGGACCGGCTCGCCGCCGAACTGCACGACGTGGCCGCGCACCGGCTCACCGCGATCGTCGTCTCCGCCGCGGCGGCCCGGCATCTCACCGATCCGGACCTGATCGCCGGCGCCCTGCGCCACGCGGCGGACACCGGCCGCAAGGCCGTGGCGGAACTGGACCGCCTGGCGGACCGGGGCGACGCCGCCGGCGGCTCACTCGCCGATGTCGCCGGCCTGGCCGCCGAGTGCGGCGCTCAACTGGACGACACCACCGGTACCGGGCCGGCCGTTCCCGCCGCGACGGGCGCGGTCGCCTACCGGGTGGTCCGTGAGGCGCTGACCAACACGGCCCGTTACGCCCGCGGCGCGGCCGTACGCGTCACCCTGGGCAGCCGTCCCGGGCTCCTCACGGTCACCGTCTCGGACGACGGCGGCACCGCCGCGGAACCGGGCCTCGGCACCGGCCGCGGCCTGACCGGCCTGCGCGGCACGGTCGGCGCGGCGGGCGGCACGCTCTGCTGCGGGCCGACGCCCGACGGCTGGACCGTCCACGCCGAACTCCCCCTGCCCGAGGAGCCGCCCGCCGGGCCGGTACCCGGCAGGCGGCGGAGCGTGGGCGTCGCGAAACCGCTGAGCCAGGCGGGGTGGTTCGACCTCGCCTTCACTCCGCGCCGCCGCCCGCTCTGGCGCGGACCCACCGCCCTCGACTGGGCCCTGGTCGTGCTCGCCGTCGCGCTGTCGCTCGGCGCGGGCCTGCTCTCCGACGACGTACCCGACTCGTTCCGCAGCGCGCTGTCCGGCCTGCCCATCGTCCTGCTGTCCGCCCTGCACGCCGTGCCGCTCGGCTGGCGGTCGCGCGCGCCCGGGGCGGGGCTGACCGCCGTGCTGTCGGCGCTCGTGCTGTGGTGGGCCTGCGACCAGGCCGGCTGGACGCGGCCGCCGGTCAGCGACATCTTCCTCGTGTACTGGTGGGTGGAGTTGACCTTCGTGTACAGCGCGGGCGCGTATCTGCCGGTACGGCGTGGTGTCCTGGCCCCCGTCGCGGTGGCCGCGACCGGCGGTCTGGCACTCGCAAGCGGCAGCGGTATCACCGGCCCCCGGGTGGCGGCCTGGGCAGCGCTGACCGCCCTGCTCGCCGTCCCCGCCTTCGCACTGTGGGGGCTGGGAGTACGCACCGCCGTGCGGCGTGAGCAGCGCAGGGCCGCGGCGGCCCGCAGCCGGGAAGTGCTCGAACGGGACGCGGACGCCGCCGTACGCGACCAGCGCCGTGTGATCGCCGCGGGCCTGCTGCGCACCGCGCACCGGCACGCGTGCGATGTGGTCACCGCCGCCGACGCCGGACGGCTCGACACCGTTCTCGCCGAAGCACGAGCCGGCCTCGCCGCACTCCGGGAACTGCTCACCGACCTGCAGCACGGCCGGGTCGACGACGGCTCGGGCCAGGGCGCCGCCGCGCCGCCGCCCACACTCGCCGGCATCTCCGCGCTGGCCACCCGCTACGGCGCCACCGTCAGCTACCGGGGACCGCGCGCCGCCGAGCCCGTCGTCGTGGGTGTGGCCGCGTACCGGGTCGCCGCGATGATGCTGGCCGAGGGGGTCATTTTGACCGTGCTGCGCGGTGCCGCGGGCATCGAGGTGTCGGGACCGCTGCCCGCCGCGCCCGGTACCCGACGGCACATACGGGCCGTGGCCGACGCCGTGGGCGGTACGCTCACCCAGACCGAGAACGCGGTGCACGTGTGGCTGCCGGAGGTGTTCCCATCGCGACCAGGGTGACCGTCGCCGACGACCAGACGGTCGTACGCGCCGGAATCGCAGCGATCCTCGACGCCGAACCCGATCTGTCCGTCGTCGGACAGGCAGCCGACGGCGAGGCGGCTGTCGCGCGCGTGCTCGAACTGCGGCCGGACGTCGCCCTGATGGACATCAGGATGCCGGGCGGCGGGGGGCTGGCCGCCGCCGCCCGGATCACCGCGGAGGCTCCCTGCACCCGTGTCGTCGTCCTGACCACCTTCGACCTCGACGAGTACGTGTTCGCCGCGCTGCGGGCCGGGGCGGTCGGCTTCCTGCTCAAGGACGCGGAGCCGGAGCGGGTGGTCGACGCCGTGCGGGTCGCCGCCCGCGGTGGCGCGCTGCTCGACCCCGTGGTGACGCGGCGGCTGGTCGAGCGGTACGCCACCGGTGACGCCCCCGCCGACGCCGACCTGCTGCGGCGGCTCACCCCGCGCGAGACCGACGTCCTGCGGCACGTGGCCCGCGGGCTGGCCAACGCCGAGATCGCCGCCGAACTCGGCATCAGCCCGGCCACCGTCAAGGACCACGTGGCGGTGGTCCTCGCCAAACTCGGCGTCCGCAACCGCGTCCAGGCGACGATCGCCGCGTACGAGACCGGCCTCGTACGCCCCGGAGTCCGCTGAGACACCGGCCCGCGGCGCGAGCGCGGTGCACCACGGCGTGGCCGGCCAGGACGCGGCGCACCCCACAGTGGCCCTCGCACACCCCGGTGTCCGCCGCAGCGAGTGTGAGTGGTGACCCCCGCCGTGCGGCGGGGGTCACCACCCCCTCCACCAGCGGATTTCACCGCCGGACCCTCACCCGGCAGCCTGACGACCGAGCCCCGTGCCCCCGCCTAGCCTCACGGCATGGCACTCAGGATTCCCCGGTTCGGTCCGTTTCCCCCGCTCGTCCGCCGCATATGCGGCGGCCTACTGCTCGCCGTCACGGTGGTACTGACACCGGCCGCCGCGGCGGCCGGTTTCGTCGCGGCGGCGTTCGCGACCGCGAGCGTCTGGCTGCTCGCGGCCGCGGGTCTCGTCGTCGCCGCGGTGGTCGCCCACCTGCTCGGCGGCGCGGCCTTCCGGCTGCTCGGCAGGGGCGGCCTGCGGGCCACGGCCACCCTCACCGCCGTGCTGCTCCTCGGCACCACGGCCCTGGCCGCCGCCACCGTCTTCCGCCCGATGCCGGCCCCGGCCGCGGGCCCCGTCCCCTCCGGCGTCCGCTTCTGGGACCTGCCGACCGGCTCCCGGATCGCCTACGTCCACACACCCGCCGCCGGCACGCCCCGGCCCACCCCCGTCATCTTCCTGCACGGCGGCCCCGGCACCCCAGGGGAGGGCACCCCCACCGCCGGCCGGGAGCTGGCCGCGGACGGATTCCAGGTCTACTCCTACGACCAGGTCGGCGCGGGCCGTTCCACCCGGCTGTCCGACATCACCGGCTACACCGTCGCCCGCCAGGTCGCCGACCTCGACGCGATCCGCCGGCTCCTCGGCGCGGACCGCATCGTCCTCGTCGGCCAGTCATGGGGCGGCTCCCTGGCCGCCCAGTATCTGCGGGCGCACCCCACACACGTGGCCAAGGCGGTCTTCACCTCGCCGGGCGCCCTGTGGGGCCGGGAGTATCCCGGGTCCAAGGTCGGCGAGCCCTGGGACGACCTGACACCGGCCCAACGCTCCCGGCGCGACGACCTGGACAGCAGACCACGCCTGATCGCCGCGAGCCTGCTCCTCGGCGTCAACCCGCGCGCCGCACACGCCCTGGCCGGGGACCGCGAAGTCGACCACTGGATGCACGAAGTGGCTCTTGTCGGCAAGGACACCACGTCGTGCGCGGGGGCGGCACCCACCGAGGCACACAACAACCCGCAGGGCTTCTACAGCAACCAGATGACCGTCAAGGACTTCGAACAACTCCCCGACCCACGCCCCGCACTGCGCAGCGTGCATGTGCCGTCGCTGATCCTGCGCGGCCAGTGCGACTTCGTGAAACCCGAAGTCACCCAGGAATACCGCACGACCCTGCCCAACTCGCGACTGGTTCACATCCAAGGCGCGGGACACGCCCTCACACATGCGCAACCCCGCCTGTACACCGCGCTTCTACGGGCCTTCCTGCTGAACAGGCCCCTCCCGGCACCGGCGTCCTGACCGACGTTCCGATGCGTTGCCCGGCGCGGTGGCGGAGGATGGAGGAGAACCGGGCAGGCCGGCCCGGCGAGGAGGCACGGCATGGGGAAACCGGTCGTAGTGGGAGTCGACGGCTCGCCGTCCAGCCTGGACGCGGTGGAGACGGCGGCACACGAGGCGGCAGTGCGCGGGACCGGCCTCAGGCTGGTGCATGCCTTCGGGTGGCCGTCGGTCCGTCCACCGCTGGGTGGGCCGCCGTGGAGTCCTGCCGTGGCGGGGGTGCGCGAGCTGGTGGACGGCACGCTGGCCGATGCCGAGCAGCGGGCACGCGAGATCGCGCCGGGTGTGGACATCGCCCGAGAGGTCACCGTCGGCGAGCCGCTGATGGTGCTGGAGATCGAGTCGCGCACCGCGTCGCTCGTCGTCGTGGGCAGCCGCGGGCTGGGCTCGTTCGGCAGCCTGCTGCTCGGTTCCACCGCGGTGCATCTGGCTGCCCACGGCCGCTGCCCGGTGCTGGTGGCCAGAGGCAGGCCGAACCCAGCCGGTCCTGTGCTGCTGGCGGTGGACGGGTCCCCGGCGGGCGAACGCGCCGTCGAGTTCGCGTTCGCCGAAGCGTCGATGCGCGGTGCGGGCCTGCTGGCCCTCCACGTGTGGAACACATGGGGCGAGGGGCCCGGCGCGGAGCCGGCCGCTCCGGTGAACGTGGTGGTCGGCATCGAACGACTCCGCGAAGAGGAGCAGCGGCTGCTGGACGAGACCCTGTCTGAGCATCTGCCGCGCTACCCGCAGATCCCGGTGGAGCGGCGCCTCGTGCGCTCCCGGATCCGCCCGGCCCTGATCGAGGCGAGTCGCGATGCGCAGTTGGTCGTCGCCGGAGCTCGTGGCCGGGGCGGGTTCACGGGGCTGCTGCTCGGCTCGGTCAGCCAGGCCCTGCTGCACCACGCCCACTGCCCCGTCGCCGTGATCCGCGGCACGGAGTGATCAGCGCTTCGGGGGCAGGGGTCGCTGGGGGATTCGCTTCCCCTCACCCATGCCTGCGGTCGCGCAGTGTGTATCCGCCGTCGATGACCTTCGCGTCGGCGGCGGGTGCCATGCACTTCGTGAGAAGCGGTTCGCTCTTCTCGGTGGCTCCGGAGAGCCCGATACGGGCCTGGCCCTTCTCCGGGACGAAGAAGCTCACGCCCATGCGGGTGTGCGGGTCGAGCGTGGTGAGCCAGGGGTGGCCGGGGCTGGTGCGGACCAGGCGGCCGGTGACGGTGGCGGTGGGACCGCCCGTGGTGAGGCAGTCGACCGCGAACTCGCCCCAGTAGAGCGTGCCGTCCTGGGCGTGGGAGATGCGGAAGGTGCCCCAGGAGCGCTGCGGGACACTCCCGACGGTGTAGGTCGAGTGTGCGTCGACGGACACCCGTACCTCCTGGTCCGCGACCGGGTAGTCCATGCGCGCGTCGCCTTTGAGCGAGGAGACGGCGGCGGTCTCCGGCGCGGGCGGGGAGGACGAGGCGGGTGCCGCGGCGGCGGGCGCGGCGACGGCGGCCACGACGGCGACAAGGGCGGTGGCGCGCAGGGTCCTGTTCAGCATGCGGGACTCCCATCGGAGAGCGTTGGGATACTCACTGATCGTCGTCAATCCCCGCGCCTCCAGGCGTCGTTCGCAGGTAGGTCCCCTCCCCGTCGCACGGCGGAGACGGAGGTCCACCGGAGCGCCGACCACTCCTGTTGCCCGGTGATTCCTAAGCAGTCCGTACCGGCAAGGGAACGTTCGGGGCCACTGGGTGAACGGTCGACGAAGATCCGTCACGTAGGGTTACGATCGTGAGAGTGACGACCTAACCTCCCGTCATGTCTGACATCTCCCGCCGTAAGGTTCTCGGCACCCTCGCCGGTGGAACCGCCCTCTCCCTCCTGCCTCCGTCGCTGCACCAGGCGATGGCCGCGCCCATGCCACGCGGTGGCCTGCGGGCGATCGAGCATGTGATCATCCTGATGCAGGAGAACCGTTCCTTCGACAACTACTTCGGAACCCTCAAGGGTGTGCGCGGCTTCGGCGACCGTACGCCGCTGCGTCTGCCCACCGGTGGGAGCGTCTTCGCGCAGCCGCGGACCGGCGGTGCCGAGGTGCTGCCGTTCTCGGCCCGGCAGGCGGCTCTCGACGCGGGCCGCCCCGAGAGCGACATCCAGTACCTGGGTTCACTCGCGCACGGCTTCTCCGACGCCGTCCAGGCCCGGGCGAACGGCTGGTGGGACGACTGGATCGCCGCCAAGAGCCAGAGCACCATGGCCTTCTACGACCGGCGCGACATTCCGTTGCAGTACGAACTGGCCGACCGCTTCACCATCTGCGACGCGTACTTCTGCTCCGTCTACGGCTCGACCAACCCCAACCGCAACTATCTGTGGACCGGCACGACCGGTTACGAGCCGGACGGCGTCAACCGGGCCGTCACCAACGCCGCGTACTCCTACACGCATCGGGGCTACGACTGGACGACGTACCCGGAGCGCCTGGAGGCCGCCGGCGTCTCCTGGCAGATCTATCAGGAATGGGACAACTTCACCGACAACGCGGTGGAATACTTCCGGCCCTGGAAGGAGATCGGCAGGAAGATCCTGGCCAAGGTCAGCGGCCAGTACTCCACCACCGAGCAGTTCTACGACAGCCTGTGGGGCAAGACCGCCGATCAGCGCAAGGCCGCGCTGGCAGAGTTCCAGCGGGGCGTCGACGCGCTGACCCCGGCCGAGCGTCGGCTGTTCATGCGGGGCGCCTACCGCTCCGAGCCTGACACCCTCATCCAGCGGCTCACTTCTGACATCAAGAAGGGCACGCTGCCTCAGGTCAGTTGGATCGTTCCGACGGCGGCGCTGTCCGAACACCCCAGCAGCTCCACCCCCGTCGGCAGCGCCAACCTCGTCTACGACCTCCTCGACGCCATCGCCGGCGACCCGAAGACCTGGTCGAAGACGGCGCTGTTCATCAACTTCGACGAGAATGACGGCTACTTCGACCACGTGCCCGCCCCGGTCGCGCCGAAGCCGGACACCGGCAACAGCGACGACTGGTTCAACGGCAGTCCGGTCGGTCCCGGCCCGCGCGTGCCGATGACGGTCGTGTCGCCGTGGACGGTGGGCGGTTTCGTCAGCTCGGAGGCGTTCGACCACACCTCGGTCATCCGGTTCCTGGAGAAGTGGACCGGCGTCCGCGAGCCCAACATCAGCGACTGGCGCCGTAGCGTCTTCGGCGACCTGACCTCCGCCTTCGACTTCGACCGCGCCCACCGGCAGCCCGAGGTGGAGCAGCCGGGGCAGGTGCCGGCACCCGTCGGACGGTGGACCCCCGTACCGCCCAAGGAGCAGGCGCTGCCGGAGCAGGAGCCCGGCACCCGTCGCACGCGCCGCTCCCCGTACCGGCTGTCCCTGCGCGCGGACGTCACCCGTTCCGCCGTGCGCCTCCGGCTCGGCAACGAGGGCCGCACCGGCGCCGCGTTCACCGCCTACCCCGGCGACGGCACCGCTCCGCGCGCCTGGACCGTCCCCGTCGGCAGGAGCGCCACCGAAACGGTGGAGTACGGCGCCGACGGCTACGACCTGCAGATCCACGGTCCCGGATGGTCGGTGTGGGAGCTGCGCGGCAGAGGTGTGGGCGCCGAGGCACACCTCGTCGAGCACCCCGCCGCCGACCGGGTCACAGTGGTGTGCTCCAACCCCTCCCCCAGCACCCGTACGCTGCTCGTCGGTGAGTCGGTCTACTCACGCAAGCACGGTGACCACGTGCGGACCGTCACCCTCAAGCCCGGCCAGTCCCGCACGGTGCAGCTCCGCGTGCCGGATCACGGCTGGTACGACGTGGTGGTCGTCGACCGCGGTGACCCGTCCTTCCTGCGGCGCGCCACCGGTCGCCTGGCCGACGGCAAGCCCGGCGTCACCGACCCGGCGACCGGCACGGCCCCGGCGCTGGCCGCGACGATCGGCCTGCCGGCGGCGCTGCCGTCCCTGGGCACGCCTTTCGCGCAGGGCAACCCGACCGATGTCGTGGTCACCGTGCAAAACCAGGGCACCCACCGGCTCGACGCTCTGTCCGTCGCCCTGCTCGCCCCGTCCGGCTGGACGGTACGGCGTACCGGTGGGGCGCCGGCCGTGCTGCGGACCGGCGACTCGGCCGACGTGCGCTTCGTGGTCACGCCCGCTCCCGACGCCACCGCCGGGCGGCTGGTCGTCGCCGCGCACGCCGACGGCGACGCTCTGCTCAGACTCGCGGACGCGCGCGTGCGGACCAAGGTCGCCCCGGCCATGAGCGTCGCACTGACCGGTCCGGCCAGTTCCCCCGGGACCGACGGCACCGTGCTCTCACCGGGCAAGCCGGTCACCGTGACGGCCACCGTCACCAACGCCGGCAGCGCACCGCTCACCGGCCTGACCGCCGGGTTGTCCCTCCCGGAGGGCTGGACCGCCACCGGCAAGGGCAGCGCGCCCACGTCCGTTGCGGCCCGCTCCTCCGCGTCCGTGGCCTGGGACGTCGTCGCGCCCGCCGACGCGGCACGCGTCCTTGGCAGCCTCAAGGCGACCGTCGCGGCGAAGCTGGGCGGCAGCGAGGCGCAGGCGTCCGCGTCCCTGTCCGCCAAGACGGGGCCCGTCATGACCGGCTACCTCCTCGCGGAGGACTTCGAGTCCGTCGCCCCCGCGCTCGCCGCGGCGGCCGACCTCAGCCGCCCCGGCCTGCTCGGCTGGACCCGGACCACTCCCGAGGGCTGGACGATCACCAACGCACCGGCCATGCCGCAGGGCACGCGAGAGCTGCAGGGCTGGACCTTCCTGTCCAAGCAGTTCTGGTTCCCCGCCGGGCAGGACCGCCCCAACTTCGGCCGGGCTCTCGGCGTGGTGGCCGTGGCCGACCCCGACGACTGGGACGACACCGGCAGCCCGTCGGGGCGGGGCCGGTTCGACTCGACCCTGAGCACCCCGGCCGTGGCCATTCCCCCGGGCACCTCCACCCTCCATCTGGGCTTCGACTCCCACTACCGGCAGGAGAGCCCGCAGGAGGCCGAGGTCACCGTCGTGTTCGACACCGGCGAACCGGTCCGGCTGCTCCACTACAGCAGCGCGACGTCCGGGAACACCAACCTGGGCCAGGACCAGCAGAACCGGCTCGTCCGGCTCTCCTGTCCCGTCCCCGCCGGGGCGACGTCGGCGAAGGTCGGCTTCCGGATCTTCAACGCGGGCAACAACTGGTTCTGGGCGATCGACAACGTCCGTCTGGGCACCACCCCGATCGCCGACGCCTGACCGGCCGTAGACGGACCACCTCCGGCGGGGCGACGGCCCGACGGCCCACCGCCCCGCCGATCAACTCGGCCCTTCGGCAGCCGGGGTGTGCGGTGACGTCGGCGGTCGTTCTGCTCGTTCCTTCGTCAAAAGCACTGCGCCGGGCGGAGGATGGGACCATGGCAGGGGAAGCGAGTGAGGTCGTTCTGAGCAAGCAGGACCTTCAGGAGGTCACCGCGTTCGCCGCGGCATGCGCGGAGGCCGTGCTGGAGACATTCGAGGCCGATCAGCCGCACGACTCACGGCCCAGAGACGCTGTCCGTGCCGCGTGGGAGTTCGCGCAGGGTGGTGAGCGCGGGAAGTCTCTGCGCGTCACAGCGTCGGCGGCCCTCAAGGCGGCCAGGAGCGCGGACAGTGCGGCTGCGCGCGAGGCGGCGTGGGCAGCGATGTCCGCGGCAGCCGCCGCCTACCTGCATCCGCTGGCCAAGGCCACTCAGGTCAAGCACATTCTCGGCGCCGGCGCCTACGCGGCCAGAGCGGTCGAACTCGTCGCCGGCGACGATCGGAGCATTGGCGTGGCACACCTCAAGGGGACGGTGCATCGTGCGACTCCGGTCGTCGTTGACGTACTGAAACGCTTCCCGGCAGCGCCGGCCGGCGGCGGACGTGTCGGTGAGTTGATCCGCACACTGGACGCTGAACTTCGTTCACTCACCCGCGCCGAGTAGCGTTCGGTGCGCCCTGGACGGCGCGGCCTCGCAACGAGGGGCTTGCCCCAGCCGGGCGTCCGGGTCACCGGACGGAGAAGTCGGCCGCTTCGGTGTCCAAGGTCGTGGTGCCGTCCTGCGCGGTGGCCAGGACGGCGACATGCCAGACACCGCGCGGGGACGACTCGGCGTCGGCGGTGGTGACCTCGGCGGTGTAGGTGCAGCGCACGGTGTCCCGTCCGGAGGGCGTGCAGACGGCCTGCTGCGCGGCGGCCATGTCCTCGGCGGTCAGACCCTTCTCGGCGAGGGACGACTTCTGCGGCCAGGCCAGCACCTTCACGCTCCTGACTCCGGAGGATGCCGTGACATCGGTGGCGAAGACCAGTGAGCCGTCGCGGTCCCCGTCGGGGGCGGTGTAGCGGGCAGTGCTGTGTGCCAGTGCCGGAGTCTGCTCCCCTGCGTGCGCGAGAGCGAAAGCACCCGCACCGCTGAGGGTGACGACACCGGCGCCTACGGCCAGAGCAATACGTCGGGACATGGGATCCTCCGAAACTGTCTCAGCACTGGACGGGGTCGGCGCCACTCGACCGGCGCCGCCGGACCCATACTCGCCGCGCGAGGACTCGCCGGGCATGAGCGCGCCTACTCAGCCCGACCTGAGTAAGCCGACCGGATCGGACCCTCTTCTCACCACACCGACACCACGCCAAGCCCCCCAGGCGTCACCCACCACCACGGCTCCCAACTCGCATGGTGTCGTCCTGGGTCGGCGCGCCGAGTCGTGTGGTCACCTTTCGGTTCCTTCGTTACGGAAAAGTGCCCTCTTCCCCGAAGAAGAGAAGTCTCTTATGGTTCCTAAGTAACCGCCGGTGACCAAGCGGTCGGATCGCCGACCGCCGCTACGGAGGAGTCTCACCATGACCACCCGGCCCAACGATGTTCCGACCGAGGCTCCCGACGCTCGGCCGGTGTTCTTCGCGACCCCTGGATACGGCGAGACCCAGCTGGAGCGCATGCACTACTCCCAGGCCGTCCGGATCGGAAACCGTGTCGAGATCTCGGGGCAGGGCGGCTGGGACGACAACTGGGCCTTCCCCGACTCGTTGGAGGACGAGATCGTCCGGGCGTTCGACAACGTCGAGCGCACGCTCGCGACGGCCGGTGCCACCTGGCGCGACGTGATTCACGTCAACTCCTATCACCTGCCGGAGGCACCCGGTTTCATCGGCGACACCCACAACCGTGTCATGGTCGAGCAGTTCCGCAAGAGGATGGGAGACCGCGCGCCGATCTGGACGGAAACCGGCGTCCCCGCGCTCGGGGCGGCGGGGATGCGCGTCGAGATCCGCGTCACCGCGATCGTCGAGTAGCCGCCCGGCGGGGACAATCCCGGGCAGCGGAGCGGGACTTGGCCGGTTCGATGCGAGCGTGCGGTGGGATGGTCGCTGAGGTGACTTCGGTCGGTCAGCCTGCTGCCGGGCTCCGCGGGACCCGCGCTCGCGTGAACCCGTGGCTCCGCTCCACCTTCGCCACATGCAGCGTGTAGCTCTGGTACCACTCGGCTCGCCCGCGCTGCTGCGCCGCGCGGTGCTCGGCATTGTTCCGCCACTCAGTGAGGGCGTCGGCGTCACGGAAGTACCCTACGGTGATGCCCAGCCCGCCGGGAGTCTGCGCGTGGTCCATCCCCAGGAACCCCGGGATGTCCTTCACCAGCTCTTCCATGCGTGCGTTGGTCTCGCTGTAGCCGCTCTGGTCCTGGCTGCGCACCGTGGTGAAGACAGCCACCCAGTACGGGGGGTCAAAGGCCTCGACGGGCGCGACAGGCGCTTCCGGGTGATCGCTCATCGCGCCACCGTAAGGCCGGGTGTGCCCGACGATCCAGCGTCCTGCTCGAACGCTCCCTGAGCACCGAGAGCGTGCCAGGGCCACACGCTCGACCGCCCTGTCCCGGCTCAGTGGGTGCGGGGTGTGCGGACGGCGAGGATGGCCATGTCGTCGTGACCATCGCTGGGATGCTGGTCGGCCAGGGCTTCGACGAAGTCCTGAAGGGGCAGAGCCGCGTGCTCCGAGGCGAGGGCCGCCAGGCGCTCCAGTCCTGCCTCGACCGGGTGTACCGGGTGTTCGATGAGCCCGTCGGTGAACAGGATCACCGCGGAGCCGGCCGGTATGGGGCAGGTGTGGTCGGAGCGTGACCGGGTGGTGTCGACGCCCAGGGGAAGGTCGGGGTCGGCTTCCAGGTAGCGGGGCGGCTGGCCGGGGCTGAGCAGCAGGGTGGGGGGTGCCCCGCCGTACTCCAGCACAGCGTCCACCCGCCGGGCGTGGCGGGTTCGAGGCGGGCGAGGCAGACGGTGGTGACCGGCTGGTCATCGATCGCCTGGAGTGCTTGGTCGAGGTGGGCCAGGACGGCGCTGGGTGGGGTGCGCTGGTGGATGAGCAGAGCGCGCAGCATGTTACGGATCTGGGCCATGGCGGCTGCGGCCGGCACATCGTGGCCGACGACGTCGCCGACAACGGCTGCGCAGGCGCGGTCGGGCACCAGAAGGGCGTCGTACCAGTCTCCGCCTATGTGGCCTGGTGTTCTGGCCGCGCGGTAGACCGCGGCGGCCCCGAAGGGATGCAGGTCGGGCAGGCGTGGCAGCAGGAGTCGTTGGAACTGTTCGGCGTCGAAGCGGGTTTGCTCGTAGAGGCGGGTGTCGTCGATGGCCAGGCCCGCCGCGCCGGCCAGTGCCACGATGAGTGCCTGGTCGTGGGCGTCGAAGGGCCGGCCGTCGAGGCGTTCGGCGACGTAGAGATCGCCGTAGATCCTGCCGCGGGTGCTGATCGCGGCCCCGAGGAGCGTGCGCATCGGCGGATGACCGGGCGGGAATCCGGCCGAGTCCGGGTGAGCGGCGATGTCATCGACGCGCAGCTGGGTGATCAGGTGTCCCAGCAGGCCGCGGCCGCGCGGGAAGTCCACATCGCCGAGATCGGCCCGCTCCTGATCCGACAGGCCCTTCGGGATGAACTCGGCGAGCTGTGCGCCGTGCTCATCGAGCACGCCGAGTGCGCCGTAGCGGGCGCCCACCAGTTCCCTCGCGGTATCCACGATCAGCTGCAGGATCACGGACAGGTCCATGTTCCGGCCGAGCACGGCCTCGTACAGGTCGTGCAACCTGTCCTGGGCCCGCGCCAGCGATCTGAGCTGCTCGGCGATCAGCTCGAGCTCGGCCCCCAGACGCAGACGCCGGAACGGGTCCGACTGCCCGCAGTCGTTCTGTTCCCTTGGCATCATCGGCGCCTGCTCGCCTGCCGTTCGGTCGTTGTGCTCGTGCGCCGGACCGTCGGATCCGGCCGGCGATCCCGGCGGGTCCCATCGAACAACTAAGACCGATAATTTCACCAAAATCAGCATGTCACACGTGGATCACCGCATTGGAGAACGTCAATGCGCGTGAGTGGGGCCGCGCCCGGCGACACGTTGCATGGAGTACAGCGTCTGTGGAGCGTCCCACTCCACGAAGGTGCTGATCAGACGCATGCCGATGGCTTCGAGGAGGCGACGTGAGCGCTCGTTGGCCTCCTGGGTGACAGCGATGACCGAGGGATCGTCCGAGGGGACGTGGTCGAAGGCCCAGCTGACTACAGCCGTCACGGCCTCACGGGCGTATCCCTGCCCCCAGTGCTCCGGCAGAAAGGAATAGGACACCTCCCGTCGGCCGTCGAACCGTGATGTCGGATCGATCGACGCAGAGCCGAGCACGGTTCCTTCGTGCCGTGTGACCACGGTGAACAGATGCGCACGGCCCACGAAGTGCTGCTGATAGGCACTGAGTCGGTCTTCGGCGACCGGGCCGCCGAGATGACGCCGGACGTCGACGTCGGTCCACAGGCGGGTGAAGTCAGACGTGTCGGCGGGTTCGGCGGGGCGTAGCAGCAGCCGGGATGTCGTCAAGACGCACGGCCAAGGTTGCGTGGCGGACGGCGAAGACATGGCAGTGATCATCGCATCAGCCGAGCAGGCCGCGCGGAGGGCCGGGGGTTGCGTCGGGTCGGCGTTGCCCGGCGAGCCGTGTGGGTCGCCGGGCGGGCCGGGGGGCTCAGTGGGTGGGCTGGGCCTCCTGCTGGGTCGTCGCCTCCGTGACGGCGCGGCGCCGGGTGATGAGGGCGCTGCTGACGAAGACCGCGGCCAGGGCGACGACGACGAGGCCGATGACGGCCGCGTGGCCGATCCGGACCGAGCCGCCGATCAGCAGGCCGGAGACGCCGAAGTCGGCGTCCGAGAACGTGGAGTTCTCCAGGCCGACGTCGCCGAGGAACGGCAGGACGAGCAGCGGAAGGAACGTGATCAGCAGGCCGTTGGCCATGGCGCCGAGGATCGCGCCGCGCCGGCCGCCGGTCGCGTTGCCGATGACGCCGGACGCGGCGCCGGTCATGAAGTGGGCGACGATGCCGGGGATGATGATGGTGCCGCCCACGGCGACGAGGACGCCCATGCCGATCAGGCCGCCCACGAAGCTGGCGAGGAAGCCGATGAGGACGGCGTTCGGGGCGAAGGTGAAGACGATCGGGACGTCGAGAGCGGGCCGGGCGTTGGGCACCAGCTTCTCCGAGATGCCCTTGAAGGCGGGGATGATCTCGGCGAGGACGACGCGGACACCGGCGAGGATGATGAAGACGCCCGCGGCGAACTTGCCGGCCTGCATGACGGCCCACAGCAGGTACCACTGGCCGTCGCTCAGCTCGCGCTCGACGTAGCCGGGTCCGGCGACGAGGGTGACCAGCAGGTAGATGATGCCCATGGAGGTCGCGATGACGACGGTGGTGTCGCGCAGGAACCCCAGCCCCTTGGGGATCTTGAGGTCTTCGGTGGACTTCGAGGAGTCGCCCACCAGACGGCCCACGAGTCCGCTGGTGGCGATGCCGAAGTTGCCGGTGTGGCCGAGCGCGACGTTGTCGTTCTTGGTGACCTTGCGCATCCAGGGCTGGACGAGCGCGGGCGACAGCGTGGTGATGAGGCCCTGGGCGAGGGAGCCCCAGAGGACGGCCTGCCAGCTGCTGAAGCCGTTCGCGATGAGGATGACGGCGATCATGGCCGCCAGGTACAGGGCGACATGCCCCGACATGTAGATGAACTTGAACGTGGTGAAGCGGGCGAGCAGCACGTTCACGACCATGCCGAAGAAGAAGATCAGCGCGGCCTGGGAGCCGTAGTCGGTGAGCACCTTGCCGACGATGGCCTCGTTGTTGGGCACGACGCCCTGCACCCCGAAGGCGTGCTGGAACATGTCGCCGAACGGGGTGAGCGCGTCGGAGACCACACCGGCCCCGGCCGCGAGCACCAGGAAGCCGACGAACGCCTTGATCGTGCCCTTGACGGTGTCGGAGGCCGACTTGCGCTGGAGGAGCAGGCCGAGCAGGGCTATCAGGCCGACGATGACGGATGGCTCACGGAAGACATCCAGGAAGTTCTGCAGAACGCTGTTCACGGACAACGCCTCTCTTCGGGCACGACGGGGCCGCGTGCGGGGGTGGTGGGTGCCGGGTTCCTGGCGGTGTTGGCGCACGGGAGCATCGGCCGGCGGAGTGCAGCTCCACAGCGGGCGGGATGAGGCGTCGGGCGCTGCGGGCGGGCGGCGGCCGGGGTGGGTGTCCGCCCGGCGCCGTCGAGATGGGCGGCGCCGCGTCCACGGTCGCCGCACTCAGCAGAATTAACGTTTCTTTGTGTTCGCTGTATTCGCTCGGAGAATCAGAGCAGGCCGTGGCGTGCGGCGGCGGACTTGACCGCCTCGCGCAGCTCGTCCATGTCGATGATGCTGTTCAGCACGACCACGTCGCCCAGTCCCTGGGCGGTGTCCTCCAGGTCCTTCGCGACGAAGAACACGTCCGCGCTGTCGGGGCCGGCGGAGCTGATGTCGGAGTGCTCGACCGTGACGTCCGCCAGACCGAGTTCGCGGACGATGGTCTCGATGTTCATGCGCACCATGAAGCTGCTGCCCAGTCCGGTGCTGCACATCGCCAGGAACTTCATTCGGATTCCTCGAATTCGGTGATCAACTTGACTACCTCGGGGGCCGAGGCCGCCTCGCGCAGGGCCTGGCGGGTCTGGGCGTCCGAGAGAATGCGTGCGAGGGAGGCCATGGCGCGCAGGTGCGCGTCGGCGTCCGCCGCGGCGAAGCAGAAGTAGAGGTCGACCGCGTGCTCGGGGTCATCGAGCAGCGGGGCGGGCTCGCTCAGGCGGAGCATCGCGATGCCGGTGCGGACGACACCGTACTCGGGGCGGGCGTGCGCCAGCGCGATGCCGTGGCCGAGGTCGATGTAGGTGCCGCCGGCCGCGATCGAGTCCAGCATGGCCTGGACGTACTCGGGGGTGACGTCTCCGGCCTCCACCAGCGGACGGGCGACCCGGGTGACGGCTTCCCGCCAGGTCAGTTTGTCGTCGGTGAAGTGGATGTTCCGCTCGGGCAGAAGACGACTGAGCATACGTGCTCCACGGGGGTGCGGGTAGGGGACGGGCGCGGCGCGGCTAGTCGGCGTCGGCCACGATGTCGAAGGACAGTTCCGCCGTGTCCGGCAGGAACTTCGAGGTGCCGAAGATGACGGGTTTGCGGCCCGGCTCGAAGACACGTGAGGTGGCCAGCAGCAGCGGGGTGTCCTCGGCCACGCCGAGCAGCCCGGCCTCGCGTGCGTCGCACCGGTGGAGTCCGACGACGATCTCGTTGCGCACCAGCAGCACGTCGTGACGGGCCCTCAGGTGGGCGTAGAGGGAGCTGTCGGTGAAGTCCGTGGTCAGGACGTCGGGGAACCGGGCCTCCTCGACGTAGGACTCGGCGAGGTGGTGCAGGACGCCGTTCACGCTGCGCAGCCTCTCCAGCCGTACGACCGGGGCGGCGGGGCTGACTTCGAGCGCGGCGGCGATCCGGGCGCCGGCCCGTTCGCCGCGCTGCACGGTCACCTGCGAGGTGACCGTGTGCCCCTGCCGGGTGAGCTGGGTGTGAAAGCCGGTCACCTCGTTGACGAAGCGTTCGCGGTGCTTGAGGTTGTAGCGCGGGTGGCTCACGAAGGTGCCGCGGCCGTGCTCGCGCACGAGGTAACCGTCCTGGACGAGTTCGTCGACCGCGCGGCGCAACGTGATGCGGCTCACATCGTATTCGCCGCACAGGACACCTTCAGCGGGCAGACGCTCCCCCACGGGGAGACTCCGTACGCGCTCCAGCAGATGGTCGCGCACCTGTGCGTATTTGTGCCCGGCCATCCACGACCTCCTCGTCGGGCTTACATGTCATCGAGACATCATGATGACTACGGAGCAATCGCAGCGTCAATAGTCGACGCCTAAACGAGATCTCACACTCTCGGGACAGCTGCTTGTGTATGCCCCGTCACATCCTCACCCCCCTGGCCTGGCACATCGCATCGACGGGCCCCCTCTGGTGCCGATACGGAGGCATGAGCTACGTTTCCCGAAGTCATCATGACGTCATGCTCTCTCCAAGGAGTTCCCGTGGCCTTCTCACCCACACAGACGACGCGGCCCCTCGGGGCCTCCCCCACGGCGGGGCGGGCGCTCGGCGAGGCGGACGCACGGGCCGTCGCCGTGGCGCGGGCACTGGCGGTGGACGCCGTCGAGGCCGCGGGGTCCGGACACCCGGGCACGGCACTGGCTTTGGCCCCCGTCGCACACCTGCTCTTCCAGCGGCACATCCGGCACGATCCCGCGGACCCCTCCTGGGAGGGCCGTGACCGCTTCGTGCTGTCCTGCGGGCACGCCAGCATCCTCCAGTACGTACAGCTCCATCTGACCGGCTACGGGCTGGAGTTGGACGATCTGCGCCGCTTCCGCCGGCTCGGCTCGCTGACCCCGGGTCACCCCGAGTACCGGCACACCGCCGGTGTCGAGACGACCACCGGGCCGCTGGGCCAGGGTGTCGCCACGGCCGTGGGCATGGCGATGGCGCTCAAGCGTGACGAGGAGCGGCTGGCGGGCGCGGACACCTCACCCGGCGGTCCCGCCGGCCGCACCGTCTGGGTGCTGTGCTCCGACGGCGACCTCCAGGAAGGCATCTCCTACGAGGCCGGGGCGCTGGCCGGACGGCACCGGCTGGACAACCTGGTGGTCATCTGGGACGACAACAGCATCCAGATCGAGGGCGACACCGGCCTGACGACCCATGAGGACACGGCGGCCCGCTTCCGCGCCCAGGGCTGGTTCGTGCAGACGGTGGAGCTCGGCGCCGACGGCGACGTGGACGCCGGTGCGCTTGACCGCGCGCTCGCCGCTGCCCGCGCCGAGACCGGCCGACCGAGCTTCGTCGCCCTGAAGTCGCAGATAGCTTTCCCTGCCCCGAACGCGGTCAACACGGCGGCCTCGCACGGCGCTCCGCTGGGCGCCGCCGAGGCCGCCGCTGTCAAGGAAGTCCTCGGCATCGAGGGCGCGTTCACGGTTCCGGCGGACGTGCTCGAGCACACCCGCCGGGCCCTCGCACGGGGCGCCGCACTGCACGCGGACTGGGACCGGGAGCTGGCCCGCTGGGCGGCCGAGCACCCCGAGGCCGCGGCGGCCCGCGAACGGGCCGTCCGCCCGGCGGACCCGGACCGGCTGGCCCGGGTGCTGCCGGAGTTCGAGCCCGGCGACAGCATCGCACCACGCGACGCTTCCGGGCGGGTCATCCAGGCCCTGGCCGCCGAACTGCCGCGGCTGTGGGGCGGCTCCGCCGACCTCGGCGACAGCAACCGTACGACCATCGCGTCCGGCGGATCGTTCCTGCCCGCTAACGAGGACGGGGGTCGCGGCCTGCGGGGCCGCAACGTCCACTGGGGGGTGCGCGAGCACGCGATGGCCGCCGCGCTCAACGGCATCGCCCTGGTCGGCTACGACACCCCGTTCGCCGGCACCTTCCTGGTGTTCAGCGACTACCAGCGCCCCTCCCTGCGGCTGGCCGCCCTCATGCAGCTGCCGGTGATCCATGTGTGGAGCCATGACTCCGTCGCTCTCGGCGCGGACGGCCCCACCCATCAGCCGGTGGAACACCTCGCCGCGCTGCGCGCCATGCCGGGACTGGCCGTCGTCCGGCCCGCGGACGCCACCGAGACCGCCGCCGCCTGGCTCGCCGCGCTCGGCCGGCCGGGCCCGGTCGGTCTGGCGCTCGCCCGGCAGGGCCTGCCGGTGCTGCCCACCGACGTCGGCACCGTCCGCGCGGGCGTGGCGCGCGGCGCCTATGTGGTGACGGATCGTCAGGAAGATCCGGACGTGGTGCTGTTGGCCAGTGGCAGCGAGGTCGCCCTGGCCATGGCGGCGCGGGATCTCCTCGCGGCGCGCGCCGTGACCGCACGGGTCGTCTCGGTTCCGTGTCTGGACTGGTTCATGGCGCAGGACAGGGAGTACCGCGACCGCGTGCTCCCCCCGTCGGTGCGGGCCCGTGTCGTCGTCGAGGCCGGTACCGCCTTCGGCTGGCACGGCCTGCTCGGCGAGCACGGCCGGACCGTGACCGTCGACGGCTTCGGTACGTCCGCCCCCGCACAGGAAGCGCTCACGGCGGTGGGCCTCACCGAGGACGCGGTGGTCGAGGCGGCCCTCGCCTCCCTCGCCGCCGCTCGGTCCTGACCTCGAACCTGCCCGCACCGACTCCCTGCACCTTCTCCACCGACAAGGAAGCACTGCCATGCCCGAACGCACTGTCACCATCGCCTCGCGAAGCGGACTGCACGCCCGGCCCGCCACCGCGTTCGTCCGCGCGGCGGCCGAACAGGCCGTGCCCGTGACCATCGCCCGCGAGGGCCGTACCGTCGACGCCCGCAGCCTGCTGTCGGTCCTGGCCCTCGGCGCCGGACACGGCGACTCGGTGACACTCGCCGCCGAGGGCGAGGGCGCCGACGCCGCCCTCGACGCGCTGGCCGCCCTCCTCAGCCGGGACCACGACGCGGAGCCCGCCGGCTGACCCGCCCGCCGCGCCGGCGGCCGGCCGGTCACCGGCGCGGCGGCCCGGACCGGCGCCGACCGCCCCCTCCGGCTCCCGTTTCCACTCCCGCTCCCGCTCCGAAGCGAGGTTCCCCTTGAATGTGCGTGCTCAGGCCGCCCTGCGCGACGCCCGGCTCGTCGTCTTCGACTGCGACGGCGTCCTCGTGGACACCGAGAGCATCGGCCCGCAGGTCGTCGCGGCCATGGCCACGGAGGCGGGCTGGCCCCTGACCGCCGAGGAGGTGCGCCACCGGTTCCTCGGCCGCCCCGAGTCGTACCTGTACGAGCAGATACGCGCCCACGCCACCACCCCGACGGGCCCCGAGTGGCTGACGGAGTACCGCACGCGCGTCCGCGACGCGTTCGCCGCGCGTCCCCGCACCATGCCGGGGGTGCGGGAGTTGCTTGACCACCTCGATGCCCGGGGGCTGCCCTACTGTGTCGCCTCCAGCGGCAGCCATGAGCGCATCGCGCACTCGCTGGAGGTCACGGCGCTCCAAGGCCGTTTCGCCGGGCGGGTGTTCAGCGCCGACGACGTGGCCGCCGGGAAGCCGGCGCCCGATCTGTTCCTGCACGCCGCCCGCGCACTGTCGTACGAGCCGGAGCACTGCCTGGTGATCGAGGACAGCCCCGCCGGCGTCGACGCGGCCATCGCCGCCCGCATGCGGGTCGTCGGCTACACCGGCGGCCCCACCGACGCCGCCGCCCTGGCCCACGCGGACCTGGGCGTCGTGGCGGACCTGACCCAACTCGTCACCTGACAGGGGCCGGTACGGCAAGTTCCCCGCGCCCATGGGGGGCCTGGCTTCCCGGCGGAACAGGTTCGGGGTGGCGCCTCGGGGGGTGCCTCGGTAGGTCGTCGGCGGGTGCGGGTGTGTTGTGGCGCGGCGCGCAGTTCCCCGCGCCCCTTGGGGGGCGCTGTCCCTGCCCGGTGGAACATGTTCGGGGCGGCGGGGATGAAACCAGTGGCCCATCGGAGGACAGTCACGGGCTGCCCTTTCTGGCCGCCGCGTGCCGGACGTCGGCGTCGGTCCAACGCGGCCGGGAGCCGCGGTCGACCAGGGCGCACCGGACTCCTTCGTCGAAGTCGGGTTCGATGATGACGTTCCCGGCGGTGGCGAGTTCGCGGGCCAGGCAGTCGCGCAGGGAGGCGTCGGCTCCGAGCCGCAGCAGCCAGTCGGTCGTCACCAGGCTCGCGGGGCTCGCCGCGCGCAGGGCGGCGAGCGCAGCGGCGGGTCCTTCTCCTGGCAGGAGGCTCAGGGCGGGCTCCAGTTCGGCCAGCGGGGTGTGGGCGAAGACCGTGAGCATCGCTGTCTCCGCGTCCTCGTCGGCGTACTTGGGCGTCACAGGCGGCGTGTGGGCCGCGTCGAGGCCGCTGATTCCGTCTCGTGCGAGCGCGTCGACCAGGTCTTCGAGGTGTGTGCGCGGCACATGATGGGTCGCCAGGCCGCTGCGGAGGGCGCCCCCGGCGTCCACCCGCGCTCCGGTGAGCCCCAGATACCGTCCCCAGCCGGGGGCAAGACGCGGCAGGAAGTGACTGGCACCGACGTCGGGGAAGAAGCCGATGGCGGTCTCCGGCATGGCCAGCGCGCTGTGCTCGGTGACGACCCGGTGGCTGCCGTGGACCGACAGGCCGAGCCCGCCGCCCATGGCCACGCCGTCGAGCAGGGCGACGTAGGGCTTCGGGTAGGAGGCGATGAGTTCGTTCAGCGCGTACTCGGCGGCGAAGAACGCCATCGTGCCGTCCAGCCGGTTCGCGCGTACTTCCTCCCGCATGAGGCGGACGTCGCCGCCCGCGCAGAAGGCACGGGGCGAGGTACTGCGCACGACCACGGTGTCCACGCTGTCGTCCTGCGCCCACCGGGTGAGCACCTCGGTGATCGCCGCGACCATGGCGGGGGTGAGGGCATTGAGCGCTTCCGGCCGGTCGAGCATGATCTCGCCCAGTCCTCCCCGGATTCCGGCCCGGACATGGCTGGTCGCAAGCGGTGCGCGGCGGCCGGGGAAGACATGCCGTGGAGTGCGCGCGGGCGAGGCACCGCTGGGGCCGTGGGACGCCTCGGGTGCTCCGCCGGGGCGAAAAGACCGGTCGGTTCTCGTCATGGGTGGCCTTTCGGGTGGGGCGTCAGGCCATGAGGGAGCGGTAGAGCTCCTCGATGGCGGCCTGGTCGGGGATGCGGGGGTTGTTGGCAGGAGAGCCTGACGCGAGTGCCTGCCGCGCCATTGTGGGTGTCATCCTCTCCCACTGCTCCGGGTCGATCCCGTGGCGGGCGGGTCCCGGAACCGCGAGATCGGTGTTCAGCGCGCGCAGTTCAGCGACGAGCGCGGCCGCGGCGGCCTCCTCGGAGCCGGTCTCGCCCGTCAGGCGCATGGCGCGTGCGCAGTCGGCGTAGCGGGAGGTGGCGGCGGGCACCGAGTAGGCGGTGACGGTGGGCAGGAGCATCGCGTTGGACAGTCCGTGGGCCACGTGGAAGTGGGCCCCGATGGGGCGGCTCATCCCGTGCACGAGGGCGACGCTGGCGTTGGAGAATGCCATACCGGCCTGGGTGGAGGCGAGCATCATCGCCGCGCGGGCCCGCAGATCGCCGGGGTGGGCATAGGCGGTGCGCAGGCTTTGGGCGATGGAGGTCAGGGCGGTCAGGGCCAGCCCGTCGGTGAACGGGTTGGCGCGGCGGCTGACGTATGCCTCGATGGCGTGGGTGAGCGCATCGATGCCGGTGTCGGCGGTGAGCCGGGCCGGCATGCCGAGGGTGAGCAAGGGGTCGACGAGCGCGGCCGTGGGCAGGAAGGCCAGGCCCGCGCACAGCATCTTCTCGTCGGTGTCGCCCGAGTCGTCGGTGACGATGGTGTAGCGGGTGCACTCCGAGCCGCTGCCGGCGGTGGTGGGGATGGCGATGAGCGGCAGCGCGGGGGTGTCGGTCACGGTCGGCGCGGCGTAGTCCCGCATGGGACGGCCGGTCGTCCCGAGCAGCGCGACGGCTTTGGCGGTGTCCATCGGACTGCCCCCGCCGAGGCCGACCACACAGTCGAAGTCGCCCTCGGCCAGCACGGTGACCGCGCCTTGGACGGAGGTCGTCGTCGGGTCGGGTCTGGTGCGGTCGTACACCGTCGCGGCGATGGCCTGTGCGGCCAGGTCGGCCACGATCTGCCCCGCTGTGCCGTTGCGGGCCAGGTAGGGGTCGGTCACGATCAGCGGCCGGGCCAGTCGGAGGGAGCGCAGGACCTCGCCCAGTTGCCCGGCGGCGCCGGGTCCGATCCGCATCAGGCGTGGCAGGGCGATGGAGGACACGGAGTCGTTCACTGCCCGCTCCTCGCGCTCACGGCGGGGGCCTGCCCGGGCAGTGCGGTGTGTTCGGGGCCTTTGAGCGCGAGCAGTTCGCGGGCCCGGGCAGCGGTCGCCGGGGTGCGGCCGAGCTCGGCGAGGATCCGTACGATCTTCTCGACCTGCTCCGCGTTGTTCCGCGCGAGCTGTCCGGCGCCGATGTACAGGCCGTCCTCCAGGCCGACCCGGACGTGCCCGCCGAGCTGCGCGGCCTGCGTGGCGACGGCGAACTGGTGACGGCCCGCGGCGAACGCGGAGAACAGGTAGTCCGCGCCGAACAGCCGGTCCGCGGTACGGGCCATGTGCTGGACGTGGTCCGGATCGGGGCCGATACCGCCCAGAACCCCGAACACCCCCTGGATCAGGAAGGGCGGCCGGATGAGTCCGCGCTCCACGAAATGGGCGAGTGTGTACAGGTGGCCGATGTCGTAGCACTCGAACTCGAACCTGGTGCCGCGTGCTCCGAGGTCGTGCAGGATCGTCTCGATCTGGGTGAAGGTGTTGGAGAAGATCCTGTCGGCGGAACCGAGCAGGTACTCACGCTCCCAGTCGTGACGCCAGTGGGTGACGCGGCCGGCTGCGGGCGCGAAGTTGAAGTTCATCGACCCCATGTTGAGCGAGGCCAGTTCGGGCGCGAAGGCGCGCGCCGCCGCCAGCCGGTCGTCAAGGGTCATGACGACCGATCCCCCGGTGGTGATGTTGACGACGGCATCGCATCCGGCGGTGATCGGTGCAAGGAACTGCCGGAACACCTCCGGGTCGGAACTGGGCCGTCCATCGTGCGGGTCACGTGCGTGCAGGTGCAGCACCGAGGCCCCCGCGTCGGCCGCGTCGACGGCCTGGGTGGCGATCTCGTCCGGTGTGACGGGGAGCGCGTCGGACATGCTCGGTGTGTGGATCGAACCGGTGACCGCGCAGCTGATGATGGTGTGGTCGCACTGCCTCATCGGTGACCTCCGTCGCCGCGGATCGCGTACACGGTCGCGGTGGCCGCCTCGGCGAGCATGGAGGTGTCGTTGCCGACGACCACGAAGTCGAAGCCATGGGCCAGCAGCGCGACGGCGCCCTCGGGGGTGGCGGTCGCCGCGCCGCAGGGGATGCCGGCGCCGTGTGCCGCGTCCAGGGCCACGCCGCACAGGTCGCTCACCTCGGGTGCCGAGGGCGCGGCCCCGATGTCCAGTCCGATGTCGGCGGCGCCGACGAACAGCGCGTCGACACCCTCGACGGCGGCGATGGCCGCGGCGTTGCCGACCGCCTGGCGGCTTTCGATCTGGGGGACGCAGAGCGCGCTGTCGCTCGTGGCAAGGTACTCCGCACGGGAGAGCAGTCCCCACCGCCCCGCCCGGCTGGTACCGCCGGCACCGCGGCGGCCGGCCGGTGGGAAGCGGACGGCGGCTGCCCCCGCGCGGGCCTGTTCCACGGTGTCGACGTGCGGGATCAGCACTCCCGCGGCACCGGCGTCGAGCAGCCGCTGGATGCCGGACGGGGCTCCGTCGGCGACGCGCACCAGCGGCGGCACTCCCAACGCCTCGGCGACGGTGACCAGTTCGTAGACCGTTCGCAGGTCGAGCGGGGCGTGCTCCTGGTCGATGACGACGAAGTCGAAGGCCGCGTGGGCGACGATCTGGACCGATTCCAGGGCGGGGAGTTTGATCCAGGTGCCGAGCCGGCCGCTGTCCAGTGCGGTCACGGGGCCGTCACCTCCTGCGGGGCGGGGTAGTCGGCGGCGTTGAGGACCCAGCCGTCCCGGGCGGAGAAGTCGGTCCGGGGCGGGCTGAAGATGTCGATCAACCGGTTGCGGCCCGCTCCGCAGGCCCGCGTGGTGTGCACGGTGGGCGGGGGGATCACGGCCACCGACGGGCTGCCCAGGACCCGGTGTTCGTCGGGACGCCACTGGTCCATGTCGGTCGTCCAGGGGGTGCGGATGTGGTGTTCGAACTGCCCTGCCACGGCCAGCGAGCACTGCTGGAAGTCGTCGTGGTGGTGTGGTGAGAGCTTGTTGCGGGGCCGGGGGCCGTCCAGCGGAT
Source organism: Streptomyces sp. NPDC102462 (assembly GCF_044765425.1). Taxonomy (NCBI): domain Bacteria; kingdom Bacillati; phylum Actinomycetota; class Actinomycetes; order Kitasatosporales; family Streptomycetaceae; genus Streptomyces; species Streptomyces sp. NPDC102462. Next base: position 107,345 of record NZ_JBIWKB010000015.1, on the reverse strand, counting down.
CGAGGAAGTTGACCATGAACGAGCGGGTGCGGTAGATGCGCCCGAAACGGCCGGGCTCGGCCGGGACCTCGTCGGGCCGGTAGATCCGCAGGCGGTCGCCGCCGACGGGAGCGGGCCACGGGGCCAGGGGGGCGACCCTGGCGTGCGGCTCGGCGTAGTCGGCGGCGTTGGCCGCGAGGGCGGCGAGGTCGGCGGTGCGGTGGTCGAAAAGACGTATCACATCGGTGCCGGCGCGGGCCCTGACGTGGGAGTGTCCCGGAGGGACGACGATCATCGCGGTTCCCCGGACCTCATGTGTGTCGGCGCCGGCTGCGACGTCGACGTGTGCGTCGTCCGAGGTGAGCAGGACCACGTATTCGTGTTCCTGGGCGGTGCGCTCCAGGATCTGTCCGGTGCGCAGCCGGGAGAGGGCCACGACGAAGTTCTGTCCGCGCACCACCCAGGTACGGCCGGATGTCTCGTCGTCGGTCTGCGGTGGGCCGTCGAACTCGGTGTAGGCGGGGGCGGCGATGGGTGCGTCGGCCGGAACGGCGGGGTGTGCGGCGGAGGTCGGCAGCGCCGCACGCGGATCGGTCGGGTCGTACACGCCGGCTTCTTTCTGTCAGGGGAATGCGGTCTGTCAGGGGAATGCGGCGGCTCAGTCCAGGCCCAGCAGGTAAGTGGGGTTCTCGACGAGCATCCGGCGTACGTCCTTCTCGGCGACGCCGTGGTCGAGCAGCGCGGTGGTGACCTCGATGAACGCGTCGACGGGTCGGGTACGGCCGAGTTGGCCCAGGTCGGAGGCGAGCACCGTGCGCTCGACACCGACGGCCTCGATCCACTCCAGCAGCACCTCGATGCCGAAGTGCGGATGGTCGTCCGGCAGATACATGCCGACCTCGTGTTCCATGAACACACCGCGCCGGGACAGCTCGACACCCTGCTCCAGCGTCAGGTCGCTGATGAAGTTCGGGTGGCTGGCGACCATCTTCTCGACACCGCGTTCGGCGCCCACCGCGAACAGCTCCGCCATGTCGTCGGGGTGCAGATGGCCGCCGTTGAGAACGGCTCCGGTCTCCGCGACGACATCGGCCACTTGAGCGACCTCGGGCCGCAGCCGCCCCTGCGCGTCATGGATGAGCACCGGCACGGTCGTGAGCTCGACGGTGCTGCGGGGGAACCCGCCGGCCAGTGCCTCCTCCTGGAACTCGATGTGCCGGCGCGAGGAGAACGTGGGGAACCAGACGATCTTGCCGCCCATCCGCAGACACATCTCGACCGCGTAGGGGTTGATGCCGCCGACCTGGTTGTTGAGGACGATGCCGCCGAACACCTGGGTGCCGATGCCCTCGAAGGAACGGCGTGCGGCCTGTAGGTCCATGACCGTGTTGTGGTGGTGCGACTTGGCGACAAAGGCCCGCATGTTGATCCGGTCGCCGTCCCTGGCTCCTTCGACGTGGTCGAACTCGCGGGGGAACGGGCCCGGTCCTGAGTGGCAGTGCAGGTCGACCATTCCGTCCAGGATCCGGGCGACGGTGGGGCTGGGTTCCATCAGCTTTCTCCTCACGTGGGGTCATCGCCGACCATCCGTGACCACATAGTGAATTGTCAATACGCCATGCGAACACAGTCGCTCCGCGCAGCGCGCCTCTGCGGGCTCACCAGAGAACTGCTGCACACCACTTGTTCGCATGGGCATTGCCGTGTTCACATTCCGTGGGTAGCGTCACCGACGTCGCCCCGCCATCAGGCAGACTTCGTGATGTGAACAGCCAGTCCTCATCACGAACGGAGTGCCAGATGGTGGAGAAGGACGACGAAGCACGGTCCGGCGGGGAGATCCAGGCTGTCGACCGCGCCGCCCAGATCCTGCGCCTGTTCGGCCCGGAGACCCCGGAGCTGACGGCGGGCGAAGCAGCGGAGCGTCTCGGCCTCAACCGCACCACGACCTACCGGTACTGCACCTCACTCGTGGCGTCGGGTCTGCTCGAACGGGGCCACGCGCCGGGAACCTTCGTCCCGGGCGCGCTGCTGCTGCAGCTCGGAGCCTTCGCACTCGGCCGGCGCAAGGTCGTCGACCTCGCCCCTGCCTACATGCGGGAACTGTGCTCGCTGACAGGGCTGACCACCGTGCTGAGCCTGTGGGGCTCCACCGGCCCGATCGTCTCCAGGGTCGAGGAGGACGCCACACGGACCGTCCTGGTGACGGTGCGCGTCGGAACCCAGCTGTCGCTCACCGCGGCACAGACCAAGGTCTTCCTGGCCCATATGTCCGACCAGCTCCAGGTCGACCGCCTGCTGGGCAGCCTGCCCGGCGATCAGCGGACCGAACTGGCCGACGAGATCCGCGCCCTCACGGGCACCGATCAGGTCGCCATGAGCCCGGACGGCTTCGGTGTGCATGCCATGGCCGCCCCCGTCTTCGACGAGTACGGCATCTGCGCCAGCCTCGCCCTCGTCGCCACCGACGACCTGCTCCCCCTCGACCCCGACAGCACCACCGCCAGCCACCTGCGCGGCACAGCCCGAGCCCTGGGCAAGGCCATGGGTGGCGAGAAGCGGCTCTAGCGCCAGCCCGCCCCGCCCGCCGGGGCCAGATCGGAGGACATCGGTGTCCACCACAGTCAACAGTCCCGCGGTATCCGCCGGCCGTCCCGTCAGGGATCCGCACCGCGCCGCACTCCGCGGCGGCATCCTCGGCTACTACGCCGATCAGTTCGACATCTTTGTGCCGATCATCACCCTCGCGCCCGCGATGATCTACTTCGAGCCGGTCAACACCTCGAAGACCACGGCCGCGCTGATCGCCGCCGCGGTCTTCGCCGCCACTCTGCTCGCCCGCCCGCTCGGATCAGCGGTGTTCGGCTACTACGCCGACAAGGTGGGCCGACGGATCACCACCATGGTCGCGGTCGCCGGATTCGGTGTGACGACCTTCCTGATCGGACTGCTGCCGGGCCACCAGCACATAGGACTGTGGGCGATCGCGCTGCTGATCGGCATGCGCTTCCTCGGCGGCATCTTCCTGGGCGGCGAATACGCCACCGCCGTACCCCTGGCGATGGAGTGGAGCCCCGCCCGCAGACGAGGACTGGCCAGCGGGCTCATCACCTGCACCTCCCCGCTGGCCACCGCCTCGATCGCCGCCCTGAGCCTGCTCCTGCTCAGCGTCATGCCCCCGGACGGCGTACACAGCGCCTACGTCCAGTGGGGCTGGCGCATCCCGTTCTTCATCGGCGGCCTGCTCGGGATCGTCCTCTTCTTCTACTACCGCCGCAATGTCGAGGAGGCCCCCGCCTTCGAAGCCGGCGAGTCGACGGCATCGCCGCTGCGCGAACTCCTCGGCGGACGCCACCGCCGCGATCTCGCCCAGGTGTTCACCCTCATGACCGGTGCCTGGTTCCTCACCAACGTCGCCGCAGCCGTCCTGCCCTCGATGCTCAGGAACGACGTCGGCCTTCCCGACCGCACCGTGAGCATCATCCTGTTGATCTCATCGGTCGTCTGCGTCGGCACCTTCATCGGCTGCGCCGTGCTCTCCCAGCGCATCGGGCGGCGCCGCTTCTACACCCTCTTCGGCATCGTCGCCGCCGTCCTCGCCTCCGCCTGCTACACACTGCTCACGACGCTGAACGCGGACCAGGCCGTGCCCGCCGCCCTGCTGGTGATCGGCGTCCAGGTCTCCACGATCTCCATGTACGGGCCGATCGCCGCCTACCTCACCGAGCGGTTCCCGGCATCGATCCGCGCGACCGGCTATGGCGTCGGATACAGCCTGGCCCTGGTCATCCCCTCGTTCTACGCCTTCTACATCAGCGGGCTCGCCCCGTTCATCGGCAGCGCGCTGGCCCCCGTCGCCCTCCTCGTCCTCGGCGGAGTGCTGGTCGCCGTCGGCGGAGCGCTCGGCCCCGAAACCAAGGACGTCGACATGACGGCCGGCACGGCTGCCGAAGCACGCCCATGACCGCTCTCTCCCCGGCGCCCTCGTCAGCCGAAACCCGCACCAAGATCTTCACCGGCCCCCGGATCCTCGCCGGTGACGGCACCGAGCCGGAGGCCCTCGCCGTCCGCTCGGGGTGGATCGTCGCCACCGGCACCCGGCACGACCTGCGCTCCGCCTTTCCCACGGCCGAGGAGGTGGCCCTCGACGGTGCGCTCGTCGTCCCGGGCTTCAACGACGCCCACTGCCACCCCACCCAGGCCGCACTCGCCCGCGTGCGCGTCGACCTGAACACCCTGCCGGACGCCGGCGCCGTACTCTCGGCCCTGCGCCGCCAGGCTCGACGCACACCCCCCGGCCAGTGGGTGGTCGGGCAGCCGCTCGACGAACGCCGCACCGGCACCCTCGACCGGGACATGCTCGACCAGGTGTCGGACAGCCATCCCGTCCTCGTCGTCCACTACTCGCTCCACCGGGCCGTGGCCAACAGTGCCGGCCTGGCCGCCCTGGGCTACCGGAGCCCCGCGGACGCCCCGCCAGGCGGCCGGCTCGGTGCCCATCCCGACGGACGCCTGGACGGGCACCTCATCGAACGTGCCTGGCTGGACCCCTGGCTGCCCGGCACCAAAGGCACGTCGATCGCACCGAACGGAACCCTCTTTGCACAACAGGCCGCGCTGAAGGAAGTGATCGCGGAACTCCACGCATGCGGCATCACATCCTTCTGCGACGCGCTCGTCACACCGGCCGAACAGGAGCTCTACGCCACCGCACTGGCCGCGGGCGAACTCACCGCACGTGTCGGCATGCTGCTGTGGCACAGCTACGCCGACCCGCGGCAGCTGCCGGGCGACAGCGCCGACCCGCACCGGCTCCGGACCGTCGGGGTGAAGATGATGCTGGACGGCGCCCTGTCCGGGGGAACCTGCCGGTGCCGCTCGCCCTACCCCAGTGCCACCGGCACCGGCAACGGACTGCAGATCCTCACCGACGACGAATTCACGGAGACCGTACGGGCCATCGACGCCGCCGGCGGCCGCGTCGCCGTACACGCCAACGGCGACCAGGCCGTACAGACAGTCCTCGACACCGTCGAGTCCCTGCCGAGGAGCCGGACCCGGCACCGGATCGAGCACTGCAGTCTCATCGACGACGGCCTCGCCGAGCGCATCGCCCGCGCACAGCTCATCACCGTGCCGTTCGGACCGTTCGTCACGCTGCACGGGGAACAACTGATCGACTACTACGGAGACCGGGTCGACAAGGTCTGTGCCCACCGCACCCTGCGCGACGCCGGAATCGTCGTGGCCGGCTCGTCCGACTACCCGCTGGCTCCCCCCGACCCCCTGCTCGGCATCCGGTCCCTGGTCACCCGCACCACGGCCGCCGGTACCACCGTCGGCGCCGGGCAGCGCATCGGGCCACAGGACGCGGTCGACGTCTACACCCGAGGCTCGGCGGCAGCCTCGGACGAAGAGTCCGTCAAGGGAACCCTGACCGTGGGACGACTGGCCGACCTGACCGTACTGGACACAGACCTCACCACGGCCGAACCCGAGGCCCTGACCGACATCCGGGTGCGTTCCACCTGGGTGGGCGGAGAGTGCGTGCACACCAGCCACCGCTAGCTCCCCGCCCCCGAGCCACCCAGACCACGACCGCCCTCAGTCATGCCTCGGCCTTGGCGATGGCTGTAGTTGCGGCCGCCAGGTCGAGGGGTGTGCTCCCGGTTGGGGTGGCCTGGCCGGGGTGGGGGTCGGGCCGCCGGGATTCGGGGGGCGGGAGGTTTGGGTCAGTTTTCGGGGGATCTGAGGTACGGGGCTACGCTGCGCAGCTTTTCGCAGGTCTCCTCGATCTCCCGTGCGGGGCTGGACTGAGCGGTGATTCCGGCGCCCGCGCGCAGCCACACCTCGTCCCCTCTGCCGATGAGGGTGCGCAGGACGAGGGCCGCGTCCAGGGCGCCATCCGTGCTTCCCCGGAACACCGCGCCGCCGTACAGGCCCCGGGGTCCTTCCTCATGGCGGGCCAGGGCCCGCAGTGCGGCGCGTTTGGAGACGCCGGTGGCGGTGATCGCCGGGAACAGCGAGGCGAACGCGTCCCACGGTCCGGTTCCGGGCCGCAGCCGGCCCGTCACCCGCGAGGCGAGGTGCTGCACCGAGCCGCGCGGCCGGACCGCCATGAACTCCTCGACCGCGACGGAGCCGGGCCGGCACACGGCCTCCATCTCCTCCCAGGCCAGGCGTACGGACACCGCGTGTTCGTGTATCTCCTTGGGGTCGGTGAGCAGTTCCGCCCGTCTGCGCTCGTTCTCCGCCGGGTCGGCCACCCGTGCGCGGGTGCCCGCGAGCGGCTGGGTGCTCACGCGTCCGTCCTCGCCGACCTCCAGGACGGTCTCGGGGCTGAATCCGGCCGCCCGGTAGCCGCCGAGGTCCATCAGGTAGGAGCGGGCCGGGGTGTTGGCACGGCGGCCCGCGAGATAGGTCGCGGGGAAGTCCACGCCGGGCTCGCGGGGCAGCGGAACCTTCCGGGACACCACGGCCTTCTCCAGGATTCCCGCCCGGATGTCCGCGACCGTACGGGCCACCACCTCGCCGTAGGCGCCGGCGCCCGCGGCGATGACGTCCTCGGTGCTCTGCGGCGGCAGTCGGTCGAGGGCGTTCGGCTGCGCCGGTGGCTCCGCGAGCAGGTCGGCGACCTTGCGCGCCCATGCCTCGTCCACCGCGCGGACCAGGGTCCCCTCGCCGGTGAGGGTCACCTCGACGGACGGAATCAGAGCGTGCAGCAGGGGCTGGTCACCGCCCGCCGCGGGGTCCGCGTGGAGAAGGTGGGAGAGTTCGAAGGCCGCCCAGCCGTAGTAGTGGCGGTCCGCGTCGCGCAGGGCGGACAGCGCGGTGGCGAACGCCGTCAGGGGTTGCCCGTCGGTGCGCGATGTCCAGGTCCGCCCCGCGGCCCGCGCGGTGATGCTGGTCGCGTTCGCGGTGACGCTCACGGCGGAGCCCGCCGCGAAGTGCCAGACGCCGCCTTCCGTCTCGTACACCATGTACTGGTCGGCGAGCCGCGCCTGCGCGAGGCGGGTGGCGGTGGCCGCGGGGTCGTGGCGGGGCTCCCGGGTGCTCGCGCGGGCGAGCGGCGGGACGGAGTTCGCCCATGCCTCCCAGGGCGTCCGAGGGCCGGTGCTCATCGTGTGGTGCCTTCCTGCTCGCGTCGGGTTCGGTGCGGCGCCGGTGCCGGGTGACGGGTCATGACCGTGCCGCCTCCAGTCGCCAGCCCTGGGCCCGGGCCCGTCGCTCCCAGAAGGAGGCGTACGTGCCGCCCGCGGTGACCAGGTCGTCGTGTGTGCCCCGTTCGGTGATCTGGCCGTCCTCCAGGACGAGGATCTGGTCGGCGTTCACGACGGTGCTCAGTCGGTGCGCGATGATCAGGAGGGTCTTGCGGTCGGCCAGGGTGCGCACGGCCTCGGCGAACCGGGCCTCGTTCTCCTGGTCGAGCGCCGCGGTGGCCTCGTCGAGGACGAGGATCGGGGCGTCCTTGAGCAGGGCGCGGGCGATGGACACGCGCTGGCGCTGCCCGCCGGACAGCCGCGCGCCGGCCTCCCCCACCTTCGTGGCCCACCCGTCGGGCAGTTCCTCGATCACTCGGTCAAGACCGGACAGGGCCGCGGCTTCGGCCAGTTCACCGGGGCCGGCGTCCGGTGCGGCGATCCGGACGTTCTCCTCGATGGTGCCGTCGAAGAGGTAGACGTCCTGGAAGACGAGGGACACGTGGGCGGCCAGTTCGTCGGCGGTGATCTCGCGGACGTCGACGCCGCCGATGCGGACGGTTCCCTCGGTGGTGTCCCGGAAGCGGGCCAGCAGCCCGGCGACCGTGGTCTTGCCCGCGCCGGAGGGCCCGACCAGCGCCGTCATGCTGCGCTCGGGCAGACGGAAGGTCACATCGCGCAGGACCGGGCGTCCGGCTGCCCCGTCCGCCGCACCGCTGTCGTAACCGAAACCCACCCCGGTGAACTCGACGCTCGCGTCCCGGGGCGTCCTGGGCTCCGCGGGCTGGGGAAACGGCGGTTCGTCGAGGACCGCGCCGAGCCGTTCCAGGGTGTTGCGGGCGATGCGCATGCCCGCACCGGCCTCGGCGGCGGACGACACGCTGTCGATCAGCCGGACCAGCAGCACCAGGAGTGCCAGCAGGGTGGGCACGGTGAGTGACCCGTCGAGCTGCCAGGAGACGCCGAGAGCGAGCAGCAGGGCGAACACGAGCCGGGTGGCGAAGGAGAAGGAGACCAGTCCGGGCAGACCCCGTGCGATGAGCCGCCGGTCCGCGCGCGCCTCGGCCACCAGGGCGTCGTCCAGCGCCCCGTAGCCCTCCGCGGTGCGGCCGAACGCCCGCAGGACGGGCTGGTTGCGCGCGTACTCCAGGACCCGGTCGGCGGACTCGCCGATCGCGGCGTCACGGCCGAGGTCGAGCCGGCGCATCACCGCGGTGCTCGCCAGTTGGACGGCGAACAGCACGGGGGCGCAGCACAGCAGCACCAGGGCCGTGCGGACGTCGAAGAAGAAGGTGGCGATCACCAGCGTCGCCGGGGTCAGGAAGGAGCTGATGAACGGGCGCAGCAGGTGGGCCGGTGTGCTCATCACCTGGATGACGTTCTGCCCGGCCAGCCGGCTGAACTCGGCCGTGCGGCCGGCGGTGAACCAGCCGAGGGGCAGTCGCAGCGCCTGGTCCGCCATGCGGCGGTGCAGCACCCGGGAGAGCCGGGAGCCGACCGTGAACCCGCCGCTGAGGGCGGCGCCCTGAAGCGCCGCGTGGGCGACCGCGCAGACGGCGAAAGCGGTCAGCCAGGGCCACACGTCGTCGGGGTCCGGGCCGAGCAGGGCCTTCAGGACGGGTACCAGCAGGGCGAAGGCGACGCCCTGGAGGACGGCCGCCCCGGACTGGAGGGCGAGCAGCCGGTTCAGCGGGCGGGAGCCCTCCGGTCCCAGGACGCGGTAGAGCTGACGGATCATCGTGCGCTTCCCTCTCGGATGTCGTCCGCCGCGCGGTCCGTGCCCGGGGAGGCGGACAGCCGGCGGGGAACGGCGGCGGTCCGGTCCGGCTGTGCGGTCCGCTGGGCCTCCCACAGCGTGGCGTAACGGCCCCGGGCGGCCAGCAGGTCGTCATGGCGGCCCTGTTCGGTGATGCGTCCGTCCTCCAGCACCACGATCCGGTCGGCGGAGCGGATCGTGGACAGCCGGTGGGCGATGACGAGCAGGGTGCGGCCGGCCGCGAGTGCGGACAGCGCGTCCTGGATCAGTGCCTCGGAGTGCGGGTCGGCGTACGCGGTCGCCTCGTCGAGCACGAGTACGGGGGCGTCGGCGAGCAACGCCCGGGCGATGGACAGGCGTTGCGCCTCTCCGCCGGACAGGGTGACGGCCGTGCCGAGTTCGGTCGCGTAGCCGTTCGGCAGGGCCATGACACGGTCGTGGATGCGGGCGGCGCGCGCGCACCGCTCGACCTCCTCGTCGGTGGCGTCGGGGCGGCCCAGCCGGATGTTGTCGGCGACGCTCGCGCGCAGCAGCCGTACGTCCTGGAGGACGAAGCCGACCCGGCGGTACAGCTCTGTCGCGGGGATGTCCCGCAGGTCGGCGCCGCCGAGGGTCACCTTGCCGTCCGTGACGTCGTGGAAGCGTGGCAGCAGCGACGCCAGGGTCGACTTGCCGGAGCCGGACGATCCGACCAGCGCGGTGACCGTGCCGGGCGCGAGGTCCAGGTCGACACCGCGCAGGACGTCGGTGCGCCCGTCGTAGGAGAAGGACGCCCCCCGCATCGAGATGTGGTGGCCCTCGGGCAGGGCGGGGGCCGTGGGCTCGGGCAGGGCAGGGGTGCGCAGCAGTTCCATGATGCGTACGGCGGCGGCCTGGCCGGCCCGGATCTGCTGGATGCGGGGGCCGACGACGCCCATGGGGGCGGCGACGGCGGGGCCGAGCAGCAGGAACGGGACGAGTTCGGCGCCCGTCATCCAGCCGTTGGTGACGAACACCGCGCCCGCCACCGTCAGGAGCAGCAGGACGACGGCCGGGGCGACCACCAGGACGGCGGCGGTGGAGCTGACCAGAGTGGCCCGGACCCAGCCGGAGAAGAAGTCGGCGAACCCCTCGGTCGCGGCGACGAAACGCTCGTGGGCCTTGCGTCCGCGCCCGAAGCTCTTGAAGACGGCGATGCCGGCGGCGAACTCCACGGCGGCGGTGGAGATCCGCCCGAGCGCGGCACCGAACTCGGCCATCTGCGCCGCCGCGCCCGACATGGCCCGGGAGAACAGGTGCACGCCGAGCAGCAGGGGCACGACGCTGAGCAGGGCCAGGCGCCAGTCGACGCTGAACAGATAGCCCAGGGCGAGCACCGGGGCGGTGAGCACGGCGACGACGTCGAGCAGGGTGTGGGCGAACAACGTGTGCAGTGCGCTCACATCGTCCTGTACCGCCTGTTTGACCTCGCCGGTGCCCTTGTCGGTGAGCCGGCCGAGGGGCAGCCGCCCGATGTGCCGGGCGAGCCGGCGGCGGAGGGTGAGCTGGAGGTCGTTGTCGGCGAGATGGGCGAGGGCGCCGGCCGCCGTCGCGCACACCAGGGCGAGCAGGCCGGCCGCGCAGGCCAGCGTGACCAGCGGCCACAGGGCACCGCCGTCGGCGGGGGACGCCCCGGTGAGGCGGTCGGCGATGCGCGAGACGGCGATGAAAGGGACCACCGCGGCGAGGGCCGCGACGGCCTGGAGGCCGACGGCGAGGACGAGTCGGCCCCGGACGGGCTCGGCCAGCGCGCGCAGCGGCGGCGGGGGCGCCTCGGTGCCCGCGCCGGAGGCGGCCGGGTCCGGGCCGGGCCCGGACGGTTGTGGCTTCACTTGACGAGTACTCCGATTTCGGGGATGGGCCTGCCGCCCGCCTCGGTGATGCGGCGGCTGGTCATGCCGGCCTCTCGAGCCAGTTGGGCGACGTCGAAGGTGTGCCAGTCGTAGCTGTCGGCGACCTCACGCACGGTGCGGCCGTCGCGCAGGACCTTCCAGGTGGTGGTGAACCGCATGGCGTCGCCCTCGGTGGGTTCGCCGCCGATCCACCACTCGTACGTCTGGCGTCCGATGGTCTCCCTGAGGGACATCACCGGTGGGATGACGCGTGGTGAGGAGACACCCATCAGCTCCACGACGATGGGCGCCCCGTCCGGCAGGCGGGCCGCGAGCCGCTTCCACAGCGCCACGCGTTCGGGGACGGTGAGATGGCCGGCCACGCCGAAGACGACCACGGCGGAGAGCCGTTCGGGCAGGACGAGGTCCTGGGCGGCGCCGTCGACCACCGTCACCCGGCGCCGCAGGTCCGGGTCGCGGGCGACCCTGGAGTTGAGCATGGCGCGCATGGTGGCCGACGGCTCGGCCGCGAGGATGTCCGCCTCGGGCAGGGCCGAGGCGATGACTTCCGTCACGCGGCCGGTGCCCGCGCCGATCTCCAGGACGGGGCCGTGCGACACGTCCAGGCCGGTGAGGACGCGCATCAGCGGGGGGCCGCTGCTGGCGGTGTGCCGGGTGGCGACCAGCTCGTAGAACTCGGCCGAGGTCGAGTAGTAGTCGATCATGACGGTCTCCGGGCGTGGGTGGCCGGGCGGTGGCGGCTCACGGGGTGCTCGGCCATGTGCGTGCGCCCGTGGTCAGTGAGGGGTCCATCCTGCGCAGGACGGTGGCGACCACCTCGCGGCGTCGCGGGGTGAGGTAGAAGTGGTCGCCGGGGAAGACACGTATCTCGGTGCGGGCGGTGGTGAGGTCCGCCCAGCCGCGGGCGCGGTCGCGGCAGCGTTCTTCGCCGAGTTCCGGGTCCGCGCCGCCGGTGAGCACATGGATCGGACAGGTCAGCGGCGGCCGGGGGCCGGGCCGGTACGTCTCGATGATCCGGTAGTCGTGGCGTACGGCCCCGAGGATCACGGCGCGCAGCCCGGGATCGTCCAGGACCTCACGGCTCGTTCCGCCGAGCCGGCCGAGTTCCGCGCTCAGTATGTCGTCGCTCTGGCGGTGCAGTTGCCCGGTCACCGCCGTGCCGGGAGCGGCACGGCCCGACGCGAAGAGCCGGCGCGGGCCGGGTGCTCCGCGGCGGTCCAGCTCGTGGGCCAGTTCCCAGGCGACGGCGGAGCCCATGCTGTGCCCGAACAGGGCGTACGGCCGGTCGAGCAGCGGCAGGACGGCGTCCGCCACCGCGCTCACCAGCTCGCCCATGCCGGCCGTCGCCGGTTCCCCGATGCGGTCCTCCCGGCCCGGGTACTGGATGCCGAGGAGTTCCACCTCGGGGGGCATCAGCGCCGCCCAGGGCCGGTAGAAGGTCGCGCTGCCGCCCGCGTGGGGCAGGCAGATCAGGGTGAGCCGGGACGCGGTCGCCTCGCTCCACCGTCTGATCCACGGGCTGTCCACACGGGCGGCACGCGCGCCGGCGCTCGGTGAGAAGGGCGCGGTCACCAGGTCACCATCAGTTCTTCGAGGCCGAAGGTGGCCGAGTCGTGTTTGAAGACGACCCGGTCCCGGTCCCCCGCGAGGCGGAGCGTGGGGACGCGGCGGATGAGTGTTTCCAGGGCGACCTCCAGCTCCAGCCGCGCCAGATGCTGTCCGAGGCACTGGTGCACGCCGTAGCCGAACGCCACGTGATGGTTGTCCGTGCGGTGGAAGTCGACCCGCTCGGGGTGGTCGAACTGTTCGGGGTCGTGGTTGGCCCCGGCGAGGAGGGCGATGACGCCGTCGTCGGCGGGGACGGTCCGGCCGGACAGCTCGATGTCCTCGGCGGCCACCCGCAGCGGTATGGAGTCGGCGACGGAGAGGACGCGCAGGAGTTCGTCGACGGCGGCGGGCATCAGCGAGGTGTCGTGGCGCAGTTCGTCCATGAGTTCCGGCCGGTCCAGGAGGAGCAGGGTGCTCAGGGCGATCATGCTGGTGGTGGTCTCGCGGCCGGCGTTGATCGTGATGCCGAGGGTGGACAGCAACTGGTCCGTCGTCACCTTGCCGGTCGTCAGATGGTCGGTGACGAGCTGGGAGATCAAGTCGTCGCGGGGTCCCTCCCGCCGCTCGGCGATCAGTTCGGCGAGCAGCCCGAACAGGCCGCCGAGGGCTTCGGAGACCTGCTCGGCGGTGCTGTGCCGCGAGCCGGAGATCCGGGTGACGTCCCGGAAGAACTCAAGGTTCTGCCGGGGGATGCCGAGCAGTTCGCAGATCACCGAGGTGGAGACGGCGTTGGCGTACGCGGAGACGAAGTCCACGGGGCCGCCGGCGGCGAGCATGCCGTCCAGGATCTCGTCCACGCGTGCCTGTACGGCGGGGCGCATCGCGCGGACCCGGCGCACGGTGAACACCGGCAGGAGCATCCGCCGGTAACGGGTGTGTTCGGGGGCGTCGGTGCGGATGAAGGGCCGGAACCTGGCCCCGGCCTCCTGTTCGCCTTCCCCGAGGGCGGGGAAGTTGGCCCGCCGGATGTCGGCGCTGACACGCGGGTCCGAGAGCAGTTCGCGTACGTCGTCGTAGCGGGACACCACCCAGGCTTCCCGCTTGGTCGGCAGGGTGACGCGGGCGACCGGGTCCTCGGTGCGCAGTGTGCCGTATTCCTCGGGTGCGGCGAAGGGACAGCCGCGCCGGATCGGGAAGTCGCGGGGCGGGACCGCGGGGTGGGGCGCGGCGCCGGTGGCGGGTGCGTCGGGGGTGTCGGTGGTCGTCGGGGGCACGGGGGTGCTCATCGGTGGTCCTCAGTCGTCGGTGGGGAAGGGGCAAGGGATGCTTCGGTGGTGCGCGGGGTGTCCGGCGCGTACGGCGAGTCCGGCGCGTACGGCGAGTCCGGTGCCCGGGTGAGTACGGCCAACGGGGGCGCGCCGGGGCGGGTCGGCAGGGCGTGTGCGGTCAGGCCGGACTCGGCCTCCACGTCTTTCAGGCCGAAGGGGGCCCAGCGGTACGAGTCGTGTACCTCGCGTACCGCCTCCGTGGCGCCGTCCAGGTAGACGCGCCAGGTGGAGTCGAGGCGCATCATGCCGTCGGCCGCGTCGTCGGGTGCCGCGCCGAACGACCACTCGTAGCGGTGCCGGCCGGCCGTGGCGGTGGCGAGCCTGGTCTCGGGAAGAGTCAACGGCTCCTCGAATCCCATGAGTTCGACGACCACGAGGCCGCCGGGGGCCAGCCGGCGGGTCAGCCGTCGCCACAGCCGGGCTCGTCCCGCGGGGTCGAGGTGGCCGAGGACCCCGCAGAGCAGGACGACGCTGATGTGATCGGGGAGGTCCAGGTCGGGGGCCGCGTCCGCGGTGACCGTGATCCGGGAGCGCAGATACGGATCGCTGAAGACGCGGCTGGTGAGCACGGCGCGCATGCCGACCGCGGGTTCGCAGGCGATGATCTCCGCGTCCGGCCGGGCCCGGGCGACGGCCTCGGTCACCAGGCCGGTGCCGGCGCCGATGTCGACCACCGGGCCGGTGCTCAGGTCGGCGCCGGCGAGGAGCGCGGCGATCGCGGGGGCGCCGGCGGTCGCGGTGTGCTCGGCCGCGACGAGGTCGAAGAACTCCGCCGACGGGGTGTAGGACGCGGTGTCCACGGGGCCGGCTCCGCCGTCCCGGCTCGGGCCGGGACGAGTGCCGGACTGTGCGTCGCCGGAGGGGACATGCCGGATCTCGGCACGCACGGCGGCCGGGCTCTGTTCGGTGCCGCGGCCGGAGAACGTGTGGGCGACGGACTGTTCCGGCACCGGGAAGATGTCACTGACCGCGAGGGGCCGCGGGACGGCCGGCCTGACGATCTCGGGCGGTCCGAGCCGTGCCGCGAGGTCGGTCCAGATGCGGCACACGGCCAACTCGTACTGACCCGCGCGCAGGGCGTCGCCACCCTGCTCGACGGCCTCACGGAGCCCGTCGAGGGTGCTCCCGATGGCCTGCGGCCACAGGTCGGAGAAGACGGTGCGGAAGGTTCCGGTGTTTCCGATGACGGATGTGGTGCCGAGCCCCAGGCGGCCGGTGCCCGGCCCGTCCAGGACGAAGCGCCTGTCGGCGTCGCGCCCGATGTGCAGGCGGGGACTGAACAGGACGGGCCCGTGGGTGTCGGCCAGGGTGAGGACTCCGCCTTCCGTGCCGAGGGAGATCCGGTGCCAGTGCAGGGCGTGGTTGTCCCGGTCGGCGGGGTCGAGCTGGTGGTGCACTCTCAGCGTGAGGGGTACGCCTGCGAACACGCCGTGCAGGGAGCGGAACGGCTGCGGTCCGATGTCGGCGGGCAGCGGTGCCGGGTCCGCGAAACGCCAGGGCCGCAGGGTTCCCAGCGCCCGTCCCAGGATGTCCACCAGCGGATGCATGAGGTGGACCGGCGTGGCGGCGTCCACGAAGAGCGGTCGCTGCCGTGCGACGAGCCTGCGGGCCGCGTCGATGAAGGCACGGACCGGGGCGACGTGCGGATAGTGGGTGTTGAGGCGGTACTGCACTCCCCGGCGACGCGCGTGTGTGAGGTTGTCCGTCAACTCGGTGAGGTGGAGGGGGTGTTCCTGGAGGACGTGGATGCCACGGTCCATGAGCGCCTTGGCGAGATCGGTGCCCTGTCCGCCCGATATGGCGGAACTGACCGCCACGCAGGCGGCGTCGATGCCGGCCGGGAGGTCGTCGAGGTCCGTGTAGTACGGGACGCCGAGGTTTTGGGCGTACGCCCGGGACGCGGCGGAACCCCGGCTGAGGATGCCGGCCAGCGCGTATCCGGGGCGCCGGTGTGCCGCCTCGGCGTAGAAGCGGCCGAAGTTGGTGCCGCAGACCAGCACACGGAACGGAACGCCGGCGCTCACAGCACACCCT
Organism: Streptomyces sp. NPDC102462; assembly: GCF_044765425.1. Classification (NCBI taxonomy): domain Bacteria; kingdom Bacillati; phylum Actinomycetota; class Actinomycetes; order Kitasatosporales; family Streptomycetaceae; genus Streptomyces; species Streptomyces sp. NPDC102462. Next base: position 91,630 of record NZ_JBIWKB010000015.1, on the reverse strand, counting down.
CTTCCAGCTGCTCGGCGCCGGCCGCCGCTCCGGTGAGCCGTAGCTCGGCGGCTCCTTGGGACCGCAGGTGCCGCACCACGGTGGCGGGGTCCAGCACATCGCAGGCGAAGTGCACGCCGGGCCGGACCTCCGCCCGGAGCACGGCGTCCACCGCCAGCGCGCCCACGGCCGCGGTGAGCCGGTAGCTGCTGGCCGCGCGCAGGGTCAGTCCGGCCGTGGCCGGCTTTGCGGACGCGGTGCCCGACAGCGCGAAGTCCATGACGTAGTAGGGCGTGCGTCCGGCCAGGTCGAGGTCGGCGGCGAGGATCAGACGGTCCGCCAGCTCCGCGGGGTCGTCCTTGGCGGCGAGGCTGCCCGGCAGCACATTGAGGAGTGCGCGCACGCGGGGACCGGGGTGGACGTTGTACCAGTCGAGCCGGTCGAGGCCCAGGACGCCGGCGAGGCGTTCGCTCTCGCCGCTGAGATAGGGCTGCACGGCGACCCGGCCGGGGAAGCCGTCGCGTTCGGTGTCCTCGGCGGTGCGCAGGGCGCGCGGGACGCGCCGGCCGTCGCGGACGGCCGCAAGGGCCTCGCCGTAGGCCGCGCCGGCCGCCCCGCCGGAGGTGAGGGAGAGCATGAGGTCGTGTGCCACCGTCGGCGAACAGCGCTCCAGGCCGCCGCAGTGCGCGGTCAGCGCGGCGACGCTGTTCAGGCCCTGCCCGGCCAGCCAGCGGGGCAGGAGGCTGGACAGGCCGGGCAGGGCACCCGCCGACAGGACGACGGTGCGGCCGTCGCGGGCCGGGTCGCCGTCCTTGAGCAGGTCCTCGGCCGCCGGGTCGTCCCCGGCCACGTCGACGCAGTGCGCGCCGGCGGCGAGTGCCGCCGAGGCCACCGTGGCGCGGAGCCGGTAGGTGGGGCCGGCGCAGTTGAGGACGATGTCGCAGCCCTCGGTGAAGGCGCGCAGGCCGTCCGGTGCGGTGGCGTCCGCCCGGACGATCTCGTCATGGCCGCCGGGGTCCTCCTCGGCGACCGGGCGCAGGGCCGATGCGGTCCGGCCGCCGAGGCGGAGTCCCGTGTGGCCGAGTGCGCGCAGTTCGCGTACGGCGGCCCGGCCGACCGCCCCGGACGCCCCGAGGACCCCGATCAGGGGCTTGTGTCCCGCCGTCGTGCTCTCTTTCATCGGGTGATCGCCCCCTGGGTCAGTTCCGCGAGGGTCTTGAGGATGCCGGGCGCGTGCTCGACGGACAGGCAGCTGTAGTGGTCGCCGCCGATGTCGACGAGGTCCAGGTCCCCGAGGGTGAGTTCTTCCCAGTAGGCGGTGACGGCGTCCTTGCTGCCGGGGAAGGGGTAGGCACCGTCGTGCCGCAGGAAGGTGATGTCACCCGCGTAGGGTTCGGCGTCGTAGCGGGTGATGGCGAAGACGCTCTGGCGGAAGGCGAGGAAGAGCCGCGTCATGTGGTCGGGTTCGTAGGTGCCGGCCGAGGCGGGAACCGCCTCGCACATCCGCGCGATGCGGGTGGCGCGGGGTATGCCGGCGAGTCGCCGGAAGCGGCTTGCGACGTCCTCGAACTCCTCGGGCAGCGCGGCGAGTCCGCCGTCCGGCAGGACACCGGGGCTGGCGGCCAGGACGGCGTCGGCCGCCGCGGCCACCCGGTACTGGTCGTCGGGGAAGCCGAGTTCGGCGGGGTCGATGCCCATCATGACGGCGAAGGAGTACTCGGCGAGCAGTTCGTCGTCCAGCCGGAAGCGGGGGCTGTGGCTGCTGATGACGGTGAGGCTCTTCACCTCCGCCCCGGACTCGGCCAGGTTGCGGGCCACTTCGGTGGCGATCAGGCCACCCAGGCAGTAGCCGACGACATGGAAGCGGCTCTGCCCGTTCGCCGTCAGCGCCCGCGCGTAGTCGGCCGCCACCTGCTCGATGAGCCCTTCCGGCGGGGCGGCGAGGAACCCGTTCAGGTCGGGGACCTCCACACCGACGACCTCGGCGAGGCCCGGCGAGCGCCGTCTGATCTCGGTGATCAGCGCCCGGTACGGCATGATCGTCGCGGTTCCGGCGTGCACGAGCACGGTCGTGGGCTCGTCGGCCGACCGGGCGCCGTGCAGGTGGATCACCGGGTCCGTGCGGACGGCACCTGACACGGGTGCGTCCTCAGTGACGGCCAGGCCCCGCAGGAAGCCGGCGAGGCCGGCGACGGTGGGGCGGCGCAGCATGTGACGCAGGACGACCTCCCACTCCAGGTCCGCCGCCTGTGGTACGCGTTCACGCAGCCGGCCCACCATCCTGGCCACCAGGAGTGAGTCGCCGCCGAGGTCGAAGAAGTCGTCGTCGCGGGAGACGCGTTCGACCGCGAGGAGTTCCGTCCACAGGTCGGCGAGGCTGTTCTCCAGTTCGTCCCTCGGCCGCTCGTCCACGACGACCGGTGTGCTCTCCCGGGGCAGCCAGCTCCGCAGGCGCGCGCGGTCGGTCTTGCCGTTGGGGGTGCGGGACAGGGTGTCGACGACCTGCCACACCGAGGGGAGCATGTACTCCGGGAGCCGGGTGGCGGCCGTGCGGGCCAGCTCCCCCACGGGCACATGGTGCCGGTCGTCCTTCATCGTGGCGAGGAACACCTCCTGGCCGGTGAGCGCCAGGGTGTCCTCGGCCCGAGGCAGCGCGGTGACGTCGGACGCGCCGTGCCGGCCGAGGAGTTCACGCCACTGCGGGTGGGTCAGGAAGGACTGGCCGGTGTGCGCGCGCACGTCGGTCCACGCCCGGCCCGCGACCTCGAGGAACTCCATGGAGACCAGCAGCGGAAGGTTCTCGTCGCGGGTGTTCTCCACGAACACGAGCTGTCCGCCCGGCACGAGCAGTTCCCGCAGCCGGCCCACGGCCGCGTCGGCGTCGGCGGCGGCGTGCAGCGTGTTGGCGCAGACCACGACGTCGAAGGTGTTGGGCAGCAGGTGCTGGGAGCGCGGGTCCTCGTCGACGTCGAAGCGCTGGTAGCGGACCCAGGTGTGGTCGGCGAAGCGCTCGCGGGCCTCGCCGAGGAAGAACGCCGAGGCGTCGGTGAACAGGTAGTCGACGCCGTACTCGGCGAGGACGGGCACCAGTTCGCCCGTGGTGCCGCCGACGCCGCCGCCGACCTCCAGCACCCGCAGCCGCTCCTCGCCGGTGTGGCTCGCGGCGATCTCCCGCAACGCGGCCACCACCGCGCGGTTGAGGTGCCGGATGGCGAGGTTGTCCCGGTAGGCGGCGTCCGCTGCCTCGGTCGCCGCGCCGGGGAAGAGCAGGTCCCGGATGCCGACCTCCCCGGCGACCAGCTCGGGCAGCCGCTCGGCGCAGGTGCGCATGACGGTCAGCAGCTCGGTGCTCCAGCCGATCTCGTGCTCCAGCTCGGCGGCCAGCCGCCAGTGGCGCTCCGCCTCGGGCGCGGAGACGGGGACGAGGGCGGTGTAGGTGTCGTCGGCGTCCCGGTGGGTGAGCCGGTCCCGGGCGGCCAGGGCGCGCAGCCAGCGCCGCACGATGTGCCGATGGCGGGGCGTCGCGCGCAGCGCCGTGCCCACCTCGTCCGCCGTGGGCGCGGCGCCGTCCTCGAACGCTCCGCAGCCCGCGAGGACCCGGGTCATCTCGGCGAGTGCCACCTCGTCGAGGGCGGCCAGGAACTGAGTGAGCCGTGCGGCGTCGACGGCCGCGGAGGCTTCCCGTACGGCGTCGGCGGCTGCCGCGCGCGCCTGTTCCGGGCCCGGCGGGGCCGGCTCGTCGCCGTCCTTGCGTGCCGTCTCCACGAACGCGGCCAGGCGCCGTCCGCCCGCGGCCGAGTCGTCGACGACGACCGCGCCCGCCGCGACCGCGGGGTGGGCCTGCACGGCGGCCTCCACCTCGGCGAGTTCGACCCGGTAGCCGCGGATCTTGATCTGGGCGTCCTCCCGGCCCAGGAACTCGATGGTTCCGTCGGGGAGATACCGGCCGAGGTCACCGGTGCGGTAGAGCCGCTGTCCGCTGACGGGGTCGGTGAGGAACCGCTCCGCCGTGCGGGCCTCGTCGCCGAGGTAGCCCAGGGCGACGCCGGCCCCGCCGATGTACAGCTCGCCCGGCACCCACTCGGGCCGTGGCCGCAGACGCCGGTCGAGCACGGCGAACGTCTGGTTGGTCAGGGGCTTGCCGTACGGGATGCTCGGGCGGGCGGTGTCCACCTCGTCGATCGGGTGGGCGATGGACCAGATGGAGCCCTCGGTGGCGCCGCCGAGTGAGATGATCTCCAGCCCGGGCAGCAGTGCGCGGGCCTGGTCGGGCAGGGCGACCGGTATCCAGTCGCCGGATATCAGCGCGAGCCGCAGGGAGCCGTCGCCGGTGGGGGGCTCGGAGCTGAGCCAGTCGCACAGCATGTGCAGTTGGCCGGGTACCGAGTTCCACACCGTCACGCCGAAGTCGCGGACGAGTTCGGCCCAGTGGGAGGGATCGCCGCGCCGGTCGGCCCGGGGAAGGACGAGGGTGGCGCCCACCGCGAGCGGCCCGAACAGGTCGTAGACGGACAGGTCGAAGCCGAGCCCCGCGATGCCGAGGACGCGGTCGCGCTCGGTGATCGCGTAGCGGCGGTTGATGTCCTGGACGGTGTTGAGGGCGGCCCGGTGGCTGATCATCACGCCCTTGGGCGTGCCGGTGGAGCCCGAGGTGTAGATGACGTAGGCGAGTTCGCCGGGATCGCGCCGGGGCGCGGTCGGGTAGGACGCGGTGGTTTCGGGGACGAGATCGACCGCGACGGCCGACACGGTCGCCGGGAGGTCGTCGGTCTCGGCGAGCCAGGACTGGGTGAGGACCGTGCGTACGCCCGCGTCGGCGATGATCGTGTCCCGGCGGGCCGGCGGCTGGGCCGTGTCGACGGGCAGATACGCGCCGCCCGCCATGAGCGTGCCGAGGACGGCGACGGCCTGTTCCCAGCCCTTGTCCATCCAGACGGCCACCGGCTCCCCGGGCCGCAGTCCGGACGCCGCCAGCGACGCGGCGACACCGCTCGCCCGGGCGACGAGCTGCCGGTAGGAGAGCGCCGCTTCGGGCGTCCGGACCGCGATCGCCTCCGGTGTGGCCTGTGCCCGGTCCAGCAGAGGTTCGTGGAGGAGGGCGTCCGGCAGCGGTCCCCCGGTCGCGTTGACCGTGCGCCGGCGGGCCTGCTGCGCCTCGGGGAGAGGGATGCGGACCGGGGCGTCCCAGGCGGCGTCACCGGCCTCGCCCGCGGCCGACAGCTCGCGCACGAGTGCCGTCCAGGCGTCGAACATGGCCTCGGCCACGCCGTGGCTGAGCGCTCCCTCACGGATGTCCCAGGACAGGCTCAGCGCGTCACCGCGGTGCATGACCTGGCAGTCGAGCCATACCTGCGGCGTCCGGGTCGCGGCGTGGGCCACCTCGGGGGGTACGCCCTCGGTGGTGCCGCCCCCGCCCAGGGCGCTGGTGAAGACGACCGGCATCAGGACCGGGGCGCCGGCCCTGCGGGACAGTTCGGCCAGCACCTCCGAGCCGGTGAACAGCGGGTGCGCCAGGTCTTCGAGGAGCTGCCGCCCGACGGTCCTGGTCCGTTCGGCGAAGGTGGCCGGGGCGCCGAGATCGACGGCGAGCAGTTCCAGCGAGGTGAAGTCGCCGACGATGCGGCCGATGTCCTCGTGCAGGCCGGGCCGGTCGACCGTGGGCACGTTGAGGGTGAACCGGCTGGTCCGCGACCAGTGGCCGACCGTCTCGGCGTAGGCGGCGAGCAGTGCCGTCGACACGGTCAGCCCGCGCCGCGCGGCGCGCTCGGTCAGACGCTCCCGGTCGGCCGCGGGCAGCAGGACCTCCAGCCGGCGGAACGTCACCGCGTCACCGGAGGCGAGTGGCCGGTTCCCTTCCTCGAAGGCGCTCACGGCGGCCTCCCAGGGTTCGGCGAGGGGCAGTTCGGGGGCGGGCGGCAGGCTGTCGAGGCGCTCGGTCCAGTAGGCGCGGTCACGGGAGTGGCCGTCGGTGTCGGCGAGGGCGCGGCGGGCCAGGACGTAGTCGCGGAAGGTGATCCTCGGCGCTTCGGGGAGGGCGGCACCGCCGTAGCGGTGCTGGAACTCGGCGAGCAGGATGCGCAGGCTCGCGTGGTCGACGACGAGCATGTCGAAGCAGAGGTGGAGCACGGCATGCCCGGCCGTCCTGCTCACGTGGACGTCGAAGAGCGGCCACCGGTCGGTGGGTGCCTGACGGGCGGACAGACGGGCGCGGGTGCGTGCCACCTCCGCCTTCGCGAGGGCGGGCGGGAGCGCGGTCAGATCGTCGGCGCCGACGGCGAGGGCGGGCACGTCGGGCAGGACCCGCTGGTGGCCGTCGTGGTGGATGACGGCGCGGAGCATGTCGTGCCGCTGGACGAGTTCCCGCCACACGGCGGTGACCCGGTCCACGTCCAGGTCGGGGTATTCCAGTTCGACGTAGGCGTGGCAGCCAACGCCCCCGTAGGCGTAGGCGTCGGTGCGGCCGATGAGGTAGGCGGCCTGGATGTCCGTCAGCGGGAACGGCTCGTGGCGGCTGCCGGGGTCGCCGCGCAGCGCGGGCTCCGCTGCCTCCAGGTGACGCAGGATGGCTTCCTTGTGCGTGCGCAGTTCGGCTCGGTGCGTGTCGGTGAGCCGGCCCTGGGGGGCCCGGAAACGCAGGTGTCCGTCCTGGGCCCACAGGACCACGCCCTGTTCGGCGTAGCGGGCCAGCAGTTCAGCGATGTTCACAGCTCTCCGGTCTCGTAGGCGGTCTCGTGGGCCGCGAGCGTTCGGGTGACGTCCGCGGCGAGCGCGGCGATGGTCGGTGCGGCGAAGAAGCGGCGGACCGGCACGGCGGCTCCCAGGCGGCGCTCGATCGATGTGAGCAGGCGCAGCGCGGAGAGGCTGTCGCCGCCGAGGGTGAAGAAGTTGGCGTTGCGGTCCGGCACGGGGTGCGTAAGGTGCTCCTGCCAGAGTTCGGCGAGGGCTGTCTCGGTCTCGCCCCGTGGTGGCTCGGCGCCCGCGGGCACCGGCTCGGGGCCCGCCGTGCCGGCCAGTGCGTTGCGGTCGAGCTTGCCGTTCGCGGTGAGCGGCAGGGCGGGCAGCAGCAGGATGCGGGACGGGACGGCGTAGCCGGGCACCCGCCGCGCGAGCAGTCCGAAGAGGTCCGAGACGAGGTCCTGATCCTCGATGGGCGTGCCGCCCTCGCTGGGGCCCGGCCTGCCGACGGGGGCGACGGCCTGGGGGTCCAGCGGTACGGCGAAGGCGACGAGGCGTTTCGCGGTGCGCTCCCCCACGGCCACGACGGCGGCCCGCGCCACGGCGGGGTGTGCCTCCAGCGCGGCCTCGATCTCGCCCGCCTCGATGCGGTGGCCGGCGATCTTGAGCTGGCCGTCGAGGCGGCCCAGGAACTCCAGCAGTCCGTCGCCGCGGAACCGGCCCAGGTCGCCGGTCCGGTACCAGCGCCGCCCGTCCCGTACGACGAACTTCTCGGCGGTGCGGGCCGGGTCGGCCAGATAACCGCGGGCCAGTCCCGCGCCGCCGATCCACAGCTCGCCGGGTGTCCAGTCGGGGCAGTCCCGCCCGTCCCGGTCGACGACCCGGTAGTGCTGTCCGGTCAGGGGACGGCCGTAGGGGATCGACACCCACCGGGGGTCCACGTCGGCGACGGTCAGGGTGTTGGACCAGACGGCGGCCTCGGTCGCGCCGCCCATGGCGACGAACGCCGCGGGCCGGGCGGTGCGGGCCCGCAGCCGGGCCGGGAGGTCGAGGCCGATCCAGTCACCGGAGACCAGTGCGGTCCGCAGTCCCCGTACGCCACTTGCTTCGTGACCGCTGTGGACGCCCTGTTCGTCGGCGTCGAGCAACAGGTCGAGCAGGGCGGGGACGGTGTTCCAGACGCTCACCCCGTACCGGTCCAGCAGGCTCGGCCAGCGGGCGGGTTCCCGGCGCTGGTCCTCGGTGGGGAGCAGCAGGGAGCCGCCTGCGCAGAGCAGGCCGAAGAGGTCGTACACGGACAGGTCGAAGTCCAGTGCGGACAGGGCGAAGACGCGGTCGTCCTCCCCGATGCCGTGCCGGGCGTTGATGTCCGCGATGGTGTTCCAGGCGGCGGCGTGGGTGATCTCGACGCCCTTGGGCTCGCCCGTGGAACCCGATGTGAAGATCACGTAGGCGAGCGCGTCGGGGGACGTCCCGTGCGGCGCCGGCAGCGGCTCGCGGCTCTGTGTGTCCGGGAAGGGGACGGCGCGGGGGCCTGTGCCGTCCGCATCGGGCCAGTCTCCGAGGACGAGGCGGAACCCGGCCGTGGTGTGGACCCGCCGCAGCCGGGCGGCGGGCTGTTCGAGACCGAGGGGGACGTAGGCGGCGCCGGCCGCGAGCACGCCGAGGACCGCCGCGATCTGGTCCGGTCCCTTGGGCAGGGTGACCGCGACCAGGTCGCCCGGCCGTACGCCCGCGTCGACGAGCGCGGCTGCGGTGCGCAGCGCCTGCTCGGCGAGGGTTGCGTAGGTGGTCTCCTCCCCCGCCGTCGTGACGAGGGCGGTGCGGTCGGGGCGGGCCTTCGCGCGGGTGAAGAAGGTCTCGTGCAGCAGGCGCGGCGCGACCGGCTCCAGGGCGGACTCCCGTGCGGCGGCGGCCCGCCGTTCGCGCTGGGCGGCGGGCAGCAGGTCGGGCAGCGGCGCGGCCCAGTCGCCGGTGACGAGGTGCCGCAGCAGCCGTGCGTAGGCGTCGAACATCGCGTCCAGCACGCCCTCCGCGAACAGGTCCTCCACCGCGTCCCAGGTGACGATCAGGTTCCCGGACTCCTCCGTGACCTGGTTGTCCAGGCAGACCTGCGGGGACTGGGAGATGCCCCAGACCTTCTCGGGGAAGCCCGTGTCCGCTCCGGCCAGCGTGGCGTCGCCCACGCCGATGGCGCTGGTGAACACCACGGGTGCGGCGGCGTCCACCGTGCCCGTGCGACGGCCGAACTCCCTGAGCAGCCAGTCGATCGGCACATCGGCGTGGTCCAGGTCCTGCGCCTGGCGGCGCTGCAGCGCGACGGCCGCCGCGAGCCAGGACGCGCCGTCGCGCCGGTGACCCGCGAGGGACAGGGAGGTGAAGTCGCCCAGCACCCGGTGGATGTGGGGGTGTACGTCACGCCGGTTGAAGAGGGTGAGTGTGACGGTCACGGCGTCGGTTCCGCTCCAGGCCGCCAGGACTTCCGCGTACAGGGCCAGCAGAACGGTGGAGGGTGTCAGGCCGTGCCGGGCCGCGCTCTGTTTGACGGCCTGCCAGTCCTCGGCGGGCAGGCTGAGCCGGCGCCGGGTGAAGACGGGCGTGTCGAGCGTCGCCGGATCCCGGTCGAAGGGCAGGGCGGGAGGGGGCGGCAGTTCGGACAGCCGTCTTTGCCAGTGGGCGCGCGCCCGGCCGGCGGACTCCGGGTCCGCCGGGGGACGGGTCAGGTAGTCGCGGAACGTCACGTCGACGGGCGGCAGTTCGTGTGCCGGGTCGGCGTAGAGCGTGTTCAGTTCGGCGTAGAGCGTGGTGATGGAGAGCGCGTCGAGCACGAGGTAGTCGAGGCCGATGCCGACACGGACACGCATCCCGCTCCCGCCCTGCTCGTCGCTCGGGCGGTAGCGCACGGCCTCGACGGCGAACAGCGGCCACCGCGCGGGGTCGCGGACCTGGTGGGACAGCCGGGCGCGCAGGCCGGCAAGGGCCTCGCGGGCGCCTTCGTCGCCGGCGTCCTCGACCGGTATGCGCACGGTGGGTACGTCGGGCAGGACGCGCTGTCGTCCGTCCTCGACGACGGCGCGGAGCATGCCGTGCCGTCGGACGAGGGTGTTCCAGGCGCGTTCCAGCCGGTCCAGGTCGACGTCTGTGCCGTCGAACTCGGTGTAGTGCCAGGTGCCGACGCCGCCGAGGGTGAAACGGGGATCGCGGCCCGTGTGGTAGGCGGCCTGGACGTCGGTGAGCGGGAATGGTTCGTGGGCGTGGTCCGGGTCGGGCACGAGGACGGGCGGGGCCGGCTCGCCGGCGGCCGTGGCCGGGTGCAGCGTCGCGCAGAAGTGCTGGAGCACGGGGTGGGCGAACAGGTCGGCCACGCGGGCGCCGGGGAATCCGGCGGCGCGCAGCCGGCCGATCATCCGCGTCGCGACGAGCGAGTCGCCGCCCAGCAGGAAGAAGCTGCTCTCGCGTCCCACCTCGGACACCCCGAGCAGTTCGGCCCACTCGGTCGCGACGGCCATCTCCACCGGGCCGGCCGGCGCCGAGGTGCGGGGCCCGTCCTTACCTGCGGTCTCGGTCAGGGCCTGGTGGACCGCGGCCCGGTCGAGCTTGCCGTTGGCGGTCAGCGGCAGGTCGTCGAGGACCAGGACGCGCTCGGGCACCATGTAGGAGGGCAGTCGTTGCGCCGCCCGGGTGCGGACGGCGGCCGGGTCGGGTGCCTGGCCACGGGCGGACACGGCCGCGGCCAGGTGACGCACCGGCGCTTCGAGGACGGTGGCGACCGCGTGCAGCACGGCGGGGTCGTCCTCCAGCGCGGACTCGACCTCGCCGAGTTCGATGCGGTGGCCGCCGATCTTCACCTGGTGGTCGGCGCGTCCGAGGAATTCCAGCACACCGTCGGGCCGGTAGCGGGCCAGGTCACCGCTGCGGTACCAGCGTTCGCCGTCGTACTCGACGAAGCGTTCCGCGGTGCGTTCGGGGTCCGACCGGTAACCGGTCGCCACACCGGGGCCGCCGATCCACAGTTCGCCGGGGACGAGGTCGGGGCAGTCCCGTCCCCGTCCGTCCACGACGCGAGCCCGCATGTTGCGCAGCGGAACCCCGTACGGGACGGACTTCCAGGCCGGGTCGGTCTCCTCCACCTCGAAGACGGTCGAGTGGACCGCCGCCTCCGTCATGCCGCCGAGTGCCACGAAGCGGCAGCCGGGTACGAGGGCCCGGAGTCGGGCCGGCTGGTCGAGTCCGACCCAGTCCCCGCCGAGCAGGACCATGCGCAGGGATGTCCCCAGGCCCTCCTGCTCGCCCGCGGCCATCAGCAGGTCCAGCAGGGCGGGCACGCACTGCACCAGCGTCACCCCGTGCGTGCGCACCAGTCGCGCCCAGTGGTGGGCGTCACGGCGGTGCTCCTGTGCCACGGCGACCACCTGGCCGCCCAGGGACAGGGGGGCGAAGATGTCCCAGGTGGCGAGGTCGAAGTCCAGGGCGGAGATCGCGAGGGTGCGGTCCGAGGGCCGAAGGCCCAGCTGCTCTTGCATCGCCTCGACGGTGTTGACGACCGCACGGTGCGGCACCTCGACGCCCTTGGGCACTCCCGTCGAGCCGGATGTGAACAGCACATAGGCGGGCAGCGCGGGGTCCGGCCGGACGACCGGGGCGGGGTGGGCCGCCGACGCGTCCTCAAGGAGCAGCACCGGCGCCGGGGAGACGCCCGCGCACAGATGGGCGTGGGCCCGGTCGGTGAGTACGGCGGACGCGCCGGCCACGGAGTGGATGCGGTGCCTGCGTACGGCGGGCTGTTCCACGCCGACGGGGGCGTGGGCGGCGCCCGCGGCGAGGATGCCGAGGACCGCGGTGATCTGGTCGGCGCCCTTGGGCAGGGTCACCGTGACGGTGTCGCCTTCCCGCACGCCGTGGTCCCGCAGCAGCGCGGCGATCTGCCGTGCCGTGTGGGCGAGTTCGCCGTAGGTGAGCGGGTCGCCGCTCGTGCGGACGACCGCGGTGCGGTCCGGCTCCGTCTCGGCGAGCTGGAAGAAGCGGGTGTGCAGGGCGCGGTCCGGGACGGGCGTGGGCGGCAGGGCCGCGACCGCGCGCCGGGCGAGGACATCGGGCGCCGGCAGGCCGTCCACCGGGCGGGCCCAGGCGTCGGGGTCCGTCACGAGGCGGGTGATGAGGCGGCGGTAGGCGTCGAACGCGGCATCGGGCACGCCGGCTTCGAACACGCCGTCCCGGACGTCCCAGTTGAGGAGCAGGCCGCCGTCGAGTTCGGTGACCTGGGCGTCCAGGCAGACCTGCGGGCCCTGCGAGATGATCCAGGAGGGGCTGCCGAAGGACTTCTGGACGTCCTGCTCGAAGATCTCGCCCAGCCCGATGGCACTGGTGTAGACGACGGGGGCCAGCACCGGGGAGCCCTCGACGCGGGCGAGGTCGCGCAAGACCTCGACGCCGCCGTACGCGCCGTGGGACATGCCTTCTTGAAGGCGTTCCTGGAGGCGGCGGGCCTGCTGGGAGAACGGCAGGGACGCGCTCAGGTCCGCGTCGAGCAGGATCGAGCTGCTGAAGTCCCCGACGAGGTGGGCGACTTCGGGAGTGAAGAGGTCCCGGTCGAACAGCGGCAGGTTGAGCAGGAAGCGCCGGCTGTCGCTCCAGGCGGCGATGATCTCGGCGAAGGCGGTGGCGAGCGCGGCGGCGGGGGTGAGGCCGTGCCGGCGTGCGGCGTCGATCAGCGCCGCCTTGTCGTCGGGGCCGAGCCAGTGGTGCAGTCGGCGGGAGTGGGTGAGCGTGGTGTCGCTCGCCCCGACGGGGGTGAGCGGATCGACGGTCGTCGGCAGTCGCGGGGCGCGCGGCAGTTGGTGCAGGCGCTCTTGCCACCAGGCGGCGTGCTGCTCGCGTTCCGCCTTTCGCCGGGCGTCGTGCTCGGCGAGGTACCGGCGGTAGTCGAGGCCGAGTTCGCATGGCGGGTCGTCGGGACACTCGTAGAAGCGTTGCAGGTCGGACAGGAGCACCCGCAGGCTCAGCGCGTCGCCGGCCATCATGTCCAGGTCGATCTGCAGACGGGTCCTGCCGCCCGGAAGCAGGCACACGGCCGCGCGGAAGACGTCACCGGCGGCGATGTCCGCGCGCGCGTGGGTGTTGCGCTCGCGCAGCAACTCCAGCTCCGACTCGGCTTCTTCAGGTGTGCGTGCGCGCAGGTCGTGGACGGTCAGTGGCGCACCGGACGCACCGAAGCGCTGGCGTCCCTCCTCGTCGAAGACGGCCCTCAGCATGCCGTGGCGTCGCACCAGTGCCTTCAGGGCGGCGTCGAGCCGGGTGGGATCGACGTCGCGGCCGTCGAGTTCGACGTAGAAGTGTGCGGCGACGCCGCCGAGCGGCTGCCCGTCCTGGCGTCCGATCCAGTAGGCGTGCTGCATCGTCGCCAGCGGGAAGGATTCCGCCTCCGTTCCGGTCGTCGCCGCACCGGGCGGGGCGAGCGCGGCGGGCCGCCGGGCCGTGGCGGGCGCGTCGCCGCGAGGGGCCCGCCCGAGCAGGGCCGTCCATGCCCCGAGGGTCGGAACGCGGGTGAGGTCCTGGAAGGTGACCGTGCTGCCCTCGCGTCGCCAGGCGCCCACCAGGGACATCAACACCAGTGAGTCGAGGCCGAGTTCGAAGAGGTCACGGTCGTCGTCCAGCTCCTGCGGCGCCAAGTCCAGGGCGCGTGCCACCGCTTCCCGTACCGCCACCGCCGTGTGGGGGGCATGACTGTCGGCGTCACCTTCCGCTGTCCGCGCCTTGACGACTGCTTCATCGCTCACTACTGGGGGCCTTCCGGTCGGGTGGGGTGGGCGTCGGTCGGGGGAGCGGACGCAGACGGCTCCCTCGCGCAGGGCCGAAACCGGCGCCCAGATAGAAACGATTATCATTTCTATACTTCGCATCGTAGTCACACGACGGGGCCCGGCGCCAGAGCCCGCGGCCCGGCAATGAGAGGCAGAGCTCCATGACCGAGACTCAACCGACCTGGTCCGAGGCCGAATCGGCGCGCTACCGAGCCGCCGGACACTGGGAGGGTGTGACCTTCGGCGCCCGGCTGAGGCAGGCGGGCGCCGCCCACGGAGGGCGCGTCGCCCTCGTCGACGGCGACCGGCGGTGGACCTACGCGGACCTGGACGCCGAGGCGGACCAAGTCGCCGCCGGGCTGCGCGGGCTGGGGATCGGCCGGGGCGACCGCGTGGTGGTCCAGCTCCCCAACTGCGCCGAGTTCCTGCTCGTCTGGTTCGGGCTGCAGCGGCTCGGGGCGGTTCCGGTGCACGCCATGCCCGGCCACCGGCGCCGGGAGATCGGCCATCTGGTGCGCCTGGCGGGTGCCGTGGCCTGTGTGGTGCCCGACCTGCACGCCAGGTTCGACCACCGGGAACTGATGAGGGACGTACGGGCGGAGCAGGGGCCGGGCGGCTCGCTGCGGCATGTCATCGTGGTCGGCGACCCCGGACCGTACGACGGCTTCGTCCCGTTCGACGCGCTGCGGGTGGACACCCCGTCCGCGTCCGGCCCCGACGCCGGCGGAGCGGACCCCGCCGATATCGCCCTCCTGCTGCTGTCCGGCGGCACCACGGGGCTGCCCAAACTCATCCCGCGCACACACGACGACTACGCCTACAACGCCCGCGCCTGCGCCGGTGTCTGCGCGCTCGACGCCCAGACCGTGTACTTGGCGGTCCTGCCGATCGGCTTCAACTTCACCTTCGCCTGCCCCGGTGTGCTGGGCACCCTCATGGCCGCAGGAACCGTCGTCGTCGCGCCGGACCCCAGCCCGCAGACGGCGTTCACCCTCATCGAGCGGGAACGCGTGACCCTGACCTCCCTGACCCCGCCGCTCGTTCCGCACTGGATGGACGAAGCCTCGTCCGGCTCCTGGGACCTCCGGAGCCTCGCGGTGGTACAGGTCGGCGGGGCGCGGCTGCCGGAGAACCACGCGCGCAGGCTCGGGCCGGCGCTCGGGGCGAGCGTGCAACAGGTCTTCGGCATGGCCGAAGGGCTGATCAACCTCACACGGCTCGACGACCCGGACGACCTCGTCTGCACCACCCAGGGCCGTCCCGTCTCGCCGGACGACGACGTCCTGGTGGTGGACGCGGACGGCAGACCAGTCCCGGACGGCACGGCGGGTGAACTGCTCACCCGCGGCCCGTACACGCTGCGCGGCTACTACCGGGCCGAGGAGCACAACCGCACGGCCTTCACCCCGGACGGCTACTACCGGTCCGGCGACGTGGTGCGGCGACTGCCGACCGGACACCTCGTGGTGGTGGGGCGGATCAAGGACCAGATCAACCGTGGCGGTGAGAAGATTCCCGCGGTCGAGGTGGAGGAGCAGTTGCTGACGCATCCGGCCATCACCGCGGCGGCCCTGGTCGGTGTCCCTGACGAGCGGTGGGGTGAGCGGTCCGTCGCCTTCGTCGTGTGCGCGGGCACGGCTCCGGGCGCGCGCGAGGTCGCCGTCCACCTGAGGGAGCGCGGGCTCGCCGGTTACAAGGCCCCGGACGAGGTCGTCCAGGTTCCCGGTCTTCCGCTCACCGCCGTCGGGAAGGTCGACAAGGCGGCGCTGGCCGAGCTGCTGCGGCGGTGAGGCGCGGCCGGGGGGAGCGCCCGGTGGGCGTTGCGCTCCCCCCGGCGGCGGTAAGCGGCTCCGCACCCGCCGCCCGCTCACCGCTGCTCGGGCACCGCGGGCACGGGAGGGTCGGCGCAGGCGAGCAGGTCCCGGGTGACCCGGTGTTCCGGGGCCGCCAGCACCCGCTCGACCGGGCCGGCCTCGGCCACCCTCCCCTCGTCCAGAACGACGACCCGCTCCGCGTGACGGGCGGCGGCCGCCAGGTCGTGCGTCACCATCACGACCGTCAGACCCAGCGTCCGCCGCAGCGAGTCCAGCAGATCCAGAATCCCCCGCGCCGTCTGCGGGTCCAGCGCCGACGTGATCTCGTCGCAGACCAGGACGCTCGGCCGGGCGGCCAGCGTCCGGGCCAGTGCGACGCGTTGCCGCTGGCCTCCCGACAACTCCCCCGGACGGCGCAGGAGCACATCCGGGTCCAGTCCGACCCGGGCGAGCAGCCGTACGGCTTCGTGCGCCGCGTCCTGGTCCGGCAGGCGCCCCACGCCCGTCAGGGGCCGCAGGAGTGCGGTGCGTACGGATTCCCGTGGGTTGAGGGCGCCGCGTGCGTCCTGCGCGACGAGTTGGACCGGGGCGCCGCCTGCTCGCTGCGCGCCGCGCTCCCGCCACTGGACACTGCCCCGTGTGGGCCGGTGGAGTCCCGCGAGACATCGGGCGAGGGTGGTCTTCCCCGACCCCGAGGGACCCACCACGGCGGTGCAGCAGCCCGCCGGGGCGGTGAGGGAGACATCGTGCAGCACGGGGATGCGGCCGTGCACGGCATGCAGCCCGCGTACGGTCAACTCGCCGACGACGGCGGGGGCGACGCTCTTCTGCTTCCCCCGGCGGGGGTCGGCGACCCCGGCCGGCGGCGGCGCGGGCACCGGCGCCTTCGGGACGCCGAGCGGGGCGATCCGGCCTGCTTCCAGACGGATCACGTCGTCCGCCACGGACGCGATCCACGCCGGGTCGTGGCTGACCAGCACCGCGGAGCGGTCCCCGTCGGCCAGGACCTCGCCCAGCAGCCCGCGCATCCCGGCCGCCAGCACCGTGTCCAGGCCGCTGGTGGGCTCGTCCAGGACCAGCAGGCTGGGCCTGCCCGCCAACGCAAGGGCGAGGGCCACGCGTTGGGCCTGTCCTCCCGAGAGCCGGCGCGGCAGCCACCGCTGGAACGCCCGGTCGGCCGGTAGCCGCACGGACAGCAACAGCTCCTCGACCCGCGCCCGGACGTCGCCTGCACCCCGCGCGGACGAGCGCAGCCGCACCGCCTCGGCGAGCTGCGTGCCGATCCGAAGCGCGGGGTTGAGCGACGAGGCGGGGTCCTGGCCCAGGAACGACACCACGCGCCCGCGCAGGCGGCGGGCGCCCCCGCGGTCGAACGGGTCGAGCCCGGCGACCCGGACGGTTCCGCCACGGACCTCCAGGCCCGGACGGACATGTCCGAGCAGGCTGTACGCCAGCGTGCTCTTGCCGGACCCCGATCTGCCCACGACCCCGAGGACCTGCCCGCGCGACAGGGAGAGGACGGCGTCGTGCAGGACGGGCGGGCCGCCGGTCACCGGGCCGAGTGTCAGTCCGCTGATCTCGGCGAGCGGGCCGGTCCCGGACGGGCGGCCGGACACATGGCCGGTCATGCGGTTGATATCGCTCATGCGGCACCCCGCCCCACCGTGTCCGCCAGCCGTCCGGCCAGCCGGCCCACGCACACGGACAGCAGCACGAGCAGCAGGGCCGGGGCGAGGAACGGCGCGGCGGCCAGTGTCGCGCCGGGAACGTTCTCGCTCACCATGCGCCCCCAGTCGGGCGCCGCTCCGCCCTGTCCGAGTCCGAGAAACCCCGCGGTGGCGGTGAGGTGCAGGGAGGCAACCAGACGCAGCGCGGTGTCCACCAGGGCCGGTCCTGCGATGTTGGGCAGCACGTCGTGGCGCAGTACGGCCCGCCGGGTGTCGCCCCGGGCCAGGGCGGCCTCGACGTACCCACTGGTGAGGACGGTGTCCGCCGCGGCCCGCAACACCCTGGTGGAGAACGGAGCGGTGGCCAGGGCCACGGCCGCCACGACGGCCGTGTCGCTGCCGGGGAAACCGGCGGCCAGGACGAGGACGATCAGGAGGGCCGGGAGTACGGCCAGGGCGTCGACGCAGCGCACCATCAGGTCGCCCAGCCGGCGGGACGCCAGGGCCGCCAGCACGCCGGCGGACATCCCGACGGCACCGGCGGCCGCCGTTGACGCGAGCGCGGTGAGCACGATGGTCCGGCCGCCGCTGAGCACCCGGCTCGCCACGTCCCTGCCCAGCACGTCTGTGCCGAGGAGGAAATGTCCGTCCGGCTGCTGGAAGGGCGCCGCGAGCTGCGCGGTGGGGCTGTACGGCGCGGCCAGCGGGCCCAGCAGGGCGAGCAGCACGACGAGCAGCGTTCCCGCGCCCATGAGCAGGAGCGGCCGGCGGCGGCGCGGTGTGCGCCGACCGGCCGGGCGCTCCCGCCGCCGCGATGTCAGGGCTGTGGTCATCGGCCCTGCCTCTCCCGCGCGCCGAGCAGACGCGCGCAGATGTCACCCAGCAGCAGCACCGCGAGCATCACCGCGACCAGGGCGGTGGCGATGCCCTGCACCATCGGCACGTCCCGTGCGGCGACGGCCAGTTGCAGTTCCCGGCCGATGCCCGGGTAGTCGAACACGTTCTCCACCACCACCGCGGAGCCGACCAGCGCCCCCGTGGTGAGGGTGAGGGCCTGCACCGCGGGCCCCGCGGCGTTGGGAAGGATGTGACGAGCCGCGAGCCGCACACCGCGGACGCCGTTGAGTCGCGCCGCTTCGCAGTACGGGGTGGCCGCCGCGTCCGCGACGGACACGCGCAGCAGTCTGGTGGCGACGGCGAGGCCGACCGCGCTGAGCGTCAGTACGGGCAGGACCAGGGCGCGCGGCACATCGAGCGGGGTGCCTCCCAGGGGGATGACGGAGACACGCGGAAGAACCTCAAGCCATACCGCCAGTACCGCGATCAGCAGCGCCGCGATGACGAACTCGGGTACGGCCGCCAGCACTTGAGCGCCTGTCGCGACCAGGCGGTCGGCGCCGCCGCCGCGCAGCCCGGTCCACAGACCCAGCAGCGTGGCAAGCGGTGCGGTGACCGCGAGGGTCAGTCCCGCGAGCAGCAGGCTGTTGGGCAGGCGGGTGGCGATGACCTCGGTGACCGGGCGCTGTCCGACGAAGCCATGGCCCAGGTCCCCGCGCAGGGCGCCGGCCGCCCAGGACGCGTACCGCTCGGCGGCGGGCCGGTCCAGACCGAGTCCGGCACGGACGTCGGCGCGTTGTGCCTCGGAGGCGTCCGCACCGGCGACCACGCTGACGGCGTCTCCCGGAAGCACGGCCGTGGCCGCGAAGATCGCGGCCGACAGCACGACCAGCAGGACGGCCGCCCCCGCGAGGCGACGGCCGGCGAACGCGAGCAGGTTCACGCCAGGGACGCCTGGGAGAAGCCGGGGAACTGTTCGAAGAGGTCGTCGGCTATCCCGCTGACCCCCTTGGCCTGGGCGTTCAGATTCGGCTTGAAGACCGGCAGCACCTGGTTGCCCTCGGCCCAGCGCGTGCGCTGCGCGCGGGTGGCCAGCCGCTTCGCCTCGGACGGATCGCTCTCGGCGCGGGCCTTCGCCACGAAGGTGTCCGTCTGCGACTTCTTCCAGCCGAACGCCGACGGCGATCCGCCGGCCGTGCTCATCTGGTAGGTCGACAGCGCGGGGATGGGCATCTGGTACGAACCGGCCAGCGGCAGCGCCGCATAGGCGGCGAAGTCGGCGTAGAGCTGCCCTGCGGGCAGTTCACGGACCGACGCCTGGACGCCGGCCTTCTTCAGGTCCTCGACGAAGAGCGTGGCCATCTCCACCATGCCGGGTGTCTCGGGGCCGGTCGTCAGCCGGATCCTCATCCCGTCGGCGCCGGCCTCCTTGAGGAGCCTGCGGGCCCGTTCCGGGTCGTGGGCCCGCTGGGGCAGGCTCTCCGCGTAGTCCGGGAAGCCCATGGATGGCAGGTCATTGCCGATCTCGGCGTGTCCGTAGAACACGGTCTGGACCATGGCCTCGCGGTCGACCGCGAGTTTGAACGCCTCCCTGACCCGCGGGTCGTCGAACGGCTCGACGCTCATGTTCATCTGGAAGGAGAGCCCGACCAGGTAGGGGCTCTTCGTCGGGACGAGCCGGACCGTCGCGTCGTCCGCGAGGGTGCGTGCGGTGACGGGTGAGAGGTCGTGGGCGAAGTCGATCTCACCGCTGGTGAGCGCCCCGGCCCTGGCGGTCGAGTCCGCGATCGACCGCAGCTCCAGGCCGTCCAGGTGCGGCACGCGGCCGTAGTGGTCGTCGAAGCGCTCGAAGGCCGAGCCCTGACCCGCCGTGAACTCGGTGAGCCGGAAGGGCCCGCAACTGGGCATGCCCCTGCGGAAGTTCTTGGTGCCGTCCTTGACGACGAGGAAGTTGCCCTGGCAGAGGATCATGCGGCCGTCGGCGATGGGCCGTTGGGTGGGCAGGACGACCTTCAGGTCGCCGTCGGCCTTGGCGCGCGCGAGGTCGAAGTTCGCGGCGGCGAGCCGGTACACGGGCAGCGTGCTCCTGGCCGCGAGGACGCTGAGCGAGTGCAGGATGTCGGCGGAGGTCAGCTCGGAGCCGTCCGTGAAGCGGACGCCGGGCCGCACATGCAGCGTGTAGGTGGACAGATCCTCGGAGATGTCGATGCCCTTGAGGACGCCGTAGCGCACCCCGTCGGGCCCGCTGGGATCGAGGTTGCCCAGGGTGCCGTGCCAGGCCCGGGCGCGCACCAGGTCCAGTGCGGACGGGCCGTTGAAGAAGTCAAGCGTCTCGGAGGCGCCGCCTCCGACGAAGGCGGCTCGCAGGGTGCCGCCCGAACGGGGCGAGGAACCCGACTGCGGCTTCCGGTCGTTGCCGGGCCCTTCGGTGGAGCACGCCGCCAGCAGGCCGGGCCCCACCGCCAGAGCCGCGGCTCCCGCCGCGCCGCGACGGAGGAAGGTACGGCGATCGAACTGTCTGGACATGCTTCTCCTTGACGTTCTGCTGAGCTGGACCGGGCGCCGGGGGACATGCGCCGGCGCGTGAACTGAGGCCGACACGAGGACGGGCGGGCGGTGGCGGGCGAGCGGTGGAGGCGGGCGGTGGCGGGCGCGCAGTCGAGGTGTCCGGTGGCGGGCGCGCGACGGAGGCGGGCGGTGGCGGGCGCGCGGTTATGGCGGCCGGTGGCGGGTGCGCGCACCGACGAGTCGCACGCCGGCCCCAACCGCAAGGAACGGTTGCCGGGCTAGCGCAGGGCGAGGGCACCGGACGGGCACGCCCGAACGGCCTCGTGCACGGCGTCCGACTGGGAGACCGGTGGCCTCTCGTCGAGGACGAGTACGAGCCCGTCCTTCTCGTCCTGGTCGAAGACGGCCGGTGCGGCGAGCACACACTGTCCCGCCCCCACGCACCGCTCACGCTCCGCGCTGATCTTTCCGTCACCGGACATCCGGCCTGCCCCGGTCATGACGACCCCTCCCCTGCTGCCGCACACACGGCCGCCGATGCGGCAACCAGAGATTAATCGATAACGACTTCCATATTCAACAAGTCCGCGAGGGCGGGGCCAGTACAGGACACAACCTGTCCGCTACCCCCGCCAGGATGGTCAACGAGCCGTTCGGGAGGCATCGCTCCCGGTCACGGCAGCCGCCACATCGCCTTGAACGATCGGCGGCGTATTCGTCACATCGAGGTTGGGAGCAGGTCATGTCCGTCACGACCACCACACATCTGAACTTCCGGGGCACCGCACGTGAGGCGCTGGACTTCTACCGGTCCGTCTTCGGCGGACGTACCGTCGCGATCACCTACAAGGACGCCGGCGCCGTGCGGAACGAGAGCGAGGCGGACTGGGTGATGTGGGGCGAGGTGGCCGGCGACAACGGCTTCCACGTCATGGCCTACGACGTGCCCTCGCACCTGCCCTGGAACCAGGGCGAGAACCCGTTCTTCGTCTCCGTACGCGGTGACGACGCCGAGGAGATCAGCGCCCTGTGGGGCAGGCTCGCCGACGGCTCGACCATCCAGCGTCCGCTGGAACCCGCGCAGTGGTCGCCGCTGTACGGCATGCTCACCGACCGCTTCGGTGTCACCTGGGTGCTGGACGTCACCGCTCCCTATAACGGCTGAACCAGCCGACCTCACATGCCCGCGCCGTCCGGGCCGCCGCGGCCACACGGGCGGCCCGGACGGCGCGGGCACCGAACACGTACAACAGCGAAGAGAAGTGGGTCACCATGCGGATGCGGAAGCTGGGACGGACCGGCATCGAAGTCAGCGCCTACTGCCTGGGCACCATGATGTTCGGCAGGACGGGCAACCCGGATCACGACGACTGCGTACGCATGATCCACCAGGCGCTCGACGCGGGCATCAATGTCGTGGACACCGCCGACGTCTACGGCTACAGCGAGACCGAGGAGATCGTCGCGAAGGGCCTCAAAGGGCGCCGCGACCAGGTCGTGCTGGCGACCAAGTTCAACGGACCGATGGGCGAGGGCCCCAATCGCAGCGGCAGTTCCCGGCGCTGGATCATGCAGGCGGTCGAGGGCTCGCTGAAGCGGCTGCAAACCGACTACATCGACCTCTACCAGATCCACCACCCCGACCCGCACACGGACATCGAGGAAACCCTTTCCGCGCTCACCGACCTCGTACGGGCCGGAAAGGTCCGCGCGATCGGCTCCTCCAACCTGCCGGCCTCGGACATCGTCGAAGCCCAATGGGTGGCCGAGCAGCGCGGCCTGCACCGCCTGCGAACCGAGCAGCCCACCTACTCCCTGCTCAACCGGGGCATCGAGCGCGAGATCCTGCCCACCTGCCGCCGCTACGGCCTGGGCGTTCTGGTGTGGAGCCCGCTGGCCATGGGACTGCTCACCGGCCGCTACCGCAAGGACACCCCGCGGCCCGGCAACGCCCGTATGCACTGGGTCCCCCGTCACCTCACCGACGAACGCAAGCTCGATGCCGTCGAGGTGCTGCTCGCCCTCGCCGAAGAAGCCGGCCTCTCCCTCACCCACCTGGCCATGGCCTTCGCCACCGGCCATCCCGACGTCACCGCCGCCATCATCGGCCCCCGCACGAGGGACCAGCTCGACGACCTGCTCGCCGGAGCCACCCTCACCCTGGGCGACGACATCCTCGACACGATCGACACGATCGTCCCGCCCGGCACCGACATCGGTCCTCTGGACGTCTCCTACACCCCGCCCTCCCTCACCCGTACCGACCTGCGCCGCCGCCCGGCCCACGAGCGGGCCGCGGCCTGACGCCATGACCGTCCTCGACAGCCGCGCCCTCAACCGCGCCACCCTGGCCCGCCAGCACCTGCTCACCCGCGGCGACACCTCCGTGCCCGAGGCGGTGGCCCACCTGTGCGGGTTGCAGGCGCAAGAGCCCCACGAACCGTTCATCGGGCTGTGGTCCCGCCTGGCCGACTTCACACCCGCGCACCTGGACGAAGCGCTCACCGGCCGCACCGTGGTGCGCACCCATCTGATGCGCCGCACCGTGCACCTCGTCACCTCCGACGACGCGCTCGCCTGGCGGGCCCGCCACGACACCATGCTGCGCCAGCGAGTGCTGGGCACCTATCGGCGCGAACTGGCCGGCATCGACCTGGAGGAGGTCGCCGCCGCGGGCCGCGCGGTCATGGCCGACCAGCGGCCCCGCACCATGACCGAACTCGTGCAAGCCGTCGAAGACCGCTGGCCCGGCCCACCACGCCGGGCCCTGGGCGAGTTGCTTGTCGCGGCCCTCATCCCCATGGCCCAACTCCCGCCCCGCGGGCTGTGGCACCAGACCGCCGGCGTACGCAACCTGCCGTTGGCCACCTGGCTGGCACGGGACGTCGACCCGCTGCCCGACGGGGACGGCGATCCCGTCGGACAGCGGCTGCTGCGCCGCTACCTCGCCGCCTACGGCCCCGCCGCCAGCGCGGATCTACGCGCCTGGTGCGGCCTCGCCGGACTTCCCGCCGCTGTCAGAGCCGCCCGGGACGAACTCGTCGTCTTCCGCGACGAACGGGGCCGCGAACTGCTCGATCTGCCCGACGCGCCTCGCCCGCACCCCGACACCCCGGCCCCCGTACGGTTTCTGCCGGCCTTCGACAACGCCATCCTCGGCTACCACGACCGCAGCCGCATCATCGACGCCGCACACCTCGGTCTGTCCGTCGCGGGCCACCGCACGGTCCTCGTCGACGGACGCGTCACCGCCACCTGGACCGTGCGCAGCCGCCAACTCCACATCAGCCCGCTCCGCCCCCTCACCGCCCCGGAACAAGAAGCCGTCCACGCCGAGGCCGAGACCCTGCGCACCTTCCTGGACGAAGACATCGAACAGGTCCGCCTCACCACAGAAACCTGACGAACCCGCGCCCGGGAGTACGGCTGTCAGTCGCGGGTACGCCCGGCGAGCAGTACGAGCGACACGCTGGGCACGAGAAGGACGGCGAAGGCGGCGCCGTAACCCGCCAGTCCGGTCGAACCGGCCGCCCAGCAGGTGTTGAGCACGAGGGTGGACAGCCCCAGCACCCAGATCTGCCCGAGGTTCTGGTTGGTCTGCATCGCCGCGCCGGCATGGCCCCGCCGGCCCGGACGGCTGTGCGCGAGCGACAGCACGATGAGGGACGGCTCCAGCATGCCCATGCCGATGGCGGCCAGGGGCATCGCGGCGGCAGCGGTGAGGGACGGCACGCCGGGGAGCGTGCCGGCGACCGCCACCGCGATCGCGGCCGTCTGCACCATGGCGCCGAGCCGGACCAGCCGGTGCCGCGGCCAGCCCTCAAGCACCCGGCCCTGCACCCAGGAGGCGCCCGCCCACACCACGGAAGCACTGGTGAAGACCAGGCCGATGATGACCGCGGACACCTCCCTCTCGGCCACCAGCATCAGCGGGACGAACGCCTCCAGGGTGAAGAACACCCCCGATCCCAGGCCGCGCAGCAGGACGGTGGCGGGCAGTCCCGGGCGGGCCCGCCAGGTTCCGGTGGGCAGCAGCCGGGGGGCCAGGGCCACCAGAAGGACCAGTCCCCCGGCGGCGAACAGAGCGTGCTGGGCGTTCCAGCCCGACACGCCGTACTGGCCCAGTGCCGCGCCGACGCTCACGGCCGCGGCGATCAGCAGCGGGGGGCGCGGCGCGGGCTCGTCGGCCTGCTCGTCCGCCGCCCAGGTACGCCCGCGCCCAAGGACCGCCACCAGCGCGAGCGCCGGTATCAGCGTCAGCGCGGCCAGGCCGTAGAACACACCGCGCCACGACCACCATTCGGTCACCAGCCCGGCCAGAGGCGGGCCTGTGAGGGACGGGACGATCCAGCTGGCGCTCATCAGGGCCAGCGCGCGGGGACGCAGCCGGGACGGATAGGCCTCGCCGATGGCGGTGTTGACCGACACGGCGACCATGCCGGCCACCAGTCCGTCGAGGAAGCGCCCGGCCGCGAGCTGCCATACGGAGGTGCTGGTGGCGGCCACCAGCAGGGTGACCACGGTCAGCGCCATGCCGGTGGCCAGCGGCCGGGGCGCCCCGGACCGGTCGGCCCAGTTCCCGCCCACGACGCCACCGAGCAGACTCGCCGCCACGAAGCAGCCCGCCACCAACGGGAACAGGGCGACACCGTCCAGTGCCTCGGCCGCCGTCGGCAGGGTGGGGACCACGGCCAGCGCGGCGAAGCCGGTGAGGAACATCGTCGCGGCGAAGGTGACCGTGGCGGCCAGGTAGGAACGGGAGAACAGACCTTCCGCGGGCTGCTGTTCCTCTGGCCGTGCCAGGGATTTCTGCTCAGACATCGTTGCCGTTCTGGGAGAGTCCGGTGAGCGGGTCGCCTTGCAGGCCCTGCGTCCGCACCCGCGCGCCTGACTCCCGGGAACCTAGTGATCACAGCGAGTCGACGTCAAGTGGTCCAGACCAAATTCCGCGCCTCGTGCCCGTGATCGCGGTCGCGGTGGCGGGTGATTGCGGGGATGCTGGCAGGGAGGCGTGGCCGGATTCGTGTGGGCACGGCTGGGCAGGGAGGCGATGGCCATGGCAGCGATACCCACCAGGACGACACAGCAAGGGCACCGCACCAAAGCACTCAGCGGCGCCTCCTCGGCCGCCGGGGCCATGATGACGCTCAGCGGGGCGCTCAGCGTCATCATGGGCGTGTCCGGCGTCGCACAGGACACCCTGTTCGCCGGCTCGGCCGGCTACACCTACTGGTTCGACCTGACCACCTGGGGCGTGATCCACCTCGTCGTCGGGGCGGTGCTCCTCGTATCCGGTCTGGGCGTCCTGGCGGACAAGAGCTGGGGGCGCGGGGTCGGCGCGGCGATGGCGGCGATAAGCCTGATCACCCAGTTCATGTTCGTGCCGCACTATCCGGCATGGGCGATCCCCATGATGACACTCGATCTCCTGATCCTGTTCGCGCTGACCAGGTTCCACATCGAGACCATCGGTGCCCGGTAGACCGGAACTCCGGCCGGACCCAGCGCACTCGGCCGGCTGCACGCGCGGTCGTGCCAGAGGACCGGCGCCGCGGACGACGTCACGTACAGCGCAGCAGGAGCATGAAACCGAAGTCCATGTGGAGCTGCTGGTGGCAGTGGAACAAGGACAGTCCCGGCTGGTCGGCGGTGAAGTCGAAGTCGAGGGACTGGTAGCCGCCGAGCATGACGACGTCCTTGCGCAGGCCATGGGTGGGGGTGCCGGCGACGTGGGTGACCTCGAAGGTGTGACGGTGCAGATGGAGGGGGTGGATGTCGTCGGTGGCGTTGCGGAACCGCAGCCGGTACCGCTTGCCGTGCTCGACGTCGAGCACCGGCTTGTCGGTGTCCATGGAGAAGGGGACGCCGTTGAGGGTCCAGATGTTGAATCCCTTGGCGGCGGCGTTGCGTTTCTCCACCAGGAAGTCGAACGTGCGATCAGGCCGCTGGGCGGTGCCGCCGGCCCGGGCGAATGTGCGGTAGTCCCAGATGAAGTCGGGCGGCGCCGTCCACTGCGGGGTACCGCCGCGGCCGGCGTATTCCACCACGGTGCCCATGCCGTTGTTCCGGTCGTCGTCGGACAGGTCCCCCAGCACCCAGACGCCCGGGTGATTCATCTCCACGAGAGCCGAGACGCGTTCGGCGGTGCCGATCCAGAGCACCGGCACGTCGGCCGGGCGGGGCACCGGGTTCCCGTCGAGCGCGACGACCTTGAAGGTGTGGCCGGGCAGGGCAAGGCTGCGGATCTCCGTGGCGCTGGCGTTGAGGACGTGGAACAGTACGCGCTGCCCGGACCTCACCTTGACCGGCCGGCCGTGGCCCAGCTTGCGGCCGTTGACGCTGAAGACCCGGTAGCCGACCTCGTAGCCGTGGGGCATTCCCTGCGCCAGTGAGTCGGCCATCGCCTTCTCGCCCCTGCGTTTCAGGTCCGGCACCGGGGAACCGGCCAGGAAGTGCTGGGCCATGTCCCCGCCATGGCTGAGAGAGGGCTCGAACTCCTTCAGTGTCAGGAACACTTCCTGGTCGTAGGCGCCGGGGTCGGCTCTCGGCTCGATGTAGACGGGGCCCGCCTGACCGGTGTAGGTGCTCCGGGCCAGGTCACCGTGTGCCGCCACATGGGTGTGATAGAAGCGGAAACCGGCCGGTCCGGGTGTGAACGACAGACGTCGCACTCCATGGGCCGGGATGAGCGGGGTGCCCTCCTCGGAAGCGCCGTCCACTTCGGCGGGAACGAACTGGCCGTGCCAGTGCAACAGCTCGGGGGTGCCGGTGTCGTTGTGGACGTCGACCACGACCGGACGGCCCTCGGTGAACCGCAGCAGCGGGCCGGGGAACTGCCCGTTGTAGGTGGTGGTGGAGACGACCGTGCCCGGAGCGAGCTCGACGCGCCCCGCCCCGATCCGCACCTCGTAATCCGCCTTGCCAAAGGCGGCAGACCGGGCGGCCGGCTCCGCGCCGCTGCACCCCGAGGCCGCGCCGACCCCGCCTCCGCCCAGCACAGCCAGACCGCCCACCTTGAGGACATCACGACGGGTCATCGGCACGGCCTGCTCCCTTCCGGCCCCGGCACGCCCAGTCGACTCCGGGAAACCTCAATTCCCACAACGGGAGAAATAGCCATGAAGGGCCCAGCCAAACCATGATTGTGCTGTTCAGAGCACCGTGATGTCAGCGGAGGCGCGACCCGTACCGGCGCATGCGGGGTGAGTTCGACGAGGACCTTTTCGCGAGGGTGGTGCCCTGCCAGACTCGTCGATCCGGCCGGCTGGGGCCGGTATGAGGTGACTTCGGAGGTCTCCAGGGTGAATGCGTGTGCCTTCTGCAGGATCGGGCTGGGCGAGATCGACGAGGAGTTGGTCGCCCACCGCTCGGAGCACGTCTTCGTCGTTCCCGCGCTCAAGCAGCGGCGGAAGAACCCTGGTCACGCCCTTGTCCTGCCGGTGTCTCATGTGACCGACCTGCATGACCTGCCGACTGATCTGCTGCATGAGGTTTTCGACGTCACGGCGAGAGTGACCTCGGCGGTGAAGGATGCCTATGGGGCCGTCGGAAGCACGGTCACGCAGAACAACCACATCCCGGGTCAGGTGCTGCATCACGTGCACGTTCATGTCGTCCCCCGGTTCGCGGACGACGCGTTCCGCATGCCTGACCCGGAAGTGCGCGAGGCGGCTCCAGATGTGCGGCGTGCCCGGGCCGCAGCCCTGCGGAAGGCATTGCGGTGACAGGGGTGCATGTCACCGGGCGGCGACGGCCTCGGGGGTTGCTGCCTCGTCCGCGGCAGCGGGGGCCGTGTTTCTCGGTCCGCGCAGCGCGATGTAGACGAACAGGGCA
This sequence comes from Streptomyces sp. NPDC102462, assembly GCF_044765425.1. NCBI lineage: Bacteria > Bacillati > Actinomycetota > Actinomycetes > Kitasatosporales > Streptomycetaceae > Streptomyces > Streptomyces sp. NPDC102462. The sequence continues at coordinate 63,517 of NZ_JBIWKB010000015.1, read as the reverse complement.
CCCATGACGGCGACGCCGGCCCACATGGCCTGCTGCCATCCGTCGACGAAGGACTGCCGGGCGGCGTGGAGGAGGTCATGCGCGTGCGAGCCGGTGCTGCCCGCGACCTCGACGGCGTTGGCGATGCCTTCGCGGGCGGTGTCGGCGGGCCCCTGGGGGATGCCGTGCAGACGGTCGTCGATGGCGTTGCGATACCCGGCGGACAACAGCGCGCCGAGCAGGGCGACACCGAGGGCGGTACCGAACTCGCGGGTGACGTCGTTGAGCGCGGAGGCGACGCCCTGCTTCTCGCGCGGCAGTGAGCCGGTGATGGCCTCGGTGGAAGGCGTCATGGACAGACCCATGCCGATGCCCATGGCGAGCATGCCCGGCAGGATGGTCGGATAGCCGCCGTCGACGGAGACGAACAGGGCCATGAGGGCCAGTCCGGCGCCGGCCAGCGCGATGCCCACGGCCATCGTCGAGCGGGATCCGATGCCCGCGGCCAGCTTGGGTGCCAGGCCGGAGGCCATCATCATCATGACGGCCATGGGCATCAGCGCCACCGTGGACAGCAGGCCCGACCAGCCGAGCACAGCCTGGAAGAACGGGAAGAGGACCACGGCGATGCCCGCCTGGACCCCGAAGACCACCAGCAACGTGATCGAGCCGCCGGCCAGGCCCCGCTCCCGGAACAGCCGCACGTCCAGCAGCGAGGCATCGCGGCGGTGTACTTCCCAGGCCACGAAGCCGAGGGCGGCGACGACGCCGACGGCGAGGCCGATCAGCGTCGCGGGTGCCGTCCAGCCGCGCTCGGGGCCCTCCTGCAGGACGAAGATGAGACCGACCACGGCGACGGTGGAGACCAGCGCGCCGACGGTGTCGAAGCTGTGGGCGGAGTGCTCGCGGGAGTTGGGCACCGACTTCAGGGTCATGGCCAGGGCGACGACGACCAGGACGACGGGCAGGAGGAACAGCCGGCGCCAGTCGGCGACATCGACCAGGAGCGCGGACAGGAACATGCCCAGGATGCCGCCGCCTCCGGCGACGCCGGTCCACACGCCGATCCCCTTGCCGCGCTGGTCCTCGGGAAAGGTGGAGGTGATCACGGCGAGGGTGATCGGCATGATCATCGCTGCGCCGACGCCGCTGGCCACGCGTGCCGCCAGCATGACCTCCGCCGTCGGGGCCAGTCCGGCCGCGACGCTTGCGGCACCGAAGACACCCAGTCCGGCGATCAGCATGGGTTTGCGGCCCAGCCGGTCACCCATGGCGCCGAGCGGCAGCAGCAGCGCGGCCAGGGTCAGGGTGTAGATGTTGATGATCCACAGGACGGTGCCCTGCGAGGCGCCGAACTCGACGGCCATGTGGGTCTGCGCGACGTTCAGTCCGGACACCGACGCGATGACGGCCATCAGCGCGACGGAGACGGCGATCAGGATCGAGTTCAGCTGACGCGCGTCCGGCACGCCGCCGGTTGCCTGTGCGGATGCCTCCGGTGAGGGCTGGTGCGTACTCATGGATTCCTCTCAGAAAGGGCATGCGGAGTCGGCGCCGGAGCAAGGCCGGTCGCCGAAGGGAAGGTGCGGGGTCCGAACACCGCGCACCGGGCCACCGCGCACCGCCGGGCGCGGTGGCCCGGTGGTGTCCGGGTGTCAGTGGGTGGTGGTCTCGCCCTGCGCGGCGGCCAGCGCCGCGTCGGTGTCCGCGGTGGCCAGCAGGGCGTTGATGTGGGAGCCCGCCAGGGCTCCGGCGGCGGCCGAGGCGCCGACCTGGGCCGCGAGGTCGGTGGCGTTGCCGGCCACCCACACGCCCGCCACCTCGGTGGTGCCGGCGGTGCCGGAGGCGAAGCGGCACCCCATGCCGTCGGGCAGCTCCTCCATGGGCAGCTTCAGTCCGTGCAGGCCCTCGGCGCGGGCCTGCATCCGTGTGGCGACGGCGAGGACGCGGCGCGCCACGAACGTGCCGTCGGCCAGGCGCACCCCCGCGACACCGCCGTCCTCGCCCTCGACGACTTCCCGCACCGGGGCATCGACGACACGGATGCCCCGGGCTGCGAAGCGCGCGCGGGTGCCCTCGTCCAGGTCGGTGTCGCGGGTGAAGTAGACGAGGTCGTCGGTGAGCTGACGGAACAGCAGCGCGTGGTGGACCGAGGCCGGTCCGGTGGCGAGGATGCCGATGGGCTCGTCGCGCACCTCCCAGCCGTGGCAGTAGGGGCAGTGCACCACGCCCTGTCCCCAGTGCCCGGCGAGCCCGGGCACGTCGGGCAGTACGTCCCGCAGACCGGTGGCCACCAGCAGACGGCGCGCCGTCACCGTGCGGCCGTCGGCCAGGGTGACGGTGAACCGCAGGTCTGCGTCGGGCGCCGGGTCGGCCGGTTCGGCCGAGGCCACCTCGCCGAGGACGATCCGGCCGCCGTACTCGCGTACCTGTTCCCGTCCCCGCTTCAGGATCTCCGCGGGCGGCATACCGTCCAGGACGATGAAACCGTGCATGGCCGCCGCGGGCGCGTTGCGCGGGGTGCCGCTGTCGATCACGACGACCGAACGGCGGGAGCGGGCGAGCATCAGCGCACCGTTCAGTCCCGCGGCGCCGCCGCCGATCACCACGACGTCCACCGTCTCCCCGGGCAACGCGTCGCTCGCGTACGCCGAAGTCGTCACACTCATGGCTCGCACCTTTCCTTGCGCCCGGCCCCGGCCGCTCCGGACCGGCTGCACACGACGCTAAGCCCGGTTTGCACATTGGGCATACGATGTTGCCCATGACGCAAGAAGATGGTGATCTGGACAGCCTCGTACGCAAACGGATCCGCGCGCTGCGGGTCGCACAGGGCTGGTCCCTGGAGGAGCTGGCCACCCGCGCCAACCTCAGCCAGTCGTCGCTGAGCCGCATCGAGAACGGCCGGCGGCGCCTTGCCCTGGATCAGCTCGTCACCCTCGCCCGCGCCCTGGACACCAGCCTCGACCAGCTCGTCGAGACCGCCGCCGACGACGTCGTCACCAGCCCGATGATCGACGGCGCCCACGGGATCATGCGGTGGCCCATCAAGGGCGACCCCGGGATGACCGTCGTACGCCGGCGTATGACCGAACCGCCGCCCGACAACCCCGCCCGCATGCGTGCCCACCCCGGCCGGGAATGGCTCGTCGTCCTGTCCGGCACCGCGATCCTCATGCTCGGCCACCGCCGCTTCCGCGTCGGGACCAACCAGGCCGCCGAGTTCCCCACGATGATGCCGCACGCCATCGGCGCCGAAGGCGGTCCGTGCGAGATCCTGGGCGTCTTCGACCGCGACGCCCGCCGCGGCCACCAGCGTGAGGGCGGCGACGGCGACACCCAAGACGCCTGAGCATGGCAGCGCGGGCCGCGCCATGGCCTTCACGGATGTGCGGTTTTGCGTGTCCGGCAGCACAGAACACCAATGTCTTGCGTCATGCGAAAGCAACCGTGCCCGACACGCATGGCGGCCCTAGTGTGACGGCATGACCCAGGCGCACCAGCACACACCCCACCACGGCGCTCGGCACGGCCACCACCAGGACCACGACAGCGACGACCAGGCGCAGCTCCTCGACCTGGACGCCGAGGTGCTTGCCGAACACATGGCCTCCATCACCGCATGGCTCCCCCTGAAGACCGCGCCGCGCCAGATCGTGGACCTGGGCTGCGGCACGGGGGCGGGCACCTTCGCGCTGCTGGACCGCTTCCCCGATGCACACGTCACCGCCGTCGACGCAGCGGCCGGACATCTCCAGCGCCTGCGTGAGAAGGCGTGCGCCCGCGGCGTGGCGGAGCGCGTGCGCACCGTACAGGCCGACCTCGACCACGCCGACTGGCCCGGTCTGGGCCTTCCTGACCTGGTGTGGGCCTCGGCCTCGATGCATCACATGGCCGACCCCGACCGCGCCCTGCGCAAGGTCCACAGGATGCTCGCGCCCGGCGGCCTGTTCGCCGTGGTCGAGCTGGCCGGCCTCCCCCGCTTCCTGCCGGAGTCCGCCCCCGCGGACCGGCCGGGTCTGGAAGAGCGCTGCCATGCCGCGACCGACCGCTTCCATGCCGAGCACGTGTCCCATCGCGGCGCCGACTGGGGGCCGATGCTGACCGCCGCCGGGTTCACGGTCGAAGGCGAACGCACCGTCGCCGTGCACATCGAGGGCTCCCACAGCGAAGCGATCGGCCGCTATGCCCTCGGCACCCTGCGGCGCCTGCGCGGCACCGTCGCCGGAGTGCTCGGCGCCGAGGACATCGCCGCGCTGGACCGGCTTCTGGACACCGACGGCCCGCACAGCATCCTGCGCCGCGACGACCTGGCGGTACGCACCGAACGCACGGTCTGGGCCGCACGCCGCACCTGACTCGCCGCACGCCGCACCTGACTCGCCGCACGCCGCACCTGATGCTCAGCACCCAGAGCGTTCTTCAGGATCGGCTCGGCCGGGCGAAGGTGGTGTGGTGGCGAGGTCAGAGGGCGGCTCGGCCGTGTCTCCAGTAGCCGCGGAAGGTGATGTCGGAGCGGGGGACGCCGCGTTCGCCGACGAGATACCGGCGAACGCCGGCGGCCAGTGCGGCCTCGCCCGCCACCCAGGTGTAGAAGGAGCCTTCCGGGAGCCGGGCGTTCCGCACGGCCCGCAAGGCGAGAGAGCCCGGCTTCGTCGGGGAATCGGCGTCGACGCCGCGGGGCAGCCAGTGGATCGTGGTCCCCGGCGGCGCGGTGACGTCGCGTCGGATGTCGTCATCGGCGGGCACTTCGAGGAAGACCTCGGCGGGCAGCGCATCGGCGCAGTCCTCCAGGATGGCGAGGATCGCCGGCAGCGCGCTCTCGTCGCCGACGAGGAGCTGCCACCCGGCGCCTGCGGTCGGCCGGTAGCTGTACCCCTCGTCGAGGAACGCAACCTGATCGCCGGGCTCGGCCGCCAGCGCCCAGGCGGTCCCGGGCGCGTCCGGCCCGTCCCGCTCGTGCAGGGAGATCTCGATGTCGAACGCGGAGGTCTCCGGCCGGAAGCGGCGGATCGAGTACGACCTGACGCGCGGGCGCCGCCTGCCGCTCAGCAGGGTGCGCTGGAGCATCCACCGTTCGCTGGTCGGCAGCACGACGTCGTCGTTGCCGGGATCGGCGAAGAACAGGCGGCCCGACTGGTCGTAGCCGTACCGCTCCAGGTGTCGGACGTCGTCGCCGCCCAGCGTGATGGACCGGAAGTGCGGGCTGACCCGCTCGCCGGCCCGGACCGTGAGGGTCAGCATCCGCCGGTGGCGTGGGCGCTGGGGCGCGGGTGCCATCACTGTCGGCTTCCTCCGCTGTCCGCTTGGGTGTCGGTGCTCATGAGAGTCACTGTCCGCCCCGCGCCGGCCGACGCACCACCGGTAGGCTGTCACCCGATGCCGAAAAGCCGCCAACCTTCTCCGAAGTGCTCCGTACCGCAGGCCATGCCCAGCGGAGCCGGTTGGCTGCCGCACGGCTACCACCTCGACCCCCACACCCACGACCACGGCCAGCTCGTCTACGCGGCCGCCGGGACACTGGCCACCACGACCGAGCGCGGCACCTGGGTCGCCCCGGCCAACCGCATGACATGGACGCCGCCCGGCTTCGCCCACTCCCACCGTTTCTACGGCCGCACCGACGTACGCCTGCTGACCGTCCCGATCGAGTGGTGCGGCGAACTCGTGGAACATCCCAGCGTGTTCGCCGTCAGCCCGTTGCTGCGCGAGGCCGTCCTGGCGCTGACCGACGACCGGCCCGAGGCCCGTCCTGGCGCACACAGGCGGCTGTTCGCGGTGGTCGTCGACGAACTCTCCGACACTCCCGAGCAGTCCCTGCACCTGCCCGAGCCCGGCGACGACCGGCTCCGCGCCGTCACCGACCTCCTGCACGCCGACCCCGCAAGGACCGCGACCCTGGCCGAGCTGGGCCGCATCGCAGGAGCCAGCGAGCGCACCCTGAGCCGTCTGTTCCACACCGAACTCGGCATGAGCTTCCACCGCTGGCGCACCACTTTGCGCATCCACCACGCCCTGGCACACCTCACCGACGGCATGTCGGTCACCGACACCGCGGTGGCGTGCGGGTGGTCCAACCCGTCGAGCTTCATCGACGCCTTCAGCGAGGTCGTCGGCCAGACCCCGGGCAGCTACCAGGCAGACCTGCGCAACAGCCCGACGTCGCCGTAGCGGGCGGGCCCGCCGACCGCGTCAGGTTGGCGGGTTTCCGGTACCGGGTGTCCCTTCACCGGTGGTCGATGACCGACCTCGCGTTCCACAGTGGTGATCAGTGCGCCGCGCCACCGGGCGGGCACGGCCGTCCGCCTTCTGGCACGTTCGGCCCCCTTTTTCTCTGCGAGGAGTTCGAAAACACATGATCAGAACCGGCAAGGACGCGACCGTCGTGATCGTGGGAGGCGGCGTCGCCGGACTCGCACTCGGCACGTTCCTGCTGCGGAGCGGCATCGGGTGCACAGTCCTCGAAAAGCACAGCCGCGCCTACGTGGAACAGCGCCAGCGGGCCGGATCCCTCGACGCCGACGGGGTACGCGTGCTGCGCGAGTGGGGCATCGGCGAGGTCGTGGAGGGCTACGGCCACGGTGACTCCGGGTCGGGCATGCCGCTGCTGATCGACGGGGTGCGGCGGCAGTGGCGGACGGGCGACGACGACGCGGATGACGTGGACGGCGCGTACTGCCCCCAGCAGGTCCTCGTCCGGAACCTCATCAAGGTGTTCCTCCGAGACGGAGGCGATCTTCGCTTCGAGGCGGCGGACGTGTCGCTCCACGGCATCGACACCGAGCACCCCGAGGTTCGCTACCGGGACTCCGCCGGCGCGACGAAGACCGTCGGCTGCGACTTCGTCGCCGGCAGCGACGGCTACCGTGGCGTCAGCAGGACGGCCGTCCCCGCCGACGTCCTCACCTGCTCCGCCCATGAGTTCGGGTACGCCTGGCTGTCGGTCATGGCGGAGGTGCCGGCGGATCCGCTGGCCGTGCTGGCAGTGCACGAGCGCGGCTTCGCCGCGCAGATCACCCGCGGTCCGGACGCGAGCCGTCTCTACTTGCAGTGCCCGCTCACCGACACCGTCGAACAGTGGCCGGACGAACGCGTCTGGAGCGAACTGGAGGCTCGTTTCGGTCAGCCCGTGGCACCCAGGGGTCCGATCACGAGCAAGCAGGTCGTGCCGCTGCGCGCGGTGGTGTTCAGCCCCATGAGCTACGGCAGGCTCCATCTGCTCGGGGACGCGGCCCACCTCATCCCGCCGATGAGCGCGCAAGGCATGACTCTCGCCCTTCACGACGCCGATGTATTCGCCCGGGCGGTCGTCCAGCAGGTGGAGAAGCACGATTCCACACTGCTCGACACCTACTCCGACACCTGTCTGACCCACACATGGCGGCGGCAGGCGTCCGCGGTCTGGATGACCGAGACGATGCACGACTCCGGTGACACCTCCTACGCAGGGGAGTTCCGCAAGCAGATCGCCCGGAAGAACCTGGAAACCATGCTGGAGCCGTTGCCCGTGCATCGCCCGTCCAGGTGATTCGGCGAACGGCCGGACGGCTCCGACCGGTTCGGGGCGCCCCGGGTTCCACACGATGCGGCGCGCGCCGGCGGCGCAGGAACCGGCCGCCCCGCTGCCGCCGGCCGTACGACCGCCGCCGTTCGACCCGTGGCGGCGGGCGTGTCACCCTCCCGTGGGTGTCACCAGCCCCGTCTCGTAGGCGATGACCACCGCCTGGGCGCGGTCGCGCAGGTTCAGCTTGGTGAGGATGCGGGAGACATGTGTCTTGACGGTGGCCTCGGACAGCTGGAGGCGTTCGGCGAGTTCGGCGTTGCTCAGGCCCTGGGCCAGTTGGCGCAGCACGTCGAGTTCCCGGGGAGTGAGCGCCGCAAGGCTGCGGTGCAGCGCCCGGCCCTCCGGGTCCCGGCGGGCGAACCGCTCGACGAGCCGACGGGTGATGGCGGGTGCCAACAGGGCGTCGCCCGCGCGGACCGTGCGGACGGCGGCCACCAGGTGTTCGGGCGTGACGTCCTTGAGGAGGAAGCCACTGGCCCCGGCGGACAGCGCCGCGTACACGTACCGGTCGAGGTCGAACGTGGTCAGTATGACCACCCGCGGCTCGTCGGGGGCGCCGGACAGGATCCGCCGGGTGGCCTCAAGGCCGTCCATCTCGGGCATCCGGATGTCCATCAGCACCACGTCCGGCCGGGCGGCGCGGACGGTGTCGACGGCTTCGAGGCCGTTGGTCGCCTCGGCGACGACGTCGATGCCGTCGGCGGTGAGGATCATCCGGAAACCGGTCCGCACCAGCGCCTGGTCGTCGGCGACCACGACGCGCAGCGGTTCCGTCACACTTCCTCCAGGGGAATCAGGGCCTTGACCCGGTAGCCGCCCAGGGGGCGCGGTCCGGTGCGCAGGGTGCCGCCGTAGAGGGCGAGCCGTTCGCGCAGGCCGATCAGTCCGCGCCCGTTGCCCCCGGCCGCGGTGGGACTCGGACCGCCGCCCGTGTCGCTGATCTCTACGGTGAGCCGATCGGCGGCGTAGTCGACGAAGACGGCGGCGCTGGCGCCGTGTGCGTGCTTGACGGTGTTGGTCAGCGCCTCCTGCACGACCCGGTACACGGCCAGGCCGACGCCGTCGGGCACCGGGCGCGGGGTGCCGGTCACCGTCAGCTCCACCGGCAGGCCGGCCCTGCGGGTGCGTCCGACCAGGGCCTCCACCTGGTCGAGGCCGGGCTGCGGGACCAGTTCCGCGCCCGGCTCCGGGGGTGCGGAGCCGGGCGAATCCATCGTCAGCAGGCCCATCACGTGCCGCAGTTCGCCCATGGCGGACCGCCCGCCCGCCTCCACCGCGAGCAGCGCCTCGCGGGCCTGCTCGGGCGAGGCGTCCATGATCTTGCGGGCGGCGCCGGCCTGGATGACCATCATGCTGACGTTGTGCGTGACCACGTCGTGCAGTTCCCGGGCGATCCTCGCGCGTTCCTCCTGGACCGCGCGGTGCAGGGCCTCGGCCTGTTCGTGCTCGACCGCGGACAGCCTGGCCCGGCTCTCGGCGGCGCGCAGCTTCCAGGCGCGCAGCCCCAGCGCGGCCATCATCATCGGCACCAGGATCAGCAGGGGCGCGTACTGCGTGGGCACGATGGGCACGGCGGGCGCGACGCTGACGTACTGCGTGGGCGGCGTGCCAGAACCCGCGTCGCCGACCGTGCTGACCAGCAGGACCGCGACCGGCAGGCTGGCCAGGGTCGCCACCCGGTAGGGGCTGTAGGCGGCGGCGCTGTAGGCCGCGATGACGCAGGAGTAGAAGGTGAGGCGGGCCGCGCTGTCCGGGGTCAGGGCGGTGGCGGCCATGACGGTCCACAGCACGGCCAGCGGCCATCGGCGGCGCAGCACCAGCGGGGCGGAGGCCAGGAACGCCAGGCTCAGCAGGGCGACCCAGTCCACCGGCCGGTCCGGTGAGTCGATGGGGACGGGGCGGTCGTGCCGCGCCTCCCAGCCGTGCAGGTTGTCCAGGACGTACTGGGCGGCCGCGCCGCACAGGACGAGAGCGAGCACGAGGTCGAACAGTCTGCCTCGGCGGGTCTGGATCGGCGGCGGCCCGGTGGGGCGGGTGAGCGCGCCGACTGCCTCCCGCAGGCGGTCCCGCACCGACGTCTTCATCACCGGGCCATTGTGTCCGACCGGCCGGGCCGCGGGCATCCGTCCCGGCGGTGGGCGGGTCATCCCCGGCGCGTACATCCCAAGGATGACGTCTGTGGGCATCATCCGCGCGCGGTACGGAAGTTACCCCGCTGGACCGTCGTGCCCCGGGCCGCCCCCCGCCTAGCGTGAAAGGCGCCCGATGCGCGGACCGAGGGAGAGGCCCATGACCACACCGGTGATCGAACTGTGCGACGTCAGTCGCCGCTACGACGCCGGGCCGCCGGCACTGCGGGACGCCTCACTGACCGTGCGGGCGGGTGAGTCCGTGGCGATCCTCGGTCCGTCCGGCAGCGGCAAGTCGACGATGCTGAACCTCATCGCCGGCCTGGACCGCCCGGACAGCGGCACCGTCAGCGTGGACGGGGTCCGCGTCGACCGGCTCGGCGAGGCCGGCTCGGCCAAGTACCGGCGCTCGAAGATCGGCATGGTCTTCCAGTTCTTCAACCTGCTCGACGACCTGACCGTCCTCGACAATGTGGTCCTTCCCGCGCAGCTGGCCGGCATGAAGCGCCGCGAGGCGCAGCGCCGTGCCGGGCAGCTGCTGGAGTCGCTGGGCATCGCCCGGCACGCCGACGCCTTCCCGGGCCGGCTGTCCGGCGGTCAGCGGCAGCGGGTCGCCGTGGCCCGGGCGCTGATGAACCGGCCGCCGCTGCTGCTCGCCGACGAGCCGACCGGTGCGCTGGACTCCGCCTCCGGCGAGGACGTCGCCGAGCTGCTGCGGGAGCTCAACGCCGAGGGGCAGACCATCGTCGTGGTCACCCACGATCTGGCGCTGGCGCAGTCCTGCACGAAGCGCACCGTCCAGCTGGTCGACGGCCGGATCACCGCGGACGTGCCCGCGGAGGCCGCCCGATGAGCGCTCTGGGCCGGGTGGTCCGCTCCGGTGTGGCCCGCCGCCGGGTGCCGACGGTGGTGATCGTGCTGGCCACGATGATGGCGGTCACCGCGTCCGTCCTGGGCGGTGCGCTGCTCGTCGCCTCCGACGCGCCCTTCGACAAGGCCTTCGCACGGCAGCACGGCTCCCATCTGACCGCGCAGTTCGACGCGGCCACCGCCACTGCCGCCCAGCTGTCGGCCACCGCGGACACCGCGGGAGTCGACACCTCGTCCGGCCCGTTCCCCACCGCGTCCGTCACACCGCACATCAACGACGCCACCGTGGCGCCGTTGTCGGTCGTCGGCCGTAATTCCCCCGGCGGTTCCGTCGACCGGATCGCGGTCACCGAGGGGCGCTGGGCGAACGGGCCGGGCGAGATCGTGCTGTCGGCCGACTCGGGGCTGATCGCGCCCCTCGGCCTTGAGTTCCGGTTCCCGGACCTGCCGGGCGGTCCCACGCTGAAGGTGGTCGGGGTGGCCCGCTCGGTCAGTCGTACGGCGGACGGCTGGGTGACGTCGTCCCAGCTGGCCGCGCTGACCCCGGACGGCAGGCCCGCCGGGTACCAGATGCTGTACCGGTTCACGCGGGCCGACACGGCCGCGCAGGTCGACCGGGGCCGGGCCGCCATCGCCGCCGCCGCGCCGAAGGGGGCGATGGCCGGTGCGCAGTCCTGGCTCGCCATCAAGAAGGTATCGGTGCGGGACACCTCGCTCTTCGTGCCGTTCCTGGTGGCGTTCGGGATCCTCGGCCTGGTGATGTCGGTGCTGATCGTCGGCAACGTGGTCGCGGGCACGGTCGGGACGGGGCTGCGCCGGATCGGCGTGCTCAAGGCTGTCGGGTTCACGCCCGGTCAGGTGGTCCGTGCCTATATGAGTCAGGCGCTGCTGCCGGCCGTCGTGGGCACGGTGCTGGGTGTCGTCGCGGGTCATCTGCTCGCGGTGCCGGTGCTGTCGGAAACCGCCGACGCGTACGGCACGGCGGGGCTCGGCGTCGACTGGTGGGTCGATGTCGCCGTGGTGGCCGGGACGCTGGGCGTCGTGGCGCTGGCCGCGTGCGTGAGCGCCTGGCGGGCCGGGCGGCTGCGGACGGTCGACGCGCTGGCCGTGGGCCGCACGCCGGCTCCCGGCCGGGGCCGCCGGGCGGCGCGGCTCGCCGGGCGGCTGCCGCTGCCGCGGCCGGTGACGCTCGGACTGGCCCGGCCCTTCGCCCGGCCTGCGCGTACCGCCTCGGTGGTCGCGGCGGTTGTGTTCGGCGCCGCGGCCGTCACCTTCGCGACCGGGCTGGCCGCCTCGCTCAGCGAGGTGGTGACCGCGCAGGACCACAACGCGGCCGATGTGACGACCGGCGTGAGCGGTCCCCAGGCCGGTCCTGGCGGTCCGGGCGGGCCGGGCGGCGGCCGGCGGTCCGCTTCGGCCGACCCCGCGGCGGTGGACGCCGCGATCGCGGCCCAGCCGGGCACCGGCCGCCACTACGCCACCGCCACCACCGAGGCCACCGTGGCGGGTGTCACCGGGTCCACGAGTGTCGTCGCGGTCACCGGCGACGCCTCCTGGGGCGGCTATGCGATGGTGTCCGGCCGGTGGTTCGAGAAGGCCGGCGAGGCGGTGGTGCCGACGCCGTTCCTGACCGCGACGGACAGCGACATCGGCGACCGGGTCACCCTCCAGGTGGACGGCCGCCCGGTCACCGTGCGGATCGTGGGCGAGGTCCTGGACACCCGCAACGGCGGCATGCAGGTCTTCACCGACGCCGCGACGCTGAAGGCAGCCGCACTGGACCTGGCGGCGTCCAGCCAGTACATCGACGTCAAGCCGGGGACCGATGTGGGCGACTACGTCCGGTCGCTGAACGCGGCGCTGGAACCGCTGGGCACCGTGTCGACCAGCGAGAAGAGCCGCAGCGACAGCGACACCGTCGTCATCCTCAACTCGCTGACCGCGCTGCTGACGCTGATGCTCGTCGCGGTGGCCGGGCTCGGTGTGCTCAACGGGGTCGTCCTCGACACCCACGAACGCATCCGTGACCTCGGGGTGAGCAAGGCGCTCGGCATGACGCCCCGGCAGACCATCGCCATGGTCGTGACCTCCGTGGTGCTGTCCGGGCTGGCGGGCGGACTGCTGGGCATGCCCATCGGCGTGGCCGTGCACGACGCGGTCCTGCCGGCCATGGGCCGCAGCGCCGGCCTGAACCTGCCGGACTCCGTGATCGCCATCTACCACACGCCCGGACTCGTGCTGCTCGCTCTCGGCGGTGTGGTCATCGCGGTGCTCGGCTCCCTGCTGCCGGCGGGCTGGGCGGCCCGCACCCGCACGGCGACCGCGCTACGCGCCGAATGACGGCCGCGGGGCTCGGGGACGGCCGTCCCCGAGCCCCGCGGATCCGGGCGCGCGCCCGGCTCGCCCCTCCCCCGCAGCGGGGGTCCGTCCGCCCGGGCCGGGCGGGTCCCGCTATGAGCAGGGAGTCTCCGATGCGCCGTGCGCCGCTCGGGCCGTGCGCCCGGCCGCCGCTGTCACGCCTGGTCGAGCCACTGCGTGACGGCTTGCCAGACCTGCTCAAGGACCTCGGGCCGCGCCATGCCGGAGTGTTCGCACGGCAGCCCGACCGCAGCCACGGGCCCGGTGGCGTACGGCTCCCACAGCGCCCCGGCGCGGAACCCGGCGGGCTTGCCCTCCTCCGCGACGACCAGCAGGGTCCGTCCGTCGAACCGGCCGAACGTGTGGCCGGACCGGAGCGCCGCGTTGTTGCGGTAGACACGTGCCATGACCCGCAGCTCGTCGTCCGAGAAACCACCGAGCAGCTGGCCCAGTTCGGCGCGGATCCGCGCGACCATCGCGGAGTCGACCTCCGCCGCGTCGGGGGTGCCGCCCGGTCGCTCGGCCGCCGGGTCCGGCGGATAGGCGTCCAGGAGGATCAGCGACACCTGCTCGCCCGCCGCCCGCAGCCGGACGGCGATCTCGTGCGCGGGCGTGCCGCCGAAGGACCAGCCCACGATGTGGTACGGGCCGGACTCCTGTACGGAGCGGATCCGTTCGACATACGCGGCGGCCATCTCCGCGACGGAGCCCGCAGGTTCGCTGCATCCGTCGAGGCCCTGCGCCTGAAGGCCGTAGAGCGGGTGGCCCTCGGGAACGAACCGGGCGAGGGGCATGTAGCACCAGCTGAGACCGCCCGCGGGGTGCACGAAGAAGAACGCCGGCTCGCTGCCGGCGGTGCGGATGGGCAGGAGCCCGCCGAGCGCGTCCCGTACGGAGGACAGACCGAGCGCGCCCATCAGCCGGGCCGGCGTGGGATGGGCTACGAGATCACGCATGGACATCGTCACGCCCCGGGCGCGCAGCCGCTCCCGCAGCGACACCGCGAGCAGGGAGTGCCAGCCGAGCGCGAAGAAGTCGTCGTCGACGGCGACCCGCTCCAGCCCGAGCACCTCGGCGAAGGCCGCGCAGACCGTCTCCTCCAGCGCGCCCGCGGGGCCACGCGCCCCGGTCGCCTCGCCACCCTGGCCGTGCCGGGGCGCGGGCAGCGCCCTGCGGTCGAGTTTGCCGTTCACGGTCAGCGGCAGCGCGTCGAGCACCACCACGGCCGACGGCACCATGTACCGCGGCAGCCACTCGGCCGCGAACTCCCGTACGGCGACGGCCAGGACGTCGGCGTCCTGCCCCGGGTCGGCCGGTACGACGTAGGCGACCAGCCGCTTGTCGCCGGGCGTGTCCTCCCGTACGACGACCGCGGCCTGGCCCACTCCGGCCTGCGTGGTGAGGACGGCCTCCACCTCGCCCGGCTCGATCCGGAACCCGCGGATCTTCACCTGGTCGTCGGAGCGCCCGGCGAACACCAGCCGGCCGTCGGGTGTCCAGCGGGCCCGGTCGCCGGTCCGGTACAGCCGCGTGCCGTTCCCGGCGAACGGGTCGGCCACGAACCGCTCGGCGGTCAGCCCCGGACGCCCGGCGTAGCCGCGCGCCGGACCGGCACCGGCGACGTACAGCTCGCCTGGCACCCCGACCGGGACGGGGTCCAGCCGCTCGTCGAGCACGTACACGCGTGTGTTCACGACCGGCCTGCCGATGGCCACCAGCGCCGCGTCCGCCTCGCAGCGCCACAGGGTGGCGTCGACCGTGGTCTCGGTCGGCCCATAGGAGTTGAACATCGGGTGTGTGCGCGCCCAGCGGGCCATCAGCTCCGGAGTGCAGGACTCACCGGCGACCACCAGCACCGTCTCCGGGTCGACGGCGGACTCGTCAAAGGTGGCCAGGACGGCGGGCGGCAGCGTGACATGGGTGATCCGGTGGGCGGTCAGCCAGCGCGGCAGCGCCTCGCCGAGCCGCTGGTCGGTGGGGATCACCACGAGCGTCGCCCCGGTCAGCAGGGCCATCAGCCACTCCCAGCCGAACGTGTCGAACGCCGCCGACGCGAACTGCCCGACCCGCGCCCCGGGACCCACGCCGAGGTCCCTGTGCTGACCGGCCACCATGCTCGCCACCCCCACGTGGGACACGAGCACGCCCTTGGGCCGCCCTGTCGAACCCGATGTGTAGATGACGTACGCCGGGTGCTCCGGCCGCAGCCCGCCGCGCGCGAGCACCCCGCCCGGCACTCCGCTCGCCGCCTGGGCGAGCGCGAGCGGCGCGTGCTCGTGCACCAGCAGCTCCGCCAGTTGCTCCCGCCGCTCCGACAGGGCCCGCGTCACCCCCGTGTCACCGACGCGCACCCGCACCGGCAGGGTGTTCAGGAACAGCCCGGGAATGCGGTCGGCCCCGGCCCCGGCGTTCATCCGTCCGACAAGGACGGTGCCGAAGACGACGTCGTCCCGTCCGCTCACCGCGGCCAGCACCCGCGCCCACGCCAGATGGAACACGGTGGCCGCGCTCGTCCCGAGCGAACGAGCCGCCTCCCGCACCCGGCCGCCCAGCTCCTCGTCGAGCCGCAGATGCGCCCGCACCACGTCGCGTCCGTCGCCGTGCACGTCCAGCAGCCCGTACGGCGCGGTGGTCTCCTCCACGTCGCCGAGCAGGTCCGCGAAGTACCGCTCGTGCTCCTCCCGCGACACACCCAGCCGCGCCCGGGCCACGAAGTTCCGGAACGGCAGCGGCTCCGGCAGCAGATCCGCACGGCCCGACACGACGGTCACGACGGACGCGGCAGACACGACGGGCACGGCAGCGACCGCAGGTGATCGGGCTGTGTCTGGCGCTGGCCGGGCTGGCCCTGGTCGACGCCCTTGCCGTCTTCGTGCAGAACCGCTGCTCCGGCCGGGTCGGCGAGGGACTGGTGTACGAGCTGCGCACCCAGGTGTTCGCGCACGTGCAGCGGCAGCCGCTGGCGTTCTTCACCCGGGCGCAGACCGGCGCGCTGGTCAGCAGGCTCAACTCCGATGTCATCGGGGCCCGGCAGGCGATGACCACATCTGGTGCCGCGCCTTTACGACCCGCTGTCGGGCGCCGTGCGCATCGGCGGCGAGGACGTCCGCGAAGTGACCCTTCAGTCGCTGCGCGACACGGTCGGTGTGGTCACCCAGGAGGCCCACCTCTTCCACGACACGCTGCGCGCCAACCTCCTCTTCGCCCGGCCCGACGCCCGCGAGCAGGACCTGGTCGACGCCTGCCGGGCCGCGCTGATCTGGGACACCGTGGCGGAGTTCCCGGACGGACTCGACACGGTGGTCGGCGACCGCGGCTACCGACTGTCCGGCGGCGAGAAGCAGCGCATCGCGCTGGCCCGGCTGCTGCTCAAGGCCCCGCCGGTCGTCCTCCTCGACGAGGCGACGGCCCATCTGGACTCCGAGTCGGAGGCGCTGATCCAGCGGGCGCTGAAGACTGCCCTGGCCGGGCGGACCTCCGTGGTGATCGCCCACCGGCTGTCGACGATCCGGGACGCCGACCAGATCCTGGTGGTCGAGGCCGGCCGGATCAAGGAGCGCGGCACGCACGAGGAGTTGCTGCGGGCGGGCGGCCTCTACGCCGACCTGTACCGCACGCAGTTCGCCCACCAGGCCCCGGACAGCATGAGCACCGCCGTGCCCGGCGACGACTGACGGCGAGGAGGAGACCACGGTGACGGACACGACCTGGCTGCCGTACGAGGTGACCCCCGGGGACTCGGGTGTCGAGGCGAGCGCCGCGGGCCTGCTCGACCTGCTCGGGCGCATCGACCTGACCAAGGTGCTGACGGCGGAAAAGGCGCTGGTCCTGCGGGGGTTCGGCATCACACCCGACACCCACGGCGGCGTCGTCGACGCGCTGCTGCCGCGGCGGCTGGCGTACGTCCACGGCAACTCGCCGCGCACCAAGGTGGGCGACAACGTCTACACGTCCACGGAGTATCCGGCGGAGTTCGTCATCTCGATGCACAACGAGCTGTCCTACGCCTCCTCCTGGCCGGCCCGTCTGCTCTTCTACTGCGAGCAGGTCCCGCACACCGGTGGGGCGACGCCCGTGGTGGACGGGGCGCGGTGGCTCCGGTCGCTGGACGCGGAGGTGCGGGAGGCGTTCTCGGCGGGCGTGCGCTATGTGCAGAACCTGCATGACGGCTTCGGGTTCGGCAAGAGCTGGCAGGACACGTTCGAGACGGACGACCGGTCGACGGTGGACGCGCATCTCGCCGGTACGGGCGCAAAGTGGACGTGGACCCGCGACGGCACGCTGCGCATCACCCATCTCGGACCGGCCACCGTACGGCATCGGTTCACGGGCGCGGAGGTGTGGTTCAACCAGGCGGACCAGTTCCACTTCGCGGGCCTGGGCGAGCAGGGCGCCGAGGTCCGGGAGGTGCTGCCGGAGGACGAACTGCCGCAGGCGGTGACGTTCGCCGACGGCCGTCCCGTGCCGCCGGAGTACATCACGCACATCCAGGAGACGGGCCTGAAACTGGCGGTCGACGTGGAGTGGGCGGCCGGGGACCTGCTGCTGATCGACAACGTACTCGTCGCCCGCGGCCGCCGCCCCTTCACGGGCCCTCGGCGGGTCCTGGTAGCCATGTCGGACTGACCCGACCTGCGACCGAGCCGCCGCGGCCCCGGCCGCGAGTCCGGTGGTCAAGCGGCGCAGGTCCCGTGAAGTCCGCCGCGGTTCGCCCGCGCCCCGGAGGGGCGCGGGGCTTTATCGATATGCGGCTCCGCCGCGATGGGGGCCCCTGTTCGAGCGAAGCGGAGAACGCCGAGAACGCCGAGAACTTGGCGGAGCGACCAGCCACGACCGTGCCGCAGACGACCGACGGCACAGCGCGGCGCGCCCAGCGGAGCGCTATGGTTCGCCGGGGTCGGGGCCTGTGAGGTGGTCCTCGGCGGACTTGCGGAACGCCGTCACCAGGCGGCTGCGGTCCGCCGCCCGAGTCGCCAGGACGACATGGCCGGGCTCGACCCCGTGCAGCGGGACCACGGTGAGGTCGGGGCGCAGGCCGCCGGCGTGCAGGGCGGCCGGGACAATGGCCACGGCCTGCCCCGCGGCGATGGACTCCAGCTTGTCCTCGATCGTCTCCACGAGGGGACCGTCAGGTGCGGGGCTGCCGCCGGGCCGCGGGTCGATGCGCCAGTACGCGCTCCACTCGTGATCGGGGAACCGCGGAACGGGCTCGTCGGCGATGTCGTCGAGGGTGACCGATTCCTTGCCGGCCAGCCGGTGTCCCAGGGGCACCAGGAGCATCCGGGGCTCGTCGTAGAGGACGGTCACGTGCAGCCCGCCGGTGTGCAGGGGCAGCCGGGTCACCGCCGCGTCCACCCGGTGGTCGAGCAGGGCCTCGCGTGGCTCGTTCCACTCCAGGTGCAGGGAGTGCACCTCCGCCTCCGGGTGCTTGCCGCGCAGATCGCGCACGGCCGGGGTGATGATCAGGCCCGCGGTGTACCCGATGGTGATCCGGGTGGGCCGGGCGGCGGCCCGGGTGGCGGCGGCGGCCTGGGCGGCCGAGCGCAGCAGCGCCCTGGCACGCGGCAGAAAGACCTCCCCGGCCTCGGTGAGCCGGGTCCCCTGCCGCCCGCGGTCCAGTAGCCGGGCGCCGAGCTGGGCTTCGAGCCTGCGGATCTGCCGGCTCAGCGCGGGCTGCGCGATGCGCAGTTCGGCGGCGGCGCGACCGAAATGCCGGTGTCCGGCGACCGCGATGAAATACCGCACCAGCCGAAGATCGAGGTCCGCCGGCGGCGGATTCAGGTCCGACATGCCTCGACAGCATACTGCCGGACGCCGCCGATGCCCGGGAAAGACCCCATGAGCAGCACTGATGCCCCATCCGTATCACGTGGTGCGGAACAGGTCCTGGACTGCCGGAAGTGCCCGTTCGTAGCGTGAGGTCATGCGCCCGCCGCGGTCCGCGGCACCGGGCCTACCCCAGTCCTGGAGGAGATCCACGATGCCTCTGCACAGCACGAGCCGGGCCGAGACCACGGTCCGGCGTTTGTACGATGCGCTCAGCACCGGTGACACATCGCTGGTGGACGAGGCGCTGGCCGCCGACTGGGAGGCCGTCCCGGGACTGCGGACTCCTGGATCCGCCGGGTGGAAGGCGAGCATCGCTCACCTGCGCGGCGTGTTCACCGACCTGACCGTCACGATCGAGGATGTCGTGGTGTCCGGGGACCTGGTGGCGGTGCGCGCGGTCAGCCGTGGCATCCACACCGGCGAGCTTCTGGGTGTCCCCGGCACCGGGCGCACCGTCGAGTTCCGCGCGTCGGACTTCCATCGCCTGGCGGGCGGCCGGATCGTGCGGACCTGGCATCTGGAGGACTACTTCTCGATCGCCGCCCAGCTCGGGCTCAAGTTCTCCCTGTAGGGCCGCCCAGGGCTGCCCCGGGCGGCAAGTGACCGCCGCTCACACCATGTCGACGTAGACGTAGACCCGGTCGAAGCGGTGTGCGGTCAGGTCGGCGCGGCGGATCACCCAGTGGAAGAGGCCGCCGTCCAGGTGTTCCTCCGCGTCCTCGTCGGCACGCCACGAGGCCAGCAGCGTCCACTCGTCCAGGTCCCCGTCGAGCGGATGATCGTCGCGGGCGGCCTCGACCGGGTCCCAGTTGTGGAAGTTCGGATGACCGCCGAGCTGGAGCCGCCAGCGGGGGCGCCAACCGACCACATGTGACCAGGCGGCGCCCAGCTCGGCCGCGTGCGGCAGGCCCCGGTGGTCCTCGTCGGCGTCGTCGTCGTCGTCTTCGTCCTCGATCCACATTGGCCAGCACCACTGGTGGAAGGTGAAGTCGAGCACCGTCCGCCCGTACGGCTCGTACCAGTCCGGTATGTCCGCGCCCATGGCGCGCTCGACCAGCGGTGTACCGGCGGGAACGTACCGCACGGCGTCGGCCAGGACGGCACCTGATCCGGGATCGGGGTCGGCGAAGAACAGCAGGTGCCCCTCGGTGGGCAGCGGCAGATCGGTCGCCCCGGACGGCAGCGCCGCACAGTCGACGGCGGCGACGAAGCAGGCGTCGGGGAAGGCGGCGCCGGCGGGCAGTAGCGGGTAACCGCCGGTCCTCGCGGCCACCGGCCCCTCGCCGTCCTCCGCCAGATAGACCGCCGGGCGTGCGACACGTATGAACTCCGCCACCGCGTCCGCCGGCAATCCCCGCGCCGCGGCCTCCGCGCGAAAACGCGCGGCCCGCCCTTCCACCGCCCCCTCGGCCGGCTCTCCGCCCAAGTCACCGGCCCCACCGGCGGGTTCGGACCCGCCACGCCTCATCTCGCTCATACCCGGAATCTATCGTGACGCTGTCAGGCGTCTCACGGGGTGTCTCGCCGGTCGACGGCAGAGCGCCGAGGCGACATCCGTGTGACGGTGTCCCGCGCACACCTCCACCGACACGGATACCTTTACGCAAAGACCCCTTCGCCCGAGGAAGTGACGTTTTATGCCGTTGTCCAGCGCCCAGGGCAGGCACGCCACCGCGGTGAGCATCGCCCGTGCGTTCCCGGCGCTGCTGATTCTCGGCGGCGCGGCGGCCGACCTCTTCGCGCCCCAGCCGTACGTCGGCCTGCCGTTGCTGGCGGCGGCTCCCCTCGTGGGATGCACCGTGCTGCGCACACACCGTGGTGCCGCCGTCACGGCCGTCGCGGCCTGCCTGGCGTCGATCGTCGTCGATGTGCTGATCGGCCGCCCGGCAGCGGCCACTTCGGTGGACCTCGCCGTGGTGCTGCTGATCGGCCTGCTGGGTCTGTGGGTCAGCCACCTCATGTCCGTGCAGACGGGCCGGCTGACCGAGGCACGCGACATCGCGGAGGCCGCGCAGCGCGCCGTGCTGCCGGTGCCTCCGGCGTGGGTGGGCTCCTTCCGTGTGGCCGCCCGGTACGAGCCCGCTCAGGCGGAGGCCAGGATCGGCGGAGACCTCTACGCGGTGCAGGAGTCACCCTTCGGTGTGCGCGCCATCGTGGGAGACGTCGTCGGCAAGGGCATGCGCGCCGTGCCCGCGGTCTCCGCCGTCCTGGGCGCGTTCCGCGAGGCCGCGGAGTGCGCTCCCGACCTGGTTGTCCTCGCGCAGCGCCTCGAACACGCCCTGGAGCGGGACTGCCACGCGGCGGACGAGGACTCCGGGTGCCTCACCACCGTCCTGCTCGCCGAGATCCCGGCCGGCGGCGGCAGCATCTCCCTGCTGTCCAAGGGCCACCCCGCCCCGTTCCTCCTGCGAGCGGGCACGGTGACGCGGCTGGAGCCGACCGCACCCGATCCGCCGCTCGGCACCGGACTGGCCGACGCCGTCCCGAACGGTACTCCGGACACCTTTCCGCTGGCCGCCGACGCCGTCGTGCTCATGGTCACCGACGGCGTCCTGGAGGCCCGCAACGGTCAGGGAACCTTCTACGACCCCGAGCCCGACCTCTCCCGGCACACACGGGCCCATCCACGGGACATCGTCGACAGCCTGGTGCGGGACGTGTCGCGGTGGACCGACGGCGAGCGGCAGGACGACCTGGCCGTCCTCGCCCTGTCCCGCCCCGCGCACGGCTGTGGCGGCTCGCGGTCCTCTTCGAAGCAGCCACGGCGGCACCGGAAGCCTCTCTCAACGGTCCCCGGCCGGTGAGCGACACGCGAGGGGGCCGCCGCCGGCCACGGCGGGCGGACGTACGGCTGGGGCGCGAAGACGTCCGCCGCCGCGGCCGGCCCAGCTGCCGGGCGATGGCCGGGCGACATGCGGGACATCACTCCGATGCCGCGCGAACATCACCCGGTTGGATGTCATCGCCGGGCCCGTTCGGTCGACGGGGTGAACGCTGAGGTGCCGTAGGCCCCCATCGAGAGCGAGGTCGATATGACGGTACCCGCGATACGCGGCTCACTGCCGCGAAGCAGGGCGTTGCGCGTGGCGACGGCAGGGTGCGCGGTCGCGGCCCTGTGCACGGCGGCCACGGCTCCCGCGGTGGCGGACGGCGCCGTAAGCGCCGCCAAGCCCACGATCGTCCTGGTGCACGGCGCCTTCGCGGACGGCTCCAGCTGGAACGGCGTGATCGAGCGGCTGAAGCGCCATGGTTACCCCGTGATGGCCCCGGCCAACCCGCTGCGCGGCCTGTACAGCGACTCCGCGTACATCGCCTCCGTCCTGAAGACGATCAAGGGACCGATCGTGCTGGCGGGTCACTCCTACGGCGGTGCCGTCATCAGTACGGCCGCGGTGGGAAACCCCCAGGTCAAGTCCCTGGTGTACATCAACGCGCTGATGCCCGACGTCGGTGAGAGCGGTATGTCGCTGTCCGCTCGTTTCCCGAGCGCCCTGGGCACCGCCACGGACTCCGTGCCGTACCGGACCGCGGGTGCCGGCGGCACCGACCTGTACCTCAAGCGGGACAAGGTGCACCCGGTCTTCGCCAACTGCCTCCCGGAGAGCCAGGCGAACCTGCTGGGCGTCACCCAGCGCCCGGCCGCCACGACCGCGTTCTCCGAGACGGCCAAGGTCGCCGCATGGAAGCAGATCCCGTCCTGGGCGCTGATCGGACGGCAGGACATGACCATCAGCCCCCGGCAGGAGCGCTTCGAGGCCGAACGGGCCCACTCCCACACGCAGGAGATCGACTCCTGCCATGTGTCCCTCATCGCCCGCCCCGACGCCGTGGCCGGTCTGATCCTCCAGGGCGCCGCCGCGGCCGCGGGCAGCGCCGCCCCGCAGCTGGCGCACACCGGCACCGGCGGGCCAAGCGAGCAGGCCCTCGTGCTCGGCGGGATCGCCGCCGTCCTCCTCACCGTCGGCACGGCGGTGCTGTGGCCCGGCCGGCGACCGCGGCACACCACGCGCTGACGGACACGACCGACGACGGCCGCGCGTGCGCGTGACGCGCGGGCCGCCGGCCGCGTGGCGCCCGCACGCGAGCCGGCCTGGAAGCGGTGTTCACGGTGTGGCTCCGGCACGGGCGCCGGCGGAGGGTGCGCGCACAAGGCAACCCACTGCCCGGAGCGGACCGATTCGACCAGCAGCCGGGAGCCGTTACGGGTCTCCACGCGACTGACCTTTCGACGTGCGTCAGGCCCTGCGCCCCTTCCTTGAGCGGCTGAACGCCGAGACGTCCGAGACGGTCCACCTCGGCATCCTCGACGGCACGGCGGTGCGTTTCATCGACGCGGTCGAAAGCCCCCGCGCCGCCGCACGCCTGGGCCGGTCGATGCCTGCGCACTGCGCGTCACGCGGAGAACCCGGTCGCCGGGGTCCGGGTCCGTGCGAGGGGACGGGCCGCGTAGGTGATGCGGATGACACCGTCGGCGTGCCGTTCGGCGGTGGCGCGGACGCCGAAGACGTCGGCGAGGAGGTCAGGTGTGAGCACGTCCAGGACCGGCCCCGCCGCGGCCACGGCTCCGTCGCGCAGGACGACCAGCCGGTCGCCGAGGCGGGCGGCGAGGTCGAGGTCGTGCAGGACGACGAGGGTGGTGACACCGGTGGCGCGGATCAGGTCCAGGAGTTCGAACCGGGCCCGGATGTCCAGGTGGTTGGTCAGCTCGTCCAGGACGAGGAGCCGGGGGTTCTGGGCCAGTGCGCGTGCCAGCAGGACGCGTTGACGTTCGCCACCGGACAGGGAGGCGTAGGCGCGGCCGGCGAAGGGCCTGACCCCGCAGCGGTCGATGGCGTCGGACACGGCCTTGTGATCCCCGGGCCCGTCACGGCCGAGCAGGCCGTGGTGAGGAGCGCGGCCGAGGGCCACGATCTCGGTGACGGTCAGGCCGGTGGTGGCGCCGCCGGCGTCCTGGAGGACGGCCGCGGTACGGCGGGCCGCGACGCGCGGGGACAGTTCCCACACGTCGTCCTCGCCCACCCTGACGGCCCCGTCCGCCGGGCGCAGTGAACGGTAGACGGCGCGCAGCAGGGTCGATTTGCCGCTGCCGTTGGGGCCGACGAGGCCGACGATGTCGCCTGCACGGACCTCAAGGCTCACGTCACGGAGAACAGGGTTGCGGTCCAGGGTGATCCGGAGCCGGTCGACGAGGAGTTTCATGCTTCAGTCCAGGCCCTTGTTGCGGCGCAGCAGCCACAGGAAGAAGGGGGCGCCGAGCAGGGCGGTGAGAATGCCCAGCGGCAGTTCGTTGGGGCGGTTGAGGGTGCGGGAGAGCAGGTCCACAAGAACCAGGTAGACGGCGCCCAGCAGCGCCGTCAGCGGCAACAGCCGACGGTGGTCGGCGCCGATGGTCAGCCGCACCAGGTGCGGGATCATCAGGCCGACGAAGCCGATGCTGCCGGCGACGGCGATGACCGTACCGGTCAGCAGCGTGCTGAGGACCAGCAGGACGGCACGCAACCGGTTGACGTCGACGCCGAGCGCGGTCGCCGATTCGTCCCCGGCGAGCAGCACGTTGAGGCGGCGGCCGAACAAGGACAGCAGTGTGGTGGTGACGAGTACCACGACGGTGACCGTGGGCAGTTGGTCCCACTGGGCGCCCGCGACGCTGCCCAGCATCCAGAACATGACCGTCCGCAGTTCGGTGGGGGTCGCCTGGAGCTGGACGTAGCTGGTCGCCGCGAGGAAGACATAGCCGACGGCGACGCCCGCGAGCACCAGCCGGGTCGGCGCCAGCCGTCCGCGGCGCTGCCCGAGCGTGAACACCAGCGCGCCTGCGGCCACGGCTCCGACGAAGGCCGCCGCCGACACCCCGAGCCCGGCGAGTGCCACTTGGCCGCCGAGCGTGATGACGAGGACCGCGCCGAGCGTGGCGCCGTAGGAGAAGCCCAGCACGATGGGGTCGGCCAGCGGGTTGGACACCACGGTCTGCAGCACCGCACCGGACACGCCCAGGCCCGCGCCGACCAGGGCCGCCAGAATGACCCGCGGTGTGCGGAAGTTCCAGACGATCTGATCGAGCGCGGGGTCGGTGGGTGCCGCCCCGGCGCCGGTGACGTGGTGGAGGACGATGCTCCACACGTCACCGACGGGCACGTTGACCGCACCGATGCTGATCGCCACGATCGTGGTGGCAAGCAACGCGACGGGCAGGAGCGTGAACGCCAGCGGGGCCTGGAGCCGGCTCAGAAGGCGTCCGGGTGCAGCATCTTCGCGACCTTCTCCACGGCCAGGTCGTTGCTGGGACCCAGGTACATCGAGTCGGACAGCGTCACGTAGGTGTTGTTCTCGGCGGCCGGCCACTGGGGGAACTCCTTGAGCAGCTTCTTGGCGTATGCCGCCGGGTCGGGGTCGTTGTAGCTGATGACGACGAGGGCGTCGACGTCGGTGGCGGCCGCCTTCTCCTTGCTCAGGTCGGCGAAGGTGGTCCTGGCAGCGGTCTCGAAGGCGTTGGCGCCTCCGGCCTTGGCGAGGATGTCGTTGATGATGCCGTTGGCGACGACCGAGCTGAAGTCGTTGCTGCCCATGGACATGTTGGAGAAGAGCACCATGACGTTCGGGGTCTTTTCTCCCTTGACCTTTTCGGAGACCGCCGCGATGTTCTTCTCGGACTCGGCGATCAGCTTCTCGGCCCTGTCGCTGACGTTGAAGATCTTTCCCATGTCGCGCAGCAGCTGGTAGCTGTCGGCGACGGTCATCTTGGAGGGGTCGTCGTCGCAGCCCTGCGGGGAGACGTAGCTGCCCGCTCCTACCTGCTTCAGCTGCTCGCGGGTGGCGAAGCCGTTCTTCTGGTCGAAGCCGTACGTGGTGACGGACAGGACGAGGTCGGGGCGCAGGCCGAGCATGGCCTCGCGGGGGATATCGTAGGCCTCGTTGACTTTGACGTTCCCGGTGGGCAGCTTCTTGATGGCCTCGGCCCGGCCCGGCACCTCGGACATGCCGTAACTCTGCTGGTTGGCGACGATCTTGTCCCCGAGGCCGAGGGCAAGCAGCGTGGAGACCTCGGCCACGGAGGCGCCGTTCATGACGACGACACGGCTGGGGGCCTTCGTGAAGGTCTCCTTCTGGCCGCAGTTGTCGAGAGTCACCGGGTAGCCGGTCTTCGCAGCCGCGGTCGCCGTGTCGCTCGCCTTGTCGTCCGACGATGAGCCGCATGCCGCCGTCAGGAGGCAGACTGCTGCGGCCAGGGCGGCGGCGACCGGCCGGTTGATCGGCATGCGGGCTCCTTGCGTGAGGGATGTACGCGTGACGTGAAGGTGTCTGTTGCAGTAGTCGAGGTGAAGTGGCCGTAAGTTCCCGGCACGGTGTTGCCGGTCTCGGTCAGCCCGTAGATCTGGGCGAACTCGCAGTCCAGGACGGCGAGGCTCGCCCCCAGCAGCGCCTGCGAGATCGGGGAGCCGCCGTAGACCGTCTTGCGCAGGGTGGCGAAGTCCCGGGCGCTGACGCCCGGTTCGGTCAGCATCATGCGGAGCATGGCGGGGACCACGCAGACGGTGGTGATGCCGAGACCGCGGATCAGATCCACGGCCTGCCGGGCGGCGAACGCGCGCATCGCCACGACGGTGGTGCCGGCGTTGAAGTTCTGGGTGGCCCACCACAGGCCACCGACATGGAATGCGGGGATGCCGATCAGCGCGATGTCACCGGCCCGCCGGTCGATCCAGTCCAGTCCTTCGCTCGCGAGGGCGTCGCGGATCGCGAAGAAGCTGCGGTGGGCGAGCACGACCCCCTTGGGAAGGCCGGTGGTGCCGCTGGTGTAGAGCTGGGCGACCGGCGTGTCGGGGGTGGGCTCGAACTCCGTTTCCTCATCGGAGTGTTCGGCACGCCACGTGTCGATCGCGCTCACGAGGACGACGGTCTCGGGCGGCTCGGTGGGCAGGCCCTCGGCGATGGGGGTGAACTCCTCCTCCAGGAACAGCAGCCGTATGCAGGCCCCTCCTGGCCGCTACCGCCGTGGCCGGCCGCCGAGTCGGTGTCGCAGTAGGAGTCGGACGAACTGGCCAGGCAGTTCCCACGGCGATCCGGCACGTCGTCCGATCCCTTCGCCGCTCACCGGGCACGGACCGGCCACGAGGCGTGCCGTCGGGTCCCGGTGGCGCGGCCCCTTCCAGGGGGCCGCGCCACCGGGAGCTTCGGCACCGGTGGTCCCGGCGCGGGAAGGCGCCCGGGTCAGGCCGCGTGGCCGCCCGGCGCGTCGGCTTCCTGGAGCAGCCGTCCGAGGGTGGCCCGGGCGCGGGAGACCCGGGAGCGGACCGTGCCGACGGGACAGCCGAGGTGGCCTGCCGCCTCCTCGTACGACAGCCCGACCACCTGGGTCAGCACGAACGCCTCACGGCGTTGCCCGGGCAGCGTCTCCAGGAGGTCGAGCAGGGCCACGCCGTCGTCGAAGCCCGGCAGTCCGCACGGTTGGGTGCGTTCCACCGCCGTCTGCCAGTCGGTGGTGTCCGCGATCCGGGGGCGGACCGCGGCGCGGCGCAGGCTGTCGGCGACCGTGCGACGGGCGATCGACAGCAGCCAGGTACGGGCCGAGGCGCGGCCTTCGTAGCGGTGCAGGCTGCCGAACGCCCGCGCGAAGGTGTCCTGGGCGAGGTCGTGGGCGGTCTGGGGGTCGCCGCTGAGGCGGGCGACGTAGCGCAGCACGTCGCCGTGCAGGGCACGGACGAAGTGGTCGGCCGCGTCGGGGTCCCCGCCACGGGCGGCCAGCGCCCAGGCGGTCGCCGACGCGTCCGCGGCGGCACGATCCACCCGGCAAGCGGGCAGGACAGAGATCATCAGTGATGTCCTCCTCGGGTCTTCCGGGGCCCGGCCCGCACAGGGGCGTGGCTCACCGGCACATGGGGTGCGGCCGTACGCGAGAGGTACGGCGATGCCCGGGGCCGTCAGGAACGTTCTGCTCGCGGTGGCGCGTGGCCGCGCCACCGCGAGGAGCCTGCTGGAAGACCTGCGCGCGAGCGCCGCAGGAAGGGAGGCGGAGCGGGCCCCGGTGGATCCGGCTGTCTCAGCTGACAGCGGCACCCGCGGGCGGCCCCCGGAAGGTGAGGGAACAGCACAGCAGCAGACGCACCGGAGCCGGACAGGCGGCATCGCGGCAGCGGTGCACGGACGGGCGGATGAACGGCGTGGGCAGAGCAAGCAGCAGCCGCAGGGGCGCCGCCAGCCAGGCCGCCGCCGCCCGCAGGACACGGAAGACGGCCCGCTCGCCGTAGGCCAGCCACAGCCCGCACAGGGCCGCGGCCAGGAGGTGCGCGGCGAACATGCCGACCGAGGCGGCACCGCTCATGCCGGCCATGTCGGGCCCGTGCGTCATGCCGGCCATGCCGTGCCCCATGTGCCCCATGTGCCCCATGTGCGCGGACCCCAGGTCCGTGCCGGCCATGGAGCCCATGTCCATGGACCCCATGGAGCCCGGGTCCGTGGCGCTCATGCGCGTGGAGCCGTCGGCCCGGGGCACGGCGGCGGGAGCCGGCACGGATGCGGACACGAGGTTCTGCGCCAGGGAGAAGGTCTCGTGCAGGACCGCCTGTGCGGCGGTCACGACCGCGACGATCACCGTGCGTCCGCGCTCCCGGCCGGCCAGCGACCAGCCGGCCGCGCCGGTCCCGGTCGCCCCCGCCGCCATGGCCCACCAGGGGACGGCGGTCCCCGACATGGTGACGTGTCCGAGGGCGGCGAGCAGCACGCAGGCGGCGGCGAACACGCCGGCCCGCACCGCGCGGCACCACCCTCGGACAGTCATAGTGTGCCCATCCTCGCACCCGGCGCCCGGTGGTCGTCAGGGGATACGGATGAGCACCCGCCTCCCCACTCACCGGCAGGGGCGTGACTCAACTCACCCCAGCACACGGGAACTCGGGGACCGCGGGGAACGACTACCGCGGTTATCCGGCGTCGGCCCCGATGTTCGGCGTGCCCGGAATGGTGGTCCCGTAGTAGTCCACGCCGCCGTTGCCGGACACCGCCACACCCGCACCCAGCGCCGGGGAACCGGACTTGAGGGTGTACGCCTGCGGGCACGGCTGCGGCCCGGCGCCCGAGGCGGGCGACCATGTGCAGGTGCCGCCGGCGCCGGGCGAGGTGAACAGCGGGTCGCCCCACACCGCGCCCGACTCCAGCCCCGCCGCCGCCCACGCGGCGAAGTCGCCGTAGGTCGTGCCGCCCCAGCGCCATCCGGCGGTGTTCGTCCCGTAGTACAGGTTGTGGGACAGTGTCATCCCGGTCTGGTTGTAGGGGTTGTAGTAGAGCTGTCCGGTCTTGCCGAAGCTGCCCTTGTTGGCCATGTGGCAGATGTTGTCCTTGATCTGCGAGCCGCCGGCCCATGTGCCCGCCGCGTAGCCGAACAGGAAGCAGGCGCTGGTGCCGGCCTTCTTGTTGGTGCTCTGGTCCTTGTTGGTGAAGAAGGTGTTGCCGTAGATCGACAGCGCGTTCTTCGGGGCGTTGGGCACCACGTTGAACAGGCCGCCCTGCGCGTTCGCCCAGTCGTCGTTCTCGGACACGTTGTAGCGGAAGGTGTTCGGCCCCCACACCCGCGACCCGGCGGTCGAGGTGTACGCCAGCAGGCCGCTGCCCGCGTTGTGGTGGGTGTAGTTGTACTCCACGACCGAGTTCGTGGTGCCGCCGTCGAGATCGATGCCGTC
Organism: Streptomyces sp. NPDC102462; assembly: GCF_044765425.1. NCBI lineage: Bacteria > Bacillati > Actinomycetota > Actinomycetes > Kitasatosporales > Streptomycetaceae > Streptomyces > Streptomyces sp. NPDC102462. The sequence continues at coordinate 34,115 of NZ_JBIWKB010000015.1, read as the reverse complement.
CCAGTCGCAGCCGGCCGTGTAGTCCGGGACGGGCTGCACGTTGTAGACCTCGTTGTGACGGATCGCCACGTTGTTGGAGGTGTATGACATGATGCCGCTGGCGCCGCCGCACGAGGTCACGTTCGCGCCGATGTCGTGCACCACGTTGTGCTGGATGACCGCGCCGTCCCAGCCGTTCGCGGTGACGGCGGCGCCGGTGCTCTTGGCGGCCATGCCGAGGTGGTACACGGTGTTGCCCTCGACGCGCACGTTGGTGATGTTGACCCCGGAGCCCCAGCCGTAGACACCGGGACCGGCCTGGGAGGTCACGCCGGCGCCGTGCAGTGCGTTGCCGAGGATCTGCACGTCGTCCAGCGGCCCGGTGTTGCCGTTCACCGCGTACCCGAGCACCATGATCTGCCCGCCGAAGGTGCTGCTGCTGCCGCTCGGCGTCGCGAACCCGGAGATGTCCGAACCGGTCACCTTCAGCCCCTTGGTCGCCGTCGACGACCTCTGGTTCTGCAGCAGCACACCGGCCGCGGTCGTCGCGCCGTTGACCAGTTTCACACCGACCAGTTGGAAGCCGCTCACACCGTCGGCGGTGACCGCCGCCGAATAGTCCCCGGTGCAGTCGGAGGTGATAGTGGCCTGCCCGGTGCCGTACGAGGTCACCTTGAACGGTGTCGACGCCGACGAGGCGGGCACGTTGTCACCGTCGAAGACCAAGCAGCCGGAGAACGTCTGCCCGCCCTGGAACGAGACGACACTGCCCTGCGGGAAGGTGAAACCGTTGACCTTCCCGATCGACTTCCACGCCTGGTCCGGCGACAGACCGCTGTTGCCGTCGCTGCCGTTCGGCGACACGTAGTAGGTGGTGGTGGCGGCGTGCGCGGTTCCCGTCGCGGCGCCCGCCAGCAGCAGACCCAGCATTGCCTGGGCCACCATGGCCGCGCATAGTCTTGCCCTCATGCTTCTCCCCTCCGCGCGCCCATGACGACGCACCGACGCGCGGTTGACGACTCGTGGATGAGGCATGCCTCGACAACCACGTCCGGCGCAGCGGAGGTGGCGTCAGGCGACATGTAGCGAAGAGCGACTGCGGACTTCTCCTCGGCGCATCACTCCCTTCGGCCGGGCGGGGTTGCCGCCGCGGGCGGGGGTGGAGGGCGGCGCGGCGGCGGCTGTCGTGCCGCTTTGCCGGTGGTCAGGTGATCAGGAGGGTGTTCCGGGTGTGCGCCCGGGAGCCGGTGCCGGTGTGGAGGTGTATCTCGCCCGGTTCCACGGTGAACGCCCCGGCCGGGTCGTTGGTCCAGTAGCCGAGGTCGTCGGCCCCCAGGGTGAAGCGGACCTCCTTCTCCTCCCCCGCCGCCAGCCGGATCCGGCGGAACCCGCGCAGCCGGCGGACCGGCTGGGTGATGCTCGCGGCCGGATCCTGGACGTAGAGCTGGACCACTTCGTCGCCGGCACGGCCGCCGGTGTTGCGGACCGGGACGGTCACCTCCACTGTCGCGCCGGCCCGCAGTTCCCCGGCCCCGATCCGCTCACGGTTCAGCCGGGGCGCGCCGAGCATGAAAGTGGTGTAGCTCAGGCCGTGGCCGAAGGCGAACTCCGGGCCGTCGGCGAGGTCGAGATACTTCGAGACGTACTTCGCGTCCGCGGCGGCCGGGTCGTAGGGGCGGCCGGTCCGCTCGTGGTTGTAGTACAGCGGGATCTGGCCGACGGCCCGTGGGAAGGTCACGGGCAGTTTGCCGCCCGGGACGACGGCCCCGGTCAGTACGTCCGCGACGGCGGGGCCGGCCTCGATGCCCGGGTGCCAGGCCACCAGGATCGCCGGCACCTCGTCCGCCCAGCCGCCGACGGTGAGGGGGCGTCCTCCGACGAGCACCACCACACAGGGCTTGCCGGTCGCGGCGACGGCGCCGATCAGCTGCTCCTGGGCGCCGGGCAGGCCGAGTTCGCTGCGCACGGCCGCCTCTCCGCTGATCGCGGGCGGTTCGCCCACCACGAGCACGACGGCGTCGGCGGCCTCCGCGGCGGCCACGGCCTCCGCGATGCCGGAGGTGTCGGGCCCTTGCGGGGACACCCCGGCGGCGTGTGTGACGCGGGTGTGGGGCAGTGCCTCGCGCAGCGCGGAAAGGACGGGGACCGCCGCGGGGGCGCCGGGCAGGACCCAGGTGCCGAGCAGGTCACCGGAGTCGGCGAAGGGGCCGACGACGGCGAGCGAGCGCAGCGCCGACGCGTTCAGGGGCAGCACGTCGTCGTCGTTCTTCAGCAGCACCATGCAGCGCGCCGCGGCCGCACGCGCCGCGGCCCGTGTCTCGGCGGTCGGGGCGGTCAGGGCCGCGGACTCCTCGGCGTACGGGCGCTCGAACAGGCCCAGCCGCAGCTTCAGGCGCAGCACCCGGGCCACGGCGTCGTCCAGCCGTTCCTCGCTCAGCGTCCCGGAGGCCAGCAGGGCCCGGCCGTGGTCGACGAAGGTGGTGGACACCATCTCCATGTCCACTCCGGCGGTCAGGGCCCGTCGGGCGGCCTCGGCCTCGTTCGCCGCGTTGCCGTGCGCGATCAGCTCCTGCACACCCGTCCAGTCGCTGACCACGACGCCGTCGAAGCCCCACTCCTGCTTGAGCACGCCGGTCAGGGTGTGCGGGTTGGCGTGTGCCGGTACACCGCTGATGGTGTTGAAGGCGGCCATGACGGTGGCGGCGCCGGCGTCGACGGCGGCACGGAACGGGGGCAGGTAGAGGTTGCGCAGCCGCTGCTCGGACACGTCGACGGTGTTGTAGTCGCGGCCGCCCTCCGCGCCGCCGTAGGCCACGAAGTGCTTGGCGCAGGCGGCGATCCGGTCCGGCGCCGCCAGGTCGGCGCCCTGGTAGCCGCGCACCTTGGCCACCGCGTAGGAGGCGGTCAGATACGGGTCCTCGCCGGTGCTCTCGGCGATCCGGCCCCAGCGTGGCTCGCGGGTGACGTCCATCATCGGGGCGAACGTCCAGTGGGTGCCGTTGGACCGTGCCTCGCGCGCGGAGACCTCGGCGTCCTGCTCCGCCACGGCCGGGTCGAAGGCCGCGGCCTGGGCGAGCGGGATCGGGAATGTGGTGTGGTAGCCGTGGATCACGTCCAGGCCGAAGACCAGCGGGATGCCGAGGCGTGACTCCTCCACGGCGATGCGCTGCAGGGCGTTGCCGGCCGCGGCGCCGACGACGTTGAGCACCGAGCCGAGCAGGCCCTTGCGGGCGGCGGCCTCGGCGGCCTCGGTGTCGGCGCCGCCCGGGCCGGTGTCCCAGGCCCAGGCCAGTTGCTGCAGCTGGCCCAGTTTCTCGTCGACGGTCATCCGGGCCAGGAGTTCCTTGATCCGGGGCTCGTGGTCATGGCCGCTCATGGCGGGTCCTCTCAGATGTGTGATCGGGCCCGCGCCCCGGCTGTCAGGGGACCAGGGGCGCGGGAGCTGTCCGCGGTGCGGCCCGACTGCCGCCCCGGTGGCGTGCGCGGCCGGGCCTCAGTAGTGGTGCGGCCGGCTGCGGATCTCCTCCGGCCAGGCCAGCCGGATGCCGAGCGTGTCGCTGAGCAGCCGCTGGTAGTCGGCCAGTTGGGCCTGGTCGGAGCGGGCCTTGCGGGGTGGCAGGGCCCGGTCGAGGCAGAACGCGGCGAGGGCGCCTGCGGCTTCGCCGATGGACCACTCCACGGGGTGCAGCCGGTAGCAGCCGTTGGTGATGTGCGTGGTGCCGATGTTCTTGTTGGCGGGCAGCAGGTTGTCGACGCGTACGGGGATCAGGGCGCCCAACGGGATCTGGAACGGGTAGGACTCGATGTCGATGTAGGTGCGGCCACCGGTGCTGGGGTGCAGGTCGATGCGGTAGCTGCCGAGGCCGACGCTGTCGTGGAACACCTCGCTCCCGGAGCCCGGCGGCCGGGCCGCGACCCCCACGTGTTGTTCGAGAACGGTGAACTCGGCCTTGATACGGCGCGCTTCGCGGATGTACGGCGTCTTCGCGAGGCCGTCAGCGGTGCCGGTGACATCGGGGCGCAGCCGCAGTCCCGGCCACCCGGTGCCGCCGTCGGGGCGGGGCGCCTCGGTCTGCAGCCAGTACAGGAAGGACAGGGACAGCGCGCGGCTGGCCGCGAGCGCCGCGTGCCGTTGCTCGGCGTCGACACCGAGCAGCGGCGTCTCCCAGTAGTCGATCTGCGGCCAGTTGACGACGGTGAGGTCGGAGGCGAAGGCCCCGGCGGTGAAGTTCTCGCGGGCCAGGATGCGGCGGAACCGCCACAGGTCGAAGTGCTCGCCGGCTTCCCGGTCCGCCCCCATCAGCGCCCAGGTGCGGCGCTTGAGGGTGATCGGGACGACGTCGGTGAAGGAGAGTTGCGGGCCGGGCCAGAACGGGGCGACGGTGGTGCGCCAGTGCTCGTAGGCGGCGGGCCGGTCGATGACATGGTCCTCGCCGGGCCGGTGGTCCAGGGCGAAGCACCAGGACACGGCCTGCTGGTCGTGGGGGTCGGCGGCCTCGGGCGCGTGTGGCTCCCCGGTCTCGTCGCGGCCCTCGGCGCCGATGACGTGCTCGACTCCGGCGAGTTCCAGCAGGTCGCCGAGTTCGGTGGCGTCGGCGACGTAGGCGGCATGCACGGTGATCTCGGGTCCGTCGTGCCGGTGGGCCAGCGTGACGGCCTCGATGCGGTCGCCGTCGGTGTGCGCGGCGACGGGCTCGTAGCCCGTGAGGACGGTGATCGCACCGGAGGACCGCCACGGAGCGAGCATTTCCTCGATGACGGCCACGGCGACGCGCGGTTCGTGGCACATCCGGCTCACGACGCCGAGTCCGGGGTCGAGGAGCGGGTCCCGCGCGGCACCGGGTCTGAGGGGGTAGGCGCGGCGGTAGTAGTCGCGTACCCGGCGGCGCAGTTCGGCGTAGCCGGGCGGGGCGGCCGGACCCTCGATCCAGGGATGCTCGTCGGGCGGTACGGCCTGTGCGGTGAGCTGCCCGCCGAGCCAGTCGGTGGCTTCGGTGAGCACGACCGTACGGCCGAGCCGGGCGGCGGTGAGCGCCGCGGCCACCCCGCCCAGTCCACCGCCGACGACAAGCATCTCGGTTCGCATTTCTGACATGGCGCCTGGGGCTCCTTCTGCCGATGACGGGCGTACCAGGTGGTTGAGCGGTGGTTCGCGCCCGAAGGGGCGCGGGGCTGTATCGATTTGCGGCTCCGCCGCGCGGGCGCGACCAGCCACAACGCTGCCGCACACAACCGACCGCGGATCGCGCCCCCAAGGGGCGCGGGGCTGTATCGATTTGCGGCTCCGCCGCGCGGGCGCGACCAGCCACGACGGCGCCGCACACAACCAACGCCAGGTCGCGCCCCAAAGGTCGCGGCGGTATCGATATCCGGCTCCGCCGCGCGGGCCGCGCCAGGCCACAACGGCGCCGCAGCCGAACGACGGCACAACGCGGCACAACCAGCGGAGCTACACCGCAGCAACCGTGGTGCCCGCGATCACCGGGCATGGCACCAGCAGGCTCCCGGTCCGCTGCTCGGGGTCGTCGAGCATGGCCTGCAGCCGGTCCACGGCGATGCGGCCGATCTCGATGCGGGGGATCACCAGGGAGTCCCACTGCCCGGACAGGTCCGCGGGCGCCGCCTCCAGCACGGCCACGGACACGTCGTCGGGTATCTTCCGCCCCCGGGCGGCCAGTTGCTCGCGCAGGGACTCGGCGAGCCCCACGCTCTCCACCACGATCGCGGTCACCGCGCCGCGCGCCACCTCGTCGAGCCAGGCCGCCTCGATGCCCTGCGCGCCGTGGAAGCCCGGGGAGGTGTCGGTCAGCCCGAGCCGTTCGACGGCCTCCGCGTAGCCGACACGGCGGTCCTCGTAGGGCTCCATCTCCATCCAGTCGCGTACGTAGCCGAGCCGCCGGTGACCGTGTTCCACGAGCCGTTCCACGATCCGCGCGCTCGCCGCCCGGTAGTCGGGGACGATCTGCGGGATCTCGGCGCCGGGCACCTCACGGCGGCCGATGTGGACGAAGGGGTAGCCCTCGTACCAGAGCCGGGCCAGCTCGCCGCGGTCGGTGGAGACACCGAGCAGGATGCTGCCGTCGGCCAGGTTGAGCCGGTTGGTGCCGTTGCGGTAGATCTTGCGCTCGCCGTCGTTGCCGGACCCTGTGGAGGTGAACAGCACCAGGTCGAAGCCGGTCTCCTCGGCCCGCTCCTCGATCCCGAGCAGGAACTCGAAGTAGAAGTCCTCGCGTGCGTGCGGGAAGACGCGCTCGAAGGTGTGCACGCCCAGCAGGTTGTTGCGCTGTTTGCGCATGGCCCGGGCGGCGGGGTTGGCGACGTATCCGAGCTTGCGGACCGCCTCGAAGACCCGCTGCCGGGTTTCCTCCGGGATCCGGGCGGTCGCCGCGTTCCCGCTGATCACGCGGGACACCGCCGACTGGGACACGCCGGCGAGGCGGGCCACGTCCGCCTGGCTGGGTGCCTTGTCACGCCGTCGTGCTGTCACGATGCCCCCTGAAGCGTGTCGCGCCGGGCGGTGGCCGCCGCGGCGTGTGTCGTCTCGGCCAGTTCCCCGGCCCGGCCCTTGACGTGCAGCCAGCACATCGTCCAGTGCCCGTCGCCCAGCTCCGTGCGCGGCGGTGCCTCGCTGCGGCATTCCGGCATCGCGAACGGGCAGCGGGGGTGGAACCGGCAGCCCGTCGGCGGGTCGATCAGGCTGGGTGGCTCGCCCAGCTCGTCGGCCCCCGCGAAGAGCGCGTCGCGGTCGCCCACTCCGCGCTCGGGGTCCGGGGAGGACTCTATGAGCAGTTTGGTGTACGGGTGCTGCGGAGCGGCGATCAGGTCCTCCTTGGGGCCGGACTCCACCATCTGCCCGGCGTACATCACGGCGATCTCGTCGCACAGGTAGCGTGCGCTGGCGATGTCGTGCGTGATGTACAGCAGCGCCAGGCCGTCCTCGGTGCGCAGCCGCTGGAGCAGGTTGAGCATCTCCAGCCGGATCGACACGTCCAGCATGGAGATCGGCTCGTCCCCGAGCAGGACCTTGGGCCGCACGGCGAGCGCGCGGGCGATCACGACGCGCTGGCGCTGTCCGCCGGAGAGCTCGTGCGGGAACTTCGCCGCGAAGTCCGCGGCCGGGGTGAGGCCGATCCGTTCCAGCAGCTCCGTGATCCGCTGCTCGCGCCCGGCGGCGGTCAGCCGCGGCTGGTGCAGGCGCAGCGCGCGGTCGAGGTTGTAGTGGACGCGGTGCAGCGGGTTCAGCGACCCGAAGGGGTCCTGGAAGATCAGCTGCACCTCGGAGTGATAGGCGCGCCGGGCCCGCCGGCTGCCGCTCACGGGCTCACCGCGCAGCACGATCTCGCCCCGTGTCGGTTCGTGGAAGCGGGCCAGCAGCCGGGCGAGGGTCGTCTTTCCACTGCCGCTCTCCCCCACCAGCGCCAGGATCTGACCGGGTCTCAGGCGTACGGTCGCGTCCTCGACGGCCCGGACGACGGAGGTGCGGCCGAGTTGGCCGCGGACGGTGAAGTGCTTGGAGACGTTCCGTGCTTCCAGGACGTACGCCGGTTCCTCGTCCGGCTCTGCCGCCCGCGCCGTCTGCCCCGCGGCGGCGGCCGCCTCCTCGTGCAGGGACTTGCTCATCGGGTCCCGCCTTTCGTCTCACGGCCGGTCTCATTGAGCAGGCAGGCCGCCTCGTGCCCTGGTTCGGGTCCGACCGGCAGCAGTGCCGGCAGCCGCTCGTCGCAGCCCTCGGTGCGCCGCGCGCAGCGTGGGTGGAACGGGCAGCCGGCCGGTGGGCGGCGCAGGTCGGGTGGGGTGCCGGGGATGCCGCGCAGGGTCCGCAGCGGGGCACGCAACGGCGGGAAGGAGTCCCGCAGTCCCTGGGTGTAGGGGTGTTTCGGGGTGCTGTAGAGGGCTGCCGCCTCGCCCACTTCGACGATGCGTCCGGCGTACATGATGGCGATGCGGTCGGCGAGTTCCAGCAGCAGCGACAGGTCGTGTGTGACGAAGACGACCGCGAAGCCCAACTCCCGGCGCAGCCGCAGCACATGGGCGAGGATCTGGCGCTGCATCACGACGTCCACGGCGGTCGTCGGCTCGTCCATCACCACCAGTTCGGGGCGGCAGGCCAGGGCCAGGGCGATGGCGGCGCGCTGGCGCATCCCGCCGGAGAGCTGGTGCGGATAGTCGCGGACCCGGTCGGCGGAGATGCCGACCAGGGCGAGCAGGTCCGCCGCCCGTGACCAGGCGTCCCGCTTGGTCATCGAGCGGTCGCGGGCCCGCAGGACGTCGGCGAACTGGTCGCCGATCCGCATCACCGGATTGAGCGCGTCCATCGCGGACTGCAGCACGATGGACAGCGCCGTCCACCGGTAGCGGCGCAACCGCCTGCCGTCGAGCGCCATGAGGTCGACGGGTGGGGCGCCGTCGCGGCCGTGGAAGAGGACCTGGCCCGCGGTGGTGACGGCGGGCGGGCGCTGCAGCCGGGTCAGCGCGGTGATCAAGGTGGACTTCCCTGAGCCCGACTCTCCCGCGACACCCAGGATCTCGCCCCGGTGCAGGGTGAAGGAGACGTCGGAGCAGGCGCGCACGGGGACGCCGCCGGTGGCGTACTCGACGGTCAGGCCACGGACCTCCAGGACGGCCTGCCCGGCGGGGGCCATGGACGGCCTGTGCTGCTCGGTCTGTACGGTCATCGCAATCCGCCTCCGGGCTGCACGGTCGTCGAACACGGCGGTAGGGAACACGCGGTCAGCGAACACGGCGGTACACAAGACGCGGTCAGCGAACACGGCGGTGCGGAACAGGCGGTCATCGCATCCCACCGCCCGCCCGCGCGAGCCGCTTGGCGCGCCGCACCCTCACGGGGCGTGCGGCCCGCAGCTTGGGGTTGGCGAGTTCGTCGACGCCGAAGTTGACCAGGGCCGCCGCCGTACCGATCAGGGCGATGCACAGGCCGGGCGGTACGAACCACCACCACAGGCCGCGCAGGACGGCACTCTGCTGCTGCGCCGACTGGATCATCGTGCCCCAGCTGATCGCCGAGGAGTCGGAGATGCCGAGGAACGCGAGTCCCGCCTCGGCCATCACCGCGCCGATCATCGCGTGCAGGAACATGGACGCGATGAGGCCGGTCAGATGGGGCAGCACTTCGGCGAAGACCAGTCGGCGGCCGCGTTCGCCGAGCATCCGCATGGCCCGTACGAAGTCACGGTTGGCGATGCTGAGCGCCTGGGCGCGCAGCGTGCGTGCCCCGCCGGACCAGCCGAAGAAGCCGATGATCAGGGCGATGGTGGTGAGCCCGGTGCCCTGCAGATAGCCGGCCACGATCAGGACGAGCGGCAGTACCGGCAGGACGAGGAACAGGTTCGTCAGGAAGTTCAGGGCGGCGTCCACCCGGCCGCCGTAGTACCCGGCCGGTACCCCGACCAGGATCGCCATGGCCGTGCCGACCACCGCGCCGAGCAGCCCGACATACATCGAGCCGCGGGCGCCGGCGATGACCTGGGCGAGGACGTCCTGCCCGAACTGGTTGGTGCCCAGCAGGTGTGCGGCGCTGGGCGGCCGGGCGATGACGCTGGTGTCGTTGGCGCGCGGGTCGAGGCCCAGCAGGCTGTGTGCCAGCCAGGGGCCGAGCACGGCCAGCAGACAGAAGAAGGCCAGTACGGCGAGTCCGGTGCGGACCTTCCAGCCGGTGAGGAACACGGTGCCCAACGCCCGTCACCCTCCTTCTCTGATACGCGGGTCGAGCAGGGCGTACACCGAGTCGGCCAGCAGGTTGGCCAGCAGGACGGTGAGCATGATGAGGAAGAAGACTCCTTGCATGACCGGGTAGTCGCGCTGCTGGAGCGAGGTGTAGAGCAGATAGCCGATGCCCGGGTAGTTGAAGACGACCTCGGTGAGCAGGGCACCGCCGACGACGTGGCCGAGGGCGAGGGCGAAACCGGTGAAGTTCGGCAGGACTGCGTTGCGGGCGGCGTAGCGGAGCAGCACCCTTCGGCCGGACAGGCCCTTGGCCTGGGCGAGCAGGACGTAGTCCTCACGGACGGTGGTCACCGTCATGTTGCGCATGCCGAGCAGCCAGCCGCCGAAGGCCGAGAACACGATGGTCGCCGCGGGCAGCGCCCCGTAGTGCAGCACGCTGAGGAGGAACGACGGGGAGAAGCCGATCGGCAGGTCGGCGTCGTATCCCCCGGACAGCGGGAACCAGCCCAGCAGGAAGGCGAACAGCCACAGTCCGAGCAGCGCCATCCAGAAGTACGGGATGGCCGAGACGAACGTGGTGAGCGGGCTGACGACGGTGTCGAAGCGGCCGCCCGCCTTCCAGCCGGCCACCGCTCCGATGCCCGTGCCCAGCACGAACGCGATCACCGTGGTCGTGCCGACGAGCAGCAGCGTCCAGGGCAGGCCCTGCCACAGCAGGTCGCTCACGGGGGTGGGGAAGTTGCTGATCGAGATGCCGAGATCGAAGTGCGCCAGCCGGCCCAGGTAGTCGAGGTACTGGCGGCCGAGGTTGGCGCCCGGTTCGCCGAAGACCTTCTGGATCGACTCCAGGGCGCTCGGCGACAGTTGCTGGCCGCTGACACGCTGGAGCTTGTCGACGATCGCGGCGGACGGGTCGCCCGGCATCAGTCGCGGCAGGAAGAAGTTCAGGGTGATCGCCGACCAGGCGGCGGCCAGGTAGAAGCCGAGGCGACGGGCCAGGAATCCCCAGCGGCGCGGGGCCCTGGCACGGCCCGCGGCGGGCGCGGCGGAGGCGGCGGGGGCGGTCACCGCGGTCACTTGGCGGCCTGCTTCAGGTTCAGGAGGGTGAGCGTGGTGTCGGGGCCGAGGCCGGGGAACGGCACGTAGGAGAAGTGCTCCGGGGTGGGCCAGCCGGCCCAGTGACCGGCGTTGATGGCTATGAACCAGTAGCTGTTGTAGATGGGGCTGTACGGCACCTGTTCGGCGAGGATCTTCTGGAGCTCGTGCCCCGCGCTCCTCGTCACCGCGGGTTCGTTCGTCCCCAGCAACTTTCCGAGCGCGGCATCGGTGGCCTCGTCCTTCCAGCGCCCGAAGTTGGTGGCGGCCTTCTCACCCAGCGGGCGGTAGGCCCGGCTGCTCAGCGCGCTGTAGATGCCGCCGATGCCGGCACCGAAGGTGAAGTTGATGGTGAGGTCGAACTCGCCGGTCTGCTGCTGCTCGAAGAGGTTGGCACCGGGGGCCCCGACGGACTTCACGTTGATCCCGAGGTGTCGCTGCCAGCTGCGGATCATGATGTTGGCGTACGGGTCCCAGCCGTAGTCCTGGTTGAACGAGAGCTTCGGTGCGTAGGACTTGCCGTCCTTGACCAGTTTGCCGCCCTCGACCTTGAAGCCGCTCAGCGCCAGCTCCTTCTGCGCTCCGGCGGCGTCCACCGGCTGCACCTTGTGGCGGTACTCGGGCAGGATCGCATCGCCGAAGACCTCGTCGACCAGTCCGGTGGGACCGGCCTCCGTACCGGGACGCTGCAGCGTGGTGACGATGTCCTTGCGCGGAACCGTCATCGCCAGCGCCCGGCGCAGATGGACATTGTCGAAGGGTGCCTTGGCGGTGTTGAAGAAGAGGGCGTAGGTGCCACCGGTTGCGTACTTCTGATACAGGTGGCGCGTCGGGTCCTTCGCGACGTACTCCTGCTCGGCTCCGTTCCAGGCCACGAGCGCCCAGTCCACGTCACCGCGCAGCAGTTGGGCCCGTACGGCGTCTCCGCTGGTCGGGACGATCTTGAGCTGCTGCACGGCGAACCGGCCGCCCCAGTAGTCGCTCCGGGCGGCCAGGGTGACCTGCTGGGGTGCGAACCGCTCCAGGGTGAAGGGACCGGTGCCCACCGGGTCGGGGTTGGTCCAGCTCTTGAGGTCCTTCCCCTCCCAGATGTGCCGGGGCACGACCGGCACCTGCACCGATGCGAGCTGACCCAGTTCGCTGAAGGCCGGCCGCTTCCAGTGCAGGGTGACGGTGGTGGCGTCCTTCTTCACGACGCGGTCGTAGGTGGTGCCACCGGTGTTGAACTCGGGGTCCTTCAGCGGAATGCCCAGTGAGAAGGCCACGTCATCGGCGGTCATCGGCTTGCCGTCCGAGAACGTCACGTCGTCGCGCAGTCTCACGGTGAGGGTGGTGCCCGACTCGTCGAACTCCAGGCTCCTGGCCAGCCAGGGCTTGACCTTCGCGCCGTCGCTGTAGTCGATCCGCGCCAGCGGCTCATAGATCAACTCGTTGTTGGGTGACTTCTGGACGGCCGGGCCGAACATGTTGTAGTTGCGGATGAACGTCGTCCCGCCGTCGGTCTTGCCGAACACGAGCGCCCGTGTGCCTTTCCCGCCCGCCCCGGTTCCGCCGGTACCGGCCGTGCAGGCACTCGCTCCGAGGGGGATCGCCACGGCCGCCGCCGCGGTGCGCGCTAGGAAGGCTCTTCTCGTGGGCATGGCTGACTCCTGGCTCCTCGTGAGGGCGGTGCGGGGCGCATAGGAAGGTGCTCATACGTATGAGCATCAGCTGTCGGAGACTCCCGAACTCTGCTTCTACGTATGACCAGGGAACGTACGGAGGTTGCGACACGGCGTCAAGAGTGTGACGTCAAGGTTTTTTGAGCCAACATCAAGCCGCTTGCGGGCTCAACGGGACAGCGGCGGGGACGACTTGCCAGCCACGGCGGATTCGGCCTGCGGCCGGCAGGAGGCTGCTGCGACGCTCCGCCGCCGGCGTCAGCCCACGCATTGACACCCCGGCGCGGCCCGCCTACGTTGAGCGTCCTTGGGTGCGCAGCATCGCTTGCCGCCGCACCGATGCCGCATGGGGCAGCATGACGGGACGTCGTGCGTGCCCCCTTCCTCCCGCTGACGTCCGGACTTCCGATCCCGCACGTTCTCGTGGGCAAGCCGCCCCACCGCGCCGGCCGCCGCACACCCCGTCCCGGCCCCGGCCGCCGCGGCTGACCGCACCGGCCCCACCGATTCGACACCCCGCAGCTCAGGACCGAGGAGTACCGCCATGCCGCGATCCGACCGTGCGCACCCCGCATGGGGCCGAGTCCGGCGTCCCGCCTACGGCGCCGACTACAACCCGGAGCAGTGGGACAGGGCGACCCGGAAGGACGATGTCCGTCTGATGCGCGAGGCCGGCGTCAACCTGGTGACTCTTGGCGTCTTCGCCTGGTCCTGGATCGAACCCGGGCCGGACACCTTCGACTTCTCAGGACTCGACGAGGTCATCGCCCTGCTGCACGAGTCGGGCATCGCCGTCGACCTGGCCACACCGACCGCCGCGCCCCCATTGTGGTTCTCGCACGCTCACCCCGAATCGCTGCCGGTGACAGCCGACGGGCGGACGCTCGCGCCCGGCTCCCGTCAGGCGTACTGCCCCTCGTCACCGGCCTACCGGGAACGCGCCGCGCTGGTCACCCGCCGCCTCGCCGAACGCTACGGCGACCACCCCGCCGTGGTGATGTGGCACATCAACAACGAGTACGCCAACGCCAACGCCCATTGCTGGTGCGCGGCTTCGGCCGACGCGTTCCGCGACTGGCTGCGCACCAGGTACGGCGACGACCTGGACGTGCTCAACGACCGCTGGGGAACGGCGGTCTGGGGCATGCGGTACAGCGACTGGGACCAGGTCGTACCTCCACGCACCAGCACCGGCGGCCTCTCGCCCGGCCTGTGGATGGATTTCTACCGCTTCAGCGACGCCGAACATCTGGACTGTTTCCGCGCCGAGCGTGACATCGTGCGCACCCACTCCCCCGGGCGCTCCGTCACCACCAACTTCATGGCCGGCGCGCTGCGTTGGAGCGACTACTGGCGCTGGGCGCGCGAGGTCGACATCGTCTCCAGCGACCACTACCTGATGTCCGAGGACCCCGACCGCGCCGCCGACCTCGCCTTCGCCGCCGACCTCACCCGTTCGCTGGCCGGCGGACAGCCCTGGATGCTCATGGAGCACTCCACCTCCGCGGTGCAGTGGCAGCCCCGCAACCTCGCCAAGGCTCCCGGGGAAATGGCCCGCAACACCCTGACCCATCTCGCCCGCGGCGCGGACGGCGCCCTGTTCTTCCAGTGGCGCCAGTCCGCCTACGGCCCGGAGAAATGGCATTCGGCGATGGTCCCCCACGGCGGGGAGGACACCAGGATCTTTCGGGAGGCCAAAGCACTCGGCAACACGGTGGCCGGCCTCGCGGACATCGCCGGCAGCACCTGCCCGCCCGCCGACATAGCCCTGCTGCTCGACTACGAAGCCATGTGGGCCCTGCACCTGCCCCACCGGCCCAGCGGCGACCTGACCTGCGGCGATGCGCTGCGTGACTGGCACCGTGCGCTGTGGACCGTGGGACTGCCCTGCGACCTGGTGCCCGCCCCCGGCGAACACCGCCTCCTGCTGGTGCCCTCGCTCTACGCCCTGTCCACCGCCACGGCCCGGGCGTTGGAGGACTATGCGGCACGCGGCGGCCATCTGGTCGTCGGTCCCTTCAGCGGTGTGGCCGACCCGCACGACCGCGTGCACCCCGGCCCGTATCCCGGCGCGCTGCGTGATCTGCTCGGCCTGCGGGTGGACGAGTACCTTCCGCTCGCTGCCGGCGGGACGGTCGGCCTGGACGACGGCTCGACCGGCCGTCTGTGGGCCGAACGCGTCCTGCCCGACCCGGGCACGGAGGTGGAGTGCCGGTTCACCGACGGCCCCGCGGAGGCAGGCCCGGCGATTCTCCGCCGCGGCACCACCCGCTACCTCGCCACCCGCCCGGCACACTCCTCCCTGCTGCGGCTGCTCCCCCAGTGGGCCGCGCACGCCGGCTGTGCCCCGCCGGTCGGGGGCGCCGGACATGGAGTCGAGGTCACCCGGCGGACCGCACCCGACGGCAGGTCCTGGCTCTTCGCCGTGAACCACACCGGGCGGCCGGCGCGGGTCGCCGCAACGGGAGTCGACCTGTTCTCCGGCGTCCGCTCGGCAGGCGAGGTCACCGTCCCGGCGGGGGACGTCGCCGTACTGGTCGAGACCCCTCGGTGACCTGGCCGAGCGGAGCCGCCGGCACCCGGTGCCACCGCACACCCAACAAGCCCTGACAGCATGCGCGATTCAGCGAAGGCACGTATTCCCGCGGCCTTCGGTCGCGTCCGACAGAGAGGTGATCCATGAAGGCCCGACTGTTCGCCGTCATAGGTGCGCTGGTCCTGGGAGTCGTTCCGGGCACCGCCTCCGCGGTGGCCGACCGAGCTTCCGTCGCAGCGGTGGGAGGTGATCCCCTGGCCGCGCAGCCGGTGCTGCTCAACCAGAGCGGCTTCGGCCTCGGCGAGTCCAAGCGGTTCACCGCACCGCGGGCCGAGGACGGCGCGCGGTTCACGGTCACCGACACATCCGGCAGCATCAGATACCGGGGCGAGGTCAAGGGCGGCGTAGGCGAGTTCACCGCGTTCGACCCGCGCGATGCGGGCGACTTCGTCGTCACCGTCACGGGAGTGGCCGGTGTGGGCACCTCCGTGCCCTTCGGGATCGGCGCGTACTGGATCGACCGGGTGTCCTATCGGCGTGCCCTTGAGTTCATGGCGGGCAGCCGGTGCTACTTCGGTGACTCCACCCGCAAGACGGCCGAGCCGGTCAGCGACGAGTACGGCCCGCGCGACTGCATGAAGGGTGTGGCCTGGCGCGACGCGGCTCACTACTCGCGGGAGATCCAGACCCTCGTCGACATGTATCTGGCCAACCCCAGTGCGTTCGAGCAGATACATGTGGACGGCGCCGACTCCACGGGGCTTCCGGTGACACTGCCGGAAGGCACCCCGGACATCGTGCGTCTCATCTACTGGGGTGTCGAGCTGCTTCTGCAAGGAGACGTCAACGATCCCCAGTTGAAGGAGCAGTTGGCCGCGTTCGTGTACGCCTACCCGCAACTCGGCCAGTACATTCCGGCCTCGGTCTACCGGCGGGCCTGCGATCACCTTTTCTCCTCCTGGGGTGGCCCTGCTCGCGATCGGTACCACTGGCAGGCGTTCACACCCCACACGGGCGACCTGTTCCAGGTGTACAAGCAGGTGGGGACGGGAAAGGGGGAGCTGGCTCCGGGTCATTCGGTGTGGCCGAACCTGATGATGTACGAGGTGGCGCAACGCGAGGGCCGTGATGATGCCGGCCGCTATCTGCGTGCCGCTCAGGAGCAGGCCGCCTGGCTGATCGACAACCTGGACCTCTCGGATCCGCGGGTGACCAAGGGCCAGCGGCAGAGTGAGTACGTACTGATCACCGGACTGGTGCAGTTCGCCGAGATGTATCCGGGCGAGTCACCGAAGGGCATCAGGCGGTTCGTCCGGGACTGGGCTCACCTGGTGGTCGACCGCTCGGCCAATCTGTGGGACTTCCGCCGGTACTCCGACGACCGCTGGACGATCCCGGCCTTCACCGGGGGCGGCGCCGACGACCCCAACGAGGTCGGGAACGTGGCTGGTTTCTCCGCGCCGGCACTGGCCGCCGCCCGGCTGCTGGGCGACGATCCGCTGGCCGGCCGACTCCGCGAGATCGCCACGGCGCAGGTCGACAACATCTTCGGCCGCAACCCCACAGGGCGGCACGCTTCGTACGACGCCCCCGACGAACAGGTGGGATTCGAGGGCGTGGAGCACGGATGGTTCTCCGAGTACTACGGTGGCGCGGGGCTGCTGGAGCATGTGCCCGGCGTACTCGACGGAAGCCCGAAGAACGGGCACTACCCCTTCCATCCGGAGCAGGGCAACATCGGGCACACCGAGGGCTGGGTCGCCTTCAACACCGCATGGAACGAGGCGCTGGCCTGGCGGGCGGCCGACCAGTCGCACCTCGAGGTGAGCACCCACGACCGTACCCCCGCACATGTCGTGCGCAGCGATGCGAAGGTGCGGGTCGACCTGGCCGCGCCCTTGAACCTGGACGCCGACGCCGTCGACCGGGGCACCGTCGATGTGCGCGTGGGCGACCGCGGCACCAAGCCCCTGACCGTCACACAGACCGCGAAGAACTCGAAGACGTTCAGTGCCACCCTCAGCCTGCCGGCACTGGGCGCCAGACCTCACGACGTGATCACCGTGACCTACGGCCATGGACCGTTCACGCGGTCGTACTCCTTCACCGTGGCCGGCCCGGAACCCGACACCCACTGACGGCCACACCCTGGATCGGCCCGCGCCTGCACAGCGGCATGCGGCTCAGCCGAGGGCGAGGAGGACGGTGGCCGCCGCCGCGCCCAGCAGGCCGGCGACCTGGCCCCGGTCGACCCGCTCGTGCAGCACGGAGAGTCCCAGGATCACCGGCAGGGCCGGGTACAGGGAGGCAAGGACGACGGCGACCGCGAGCATCTGCTGTCGAGTCGCGAGCAGGTACAGCATCAGCGCCAGGGCCGCGCCCGCTCCGGTCAGGATCGCTTGGGCACGGTGCGTCGCGGGAACTCCTCGGTGCCGCAGTGCGGTGGGCAGCAGGACCGCGACGGCGGCGAGGCGGCCTGCGGCCACCGGCCACAGCCCGGTCGAGGGCCCGGCCTGGGCGAGTGCCAGGTACTGCACGGCGACCCCGATGCTCGCCGACAGGCCGTCCCAGGTGCCTCGGCCCTTGGTCGCGTCCGGGCTGCCCGGGGAGGCGGTCCGCCCGCCGGAGACGAGCCACAGGGCGGGCGCCGTGACGGCGATGCCCGCCCAGGCCAGGGGTGTGGGCCGATCACCGAGGACGAGAACTCCGCCTAATACGGAGAGGACCACGGACGTGACGGCGCTGACGGGCACCACCACGCTCATCGCACCGCGGCTCAGCCCACGGTTGAGCTACAGCATGGCGACGGCGCTGCCGACACCGGAGATGGCTCCCCAGCAAAGGTCGGCAAGGTGGACGGAGAGGGCCGGGACGAGAAGGGCGGCCCCTACGGCGAACAGCAGCCCGCCGAGCTGACCGAGAAAAGTGACCGTGGTGAAGTGGACACGGCGGGACAGGATCCCCCCGACGAAGTCGACGATGCCGTAGCACACGGCGGAGGTCAGCGCGAAAAGGACACCCATTCGCTCAAAGGTGCCCCGATGGGAGGACTCAAAGCCCCCGTGGGCGTGCGCTGTCTGTGGGCCGGGACGAGCGGGATCCGTCGCGGGGCCGGTTGAGGGGGGCGGGGTTTCGGGGAGGGGGTGGGTCAGGGGGCGGGGGAGAGTCGATAGGCGCCCTGGTGGGTGACGACGCGGCCGGCGGTGGGCGGTGCGAAGTGGGTGCCCAGCACGAGCGTGCCGGTGTCGGCGAGGGAGCCGAGCAGGGTGCGGCGTGAGACCTCGGACTGCCGCGGGTCGATGTCGACGCAGGCGCCGATGGCGGGGTGGGCGAACTGGACGGGATGGTGGATGGAGTCGCCGGTGATCAGCGCCGTCTCCCCCTGGCTGGTGAGTGCGACGGCGACATGGCCGGGGGTGTGACCGGGCGTGGGGAGCAGGCGCAGCCCCGGGACGACGTCGACACCTTCGGCGGGGACATCGACGAGGTCGAGCAGTCCCGCCCGCTCGACCGGGATCACGGAGTCGCGGAACATCTGCCGGCGCGCCTCGTCCATGGCGAATCCCGCCCAGAACTCCCTCTCGGTGCGGGAGGTGAGGTAGCGGGCGCGGGGGAAGGTGGGAACCCACTCGCCGTTCACCTCCCGTGTGTTCCAGCCGACGTGGTCGGTGTGCAGATGGGTGAGGATCACCAGGTCGACCGAGTCCGGGGGGAATCCGGCGGAGCCGAGCCGCTGAAGGTAGTCGGTGTTCAGGTTGTGCCAGGCGGGGTTGGCCCGCTCCTTGCCGTTGCCGATGCCGGTGTCGACGACGACGCGCAGCCCGCCGACGGTGAACGCGAAGCTGTGGCTGTCGATGTGCAGCAGGCCCTCGTCGTCGGCGAAGTGGGGGCGCAGCCAGTCCTGTCCGGCGACGAGAGCGGGGGTGGCGCCGGGCAGCAGCCACGGTCCGGTGGCCGGTGGCAGGAGGGCCTCGTCGATGCGGTGGACGGTGATGTCGCCCACGGTCCAGGACGGGACGGTGGGCGGGGCGGTGGCGGATGGAGTGCTCATGAGGGGTGTCTCCCGCGGTCGTCACGGACGGTCAAGCTAAAAGCAACACGTTTGCTTTAAGTCACCGTAGGCCCTACGGTCTACTAACGCAAACACTTAGCTTTTGACGCTTGGGTTTGCTCCGCCGCTCCGATCCCGAGGGAGAGAACGCCGATGTCCGCCGCAGAACTCACTCCGCCCGAAGCGGCCCGCTGGGCCGCACGCGCCGGGCTCCCGCTGCCCGCCGACCGCCACTGCGCGGTCGCGGCCGCCGCCCGTCACATCCACTCCGTCGTCGCGGTCCTGCGGGAGCTGGACTTCGGGGACACCCCGCCCGCCCCCGCCTACCGCGCGGAAGAGGAGAAGCACGTTGCAGCCGTATGAACTGTCCCTGGCCGCGGCGGCCGACGCGATCCGGGCGCGGCGGCTGTCACCCGTCGAACTGGCGGACTCCGTCCTGGAGCGCGTCGCGCAGGTGGAGCCGCGCCTTCAGGCGTACGCCACCGTCACCGCCGAGCGCGCCCGCCGGGCCGCGCGTGAAGCCGAACACGACATCGCGGCCGGCCGCTACCGCGGTCCGCTGCACGGCATCCCCATGGCCCTGAAGGACCTGATCGACGTCGCGGGCACGGCGACATCGGCCGGCTCCCGGGTCAGGGCCGGCCACCGGGCGCGGACCGACAGCACCGTCACCGCGCGCCTGTCGGCGGCCGGAGCCGTCCTCGTCGGCAAGACCCACACCCATGAGTTCGCCTACGGGCTGACCACCCCGCAGACCCACAACGCCTGGGATCCGGACCGGATCGCAGGCGGCTCCAGCGGCGGGTCCGCAGTCGCCGTCGCCGCGGGCACCGCCACCTTCACCCTGGGCACCGACACCGGCGGATCCATCAGGGTGCCCAGCGCGCTCAACGGTGTGGTCGGCCTCAAGCCGACGTACGGCCTCGTCCCCCGCCACGGCGTCACGTCCCTGTCCTGGTCGCTGGACCACGTCGGCCCGATCACCCGCACCGTCGACGACGCGGCCCTGGTCCTGACCGCCCTGGCCGGACCCGACCCGCGCGACCCCGCCTCCCTGACCACACCCACCAGGGACTACCGGCCGGCGCCGGGCACGGACCTGAGGGGGCTGCGCATCGGTGTGCCGCGCACCTACTACTTCGACCACGTCGACACCGGGATCGAAGCCGCCGTCCGGCGCGCCATCGACCAGCTCCAGGCCATCGGCGCACGCCTCGTCGAGGTCGAGATCCCCATGACGCGCTACATCCAGGCCACCCAGTGGGGCCTGATGGTGCCGGAGGCCACCGCCTACCACCAGGGCACCCTGCGCACGGTCCCCGAGCTCTACCAGGCCGACGTCCGCATCCTCCTTGAGGCCGGGGAGCTGATGTCCGCCGGCGACTACCTGCGCGCCCAGCGCTCCCGCACCCTCATGCGGCAGGAGTGGGCCCGCATGATGCGGGACGTCGACGTGATCGCCGCCCCCACCGTCCCGGCGACCGCCGTCGAGGCCGGGCAGGAGACGATCACCTGGGCCGACGGCACCGTCGAAGGCGTCTCCGACGCCTATGTGCGCCTGTCGTCCCCCGCCAACATCACCGGAATACCGTCCCTGTCGGTACCGGTCGGCCATGATGCGGCGGGCCTGCCGATCGGCATGCAACTCCTCGGACGACCCCTCGGCGAGAGCACACTCCTGCGGGTCGGGCACGCCTACGAACAGACCCAGCCCGCCCGCCGGATCGCGCACGCGGCGTGTGCGGTGACGACAATGGCGGCGACGCAGCGGTAGACCGGGCGACGGGTGCCGGCACCGCGGGCCTTAGACGCAATGATTTTGCTTTAAGGTGGTGTGCCATGAGCAGGCAGATGGTGCGCCCCGGCGGGCGCAGCGCCCGGGTCCAGGCATCGGTGCACGCCGCCGTGCGCGAACTCGCCGCGGAGGTGGGCCGGGACGCGCTGACCGTACCGATGGTCGCCCAACGCGCCGGCGTGACACCGTCGACGATCTACCGCCGCTGGGGCGATCTTCAGGAACTGCTGTCGGACGTGGCGGTCGAGCATCTGCGGCCCGAGACCGCGCCCGGGGACCACGGCGGCCTGGACCGCGACCTGACGGCCTGGGCCGAGCAGTTCCTCGACGAGATGGCCTCCCCCGCCGGACGCGCCTACATCCGCGACGCCCTGCTCGGCGACCCGGACGGCTGCAACGCCGGCCAGTGCTCCGCCTACGCCGCCGAACAGATCGACGTCATCCTCGCCCGCGCGGCCCGGCGCGGGGAGGAGACACCCGGCGTCGAGACGGTCATCGACCGCGTCGTCTCCCCTCTGATGTACCGCATCCTCTTCCGCCCGCACGGACTCGACGCCGCGTACGCCCGCCGGCTCGTCGCCCAAGCCCTCGGCCCGAACGGCCGGTGACCCGGAGCGACCGCGCATCGACTGAGGTCAGGGACTCGCTGTCGCCCTGGGACGCGGCGAAGACGTCACTTCGATTCCAGTCGGCCCAGCGGGTGGGCGTCACCGGTGAGCGCGGCCCGTGCCGCCTCCCAGCCGGTGTGGTCGATGCCGGCGATGTGCCGCAGGTAGGCGAGGGTGACCCGCCGGACGAGGGCGACGCGCTCGGGGTTCTCGTCGGTGGTTTCCGCCGCCTCGTAGCCGGCGATGCCGCCGAGGGAGTGCTGGCCGCCATGGACCGTCAACAGGCTCTTGCCGCCGCCGCTGAGGGTGTACGGGTCGGTCGTCCAGGACGGTCCCCGGGTGGAGAGCGGAAGCTCGTCCTTGTCACCGGCGACGACGAGCCCGGGTGCGGTGATGTGCGAGAAGTCCTGGTCGCGCAGCCAGGGAGCGTTCTCGTGGGCGAAGGGCGTCAGTTCGTCGCCGCCCCTGCCGGCGGTGGCCAGCTGGACACTGGCCATGACCCGGGGGTCGGACATGTCCTGCGCGACACCGGTCTGCGGGTCCATGACGCGCAGACCCACGAGGATGCCCGCGGTCTGGCCGCCGAAGGAGTGTCCGGCCGCGACGACGCGACGGTGGTCCACCCGCCCGGCCAGGCCGGGCACCGAGGCCTCCAGCGTGTCGAGTTCGTCGAGGATGCGCTTCATGTCCTGGACGCGGTAGCGCCACAACTGGGGCTTTCGAAGGTCGTCCGCGGCCAGGTGCAGCCTCCTGGAGTCGAGGTGGGTCGCCTGGATGACCACGAAGCCGTGGGAGGCCCAGTGATCCACCAGCGGCGCATAGCCGTCCAGGTGGGAGCCGAAGCCGTGCGCGAACAGCACGATCGGCAGATCGGTGCCGGTGACCGGCGCGGAGACGCGTACGTGCAGGTCCTCGCCGCGCTCCGGTGCGGGCAGTATGACCGGCTTGACCGAGATGATCGGGGTGGGCTCGGGCTCGCTGAGGTCGATCGCCCTGTAGGTGCTCATACGTGTGCTTCTTTCAGGTGTGGCGGGCATATCCGAATCAGGCCGCTCTGAGGCCGACGCGACGGCCGTGATGGCGCACGTCCGTTACGCTAAAACCTCACGTTGACGTGAGAGGCAAGGCGTGGCGCGTACGTCATCAGGGAGAGCACATGCGCATCGGGGAACTCGCCGCCCGGACCGGCGTCAGTGTCCGGGCCCTGCGCTACTACGAGGAGCAGGACCTGCTCGTCGCCGAGCGCAGCACCAGCGGCCAGCGCCACTACCCCGAGAGCGCGATCGACCAGGTGCGGCTCATCCAGCAGCTCTACGCCGCCGGGCTGTCCAGCAGGACCATCGTGGAACTCATGCCGTACGTCGTCGACGGCCAGGCCACTCCCGCCCTGCTCAAGCGGTTGGCGGCGGAGCGCGAGCAGGCCGACCGGCGCATCAGCGAGCTGACCCGTACCCGGGACCGGCTGGACTCGATCATCACCGCCGCCACCGGCAGCATGCTCACCGGCGCTTCCTGCCGGCGGGAAACCACCGCCTAGCAACACCGGTCGGCCGGAGCAGTGACGCCGTGTGGGGCCCGGCCCGCCGGCCGGGCCCCACACGGGTGGTCGGCGTCAGTCGTCGCCGTTGAGCATGGCCGCGGTCAGGATGTTGCCGGCGACACCCCAGCCGCCGTCGGCGACCTCGTCGACGAGCACGACGGTGGTGGGGCGGCCCCGCTCACCGTAGATCTCCGCGTACAGGTCGGTGGTGCGCTCGACGATCTTCTTCTTGTCCTCGGCGGTGATGGTGCCCGCGGGGACCTTGAAGTGGGCGAAAGGCATGGGTTTCTCCTTCGAGTGGGTTTCTTGCGCGGGTTCGGGGGCCGGCCGGTGCTGGCGTGGTCAGCTCACACCATGCCTCCGTTGGCCCGCAGGATCTGGCCGTTGACCCAGTGCCCCTCGGGGCTGGTGAGGAAAGCGACCACGTCGGCGATGTCCTCCGGGGTGCCCAGCCGCTCCAGCGGCGGGGTCTTGGCGAGCCGGTCGATCTGCTCGGGCGTCTTGCCGTCGAGGAACAGGTCCGTGGCCGTGGGGCCGGGCGCGACGGTGTTCACGGTGATGTCCCGCCCGCGCATCTCGCGGGCGAGGATCAGTGTCATCGCCTCGACGGCGCCCTTGCTCGCCGCGTACGCGCCGTACGCGGGGAACTGGGTGCCGACCACGGAGCTGGAAAACCCCACGAAGGAGCCGCCCGCACGCAGGCGCCGGGCCGCCTGCTGGGCGACGACGAAGGTGCCGCGGACATTGGTGCGGTGCACGGCGTCGAGCACGGCGAGGTCGAGTTCGGCGATGGGCGACAGGGCGAGCAGGCCGGCGGAGTGCACGACGACGTCCACGCCGCCGAACTCCTGCTCCGCCCGGTCGAACACCGCGGCGACCGCGTTCTCGTCCGCCACGTCCGCCTGTACACGGATCGCCCGCCCGCCGGAAGCGGTGATCGCGGTCACCGTCTCCTCGGCGGCAGCCGTGTCGTGGGCGTAGCACACCACGACGGCCAGGCCGTCCTGGGCGAGCCTGCCGGACACCGACCGGCCGATGCCGCGTGATCCTCCGGTGACGACGGCGACCCGCGCTGCCGCCGGTCCATCAGCCCGGGCTGGGTGGTTCTCAGTCATGTCCTCCACGATGCGCGGGACTGACCAGCGCAACCAGGGGATGTCATCCCCTGGGTCAATGGCCCTGGCCGCGCACACAATGGAGGGCATGAGGTCTGTGAAACACACCGAGCTGGGGGCTTTCCTGCGTTCGCGGCGTGAACGCATCCGCCCGGCCGACGTCGGGCTGCCGACCGGGCCCCGGCGCCGGGTGCCCGGGCTGCGCCGCGACGAGGTCGCCCAGCTCGCCGGGGCATCGGTGGACTACTACAACGAGTTGGAGCGCGGAGCGGGGTCCCAGCCGTCCGAGCAGATGCTCGCCGCGCTGGCGAGGGCCCTGCGGCTGAGCGCCGACGAACGCGACTACCTCTACCATCTGGCGGACCGCCCGGTGCCCGTGCAGGGTGGGGCGGCCTCGCATGTGCACCCCGGCATGCTCGATCTCCTCGATCGTCTGGCCACGACACCGGCGCAGATCATCACCGACCTGCATGTCACTCTCGTGCAGAACCCGGTAGCGGTGGCCCTGCTCGGGGACCACTCGGGTTTCCGCGGGGCCCGGGCCAGCTTCGTCCACCGGTGGTTCACGGAGCCCGACGCCCGGCGTCTGTACCCCGAAGCCGATCACGAAGCCCAGTCGCGTGCCTTCGTCGCGGATCTGCGGGCCGCCGCCGCGCGCAGGGCCGCGAAGGACACCGAAGCCACCTCGATGATTCATGCGCTGCTCGGCGCCTCCGCCGAGTTCGCCACGCTGTGGGCCGACCACGACGTCGCGTTCCGACGGGACGACCGCAAGCGCCTCAACCACCCGGCGCTCGGTCTGATCGAGGTCAACTGCCTCACTCTGTTCAGCGAGGACGGGCGGCAGCGCCTGTTGTGGTTCACTCCCGCAGCCGGTACGGACAGTTCCGGCCTGCTCGACCTGCTCGCGGTCATCGGCACCCAGGAGATGCCTATTCGTCATGCACAGGAAAGGTGACGCTCTTTATGGGTGACCCTGTTCACCGATGAATGAGCGGATAAGTGAACATAGAAATACGTTTCTCGCGTCGGTTTCTTGCGATCGTGCGGTCGGTGCTCACGGTCGCGTTCATCGCCGCCGGAGCGTCGCTGCCGCCTCCGGTGCAGGCGGCAGCCGTGAGCGCGGCCGATCCGACCGGGTGCGAGACGGTCGACGAACTCTCGGGATATCTCCCGTTGTACGAGCTGAACGTCCCGCGGGCGGCGTACTGGCGGGGCGGTGCCGGTGTTCCCTACGCGGTGAACAGGTCCGTCGGACCGGACAACAAGCCGAGCACGTCGTATCTGGACCGGGTCGCGTACTGCCTGGATACCGTGACGGCCGCGGGCGAACATGAATGGGCCTACGCCTCGTTCGACGCCTTCACCAACAACCCCCGCCTGCTGGGCGTACCGAGCACCACGACCGCGCGGCGGGTGACCGGCCTGACGACGTGGGGCAGCAATGTGAAGCACGTCGAGCGGGCCGACGGCGGGTACATCGAGTTCTGGCCCGGCACCTACCGCGCGACCGCCTCGCCGTCGGTTCCCACCGGCGACAGCACCGCCTACGACTTCTCCGACACGTCGAGGGGTAACGGTTCGGGGTACGGGTCGATGCAGGTGCACAACACCGCCGACCGGGAGACGGTGCTGGCTCTCAACGGATGGAGCCACAGCCGCGGCCGGTACCTGGACATCGGCACGGGCAACCAGAAGACCGGGCACCCGGACTGGACGTTCTCCCAGTCGGGCCGGAGGCTGTCCTCGGCCACGCTGAAGGTGTACGTCAAGCCGGCCGCGCCGAACGCGACCCGGTGCGAGCAGACGGTTGGCGAGCTGGCCGACTACCGGCTGTTGTACGACGCTGAGATTCCCCGGACCGCGGCGGCCTGGGCCCATGGTGTGCCGTACACGGTGGACAATTCGGCGTCGATCCGGGCCCCGATCTCCCGTGTCGCCTACTGCCTGGACGGCATGTACGGCCCCACCCCGGCATGGGCCTACGCTTCCATGAACACCTGGACTCAGGATCCGAAGGCATTGGGCGTGCCGATGTCCGCGACGGTCCGGCGCACCGTCGCCGATCTGACCGTACGGGGATCCGCGGTGCGTCCGTCCGACCACAGCACCGGATACCTGGAGCTGTGGCCGAACCGGTACGGCCCCGGGCTGCCGCCTTCCGCACCGTCCGGTGGCAGTGCCACCAAGTGGGACATCGTCGACACCCCTCGCCCGGCCACCGGGCAGATTCCGGGTGCGGGCGGCTACGGGTCGTTCCAGGTACATGACCTGACGCACCGGCAGACCGTACTCGCGGTCAACGGCTGGGCACACACACCGCAGACACGCGTGTCCGCAGGTGTCGGTACCGCCCCCGTCGGCCAGCCGGACTGGACCTTCGCCGAGAACGCGGGCAGGTGGACGGCACCGCATCTGCGGGTGTATGTGAAACCGGCCGGTGTGGACATCGTCACGGGGCCGACGAACGCACAGCTGTACCCCCGGGACCGGGCCACGAACACGGCGGCGGTCGCGGTGCGCAGCCATGTCACCGACCCGGACGTCACCGCCCTGCACATGAACGTCTACCGTGCGGGCGCGCTCGTCTCCACGCAGCGGGTGCAGGCCGAGGAATGGTGCACGATGAGCGCCCTGATCACCGCGGAGCGGGCCTCCTACACGGTCGAGGTGTGGGCGCAGCGGCCGTCGGGCACAACGCTCGTCCGCCGCGCCACCGACATCGTCGCCGGTGACGTGTACGTCATCGAGGGCCAGTCCAACGCGGTGGCCGCGGGCGCCGGGTATGCCGGTACCGCCAGCTCGACGGACCAGTCGCCCTGGGTGCGCACCTTCGGGTACGACAGCGAGGATCCGGCGCGTTCCGTCCTCGACCGGAACTGGTACCGGGCCACCGGGGAGGGCTCCGAAGGGACCCACACCTCGGTGCGCGGTGCGATCGGTCAGCTCGGGATGCGGCTGGGGCAGGACCTGGCCGACCAGACCGGTGTTCCGGTGGCGATCCTCAACGGCGCGCACGGCGGAAAGCCGTCGACCTTCTTCCAGCGCTCCGACAACGCGCCCACCGACCCGGCCACGAACTACGGCCGGCTGCTCGGCAGGGTCGTCGACGGCGGCCTGGCCGGTGCGGTGCGGGCTGTCATCTGGTACCAGGGCGAGGCGGACAACGGCCAGAACGGCAGACCGACGGCGGCGCGGCACAACGCGAACGTGCGGTCCCTCCTCGCCGACTGGCGGACCGACTTCACCGGCCTCGAACATGTCTACGTCGTCCAGATCCGCAAGCACTGCGGGGCGGTCCGCAGCGCCGCCGTCCAGGAGGTGCAGCGCCGACTCGCCACTGTCGCGGGCACGTCGGTGATGACGACCATGGGGCTGGACGGCCACGACGGCTGCCACTACACCTACCGGTCCGGCTACCGTCAGCTCGCCGACTGGCTGAGTCTGGCGATCCGCCGCGACCTCCACGGCGCCCGGCCGGCCACGCCGGCGGACCCGCCGAACCCGCTGCGTGCGGTCTGGGAGGACCCGGCGCACAACAGGATCCGGATCGACCTCACGGATGCCACGCAGACGCTTCGCTGCGATGCCGGAAGCAAGGCCGACTTCACCCTGAACGGCACGACCGTGAAGGTGGCGGACGTCGGCTGCGGTACCGGCCGGGTGAGCCTCGCCCTGACGGGCCGGGTCACCGGTCCGGTGAGCCTCACCTACGCCGGCCACCCCGGCCGGGCCACCGCCTCGGCGACGCCGGCCACCGCGTGGCTCGTCAACGCTTCGGGGATGGGGCTGCTGGCCTTCGACCGGCTCCCGATCGGCTGACGAGGAGTTCCCGGGCCACCTCGACATCGGTGATCAGGATGTTGATCCACTTGCCGCGTACCGCACCGCGGATCGCGGCCGCCTTGCCGATGCCACCGGCGACGCCGATACGTCGTTCCACTGTGCGGAGCTGGTCCGGCTCGATGCCGATGAGCCGGTCGTTGAACGGCGCGTCGACGGGGTTTCCGGCGCTGTCGAAGTACCGGGCGCAGACGTCGCCCACGGCGCCCAGTTCCTCAAGTCGTGCCTGGTCCTCGGGCGTGATGGCGTTGCCCGAACGGCGCAGCAGGGGTGACGGTTCGAGCGTGCCGATGCCGAGCAGCGCCAGCGTCAGCCGGGACCAGGCCCTCATGGTCTCGGCCATGGCGGGCTCCCGCGACAGCAGGTCGCGCAGTTCCCTGCTGCCGACCAGTGCGGCGGACGGGGCGAACACCGGCCGGGCGCCGGTCAGTTCGGCGAGCCGGCTGGTGAGCCGGGTGGCGTGCAGCTGTACTTCCGGGCTGCCGGACCCGCCGATGATCTGGACGACTTCCTGAGCCACGGAGGACGTCTTGGCGCGCATGACGTTCACCGACTCCAGGAGGGTGGCGCTCCACGAAGAGATACCGATGACATCGCCGCCGGTAAGGGTGGCGTCGAGGTAGGTGGCCGTGGCCGCGGCGAGGGCGGGGATCACGTCGAAACCCGAACCCTCCACCTCCACGACGACGGCGTCGCGCAGTCCGAACCGTTCGACCAGCGCGTCTTCGAGCTCGGCGTGCACGCCTTCGGGGGGCACGACGACGGTGCGCACCACGCCGCGGTCGACGGCTTCCTTCAGGAGGCGGGAGATCCTGGGCTGCGACATGTTGAGGCGGGCCGCGATCTCGGGTTGCCGGATGCCGCGCTCGTGATACATACGGGCCACCTTGACCAGGAGCCGTACGTGATCGGGGCTCGGAGTGGTCGCTGCCGCCGGCACCCTGCCTCCATCCTTCGTGGTCCCGGGGTCGGGCACAGGTACGTACCTGACCTCGCTGACATGCTATCGGGCCCCGGCTCCACCGCGTCCGCCCGGCGGAACACCGCGCCCGCGCCGGCCCGGGTGTGCTCTCGCGGTGCCGGTCCGTGCGGCCGTTCAGCGTTCGTCGGCTCCGGTGACCCGCCGTACCAGGTCCGTCCAGGTGTGCCGCAGACGTGCGGTGCCGGCCTGCCGCTCCTTGCGCAGGTGGTCCATGGTCTCCAGGTCCGTGAAGGCCAGCATGGCGTGGGCGAGCATGTCGTGGTCGCCCACCACCCCCGCCTCCCGCAGAAGCGATGCGACGTGCCGGTGGAAGGCCTGTCCGTAGTGCGAGGTCTTTCGGCGTTCGACGGGGATCTGGCGTGCCAGCGCGGGGCCCAGGTCCGTGTCGTCGGCGAGGCGTTCGATCAGGGCACAGCCGAACGCCGTCAGCCGGTGTGCCGCCGGTGCTCCCGGTCCCAGCGGAGGGGGGCCGCAGGAGTACGCCTCGTGGAACTCGGCCTCGACATCGCCCAGCAGGGCCAGCAGGAGCCCGGTGCGGTCGCCGAACCGGCGGAAGAGCGTGCCCTTTCCGACCCCGGCCGCCTGTGCGACCTCGTGCATCGTCACATGCTCGGCTCCCCGCTCGGCCACCAGGCAGGCAGCCGCCGCCAGCAGCCGGGCCCGGTTGCGGGCGGCATCCGCCCGCTCCCCGGTGGGATCGTCCGGCGTGGGCGTCATCGAGCGCTCCGATAGCCGCTGCCGGGCATCGCTCTCCTCGGGTACGTCCATGGCGTCGGGCGGCCGCCGCTCCACCGGGGCATCGGGCAGACCTCCCGGTGGGCGGCGTCACCTGCGTGATCGTGACCGATTGCCAAGGGTAGCGACGCCGTCGGGCGCCGGCGCCCGTCCCCGGCCCGAGCCGGCCTCGGCCCATGGTCCTAGGCCGCCGTCCTCAGGCGGTGGCTTCGTCGAGGAGTTCCAGTACGTGTCGGTAGGGGCGGCCGGTGGCACGGGTCATGCCCATCTCACAGGTGCGGTTGCAGGAGGCGTACGCGTCGTACGTTCCGGCGGTGATCTCGGCGGCCTGGGCGGCGGTGGCGGCAGCCGTGACCTCCGGGTGGAGCAGACCGCGGTCGCCGGCGAACGCGCAGCAGCCCCAGGTGTCGGGGACGGTGACCTCGTCGCTGACGGCCGCCGCCAGGGTGCGCAACGCGCCCTCGCTGCCCAGGTGCACGGTGGAGCAGGTGGGGTGCAGGGCGAGGGTGCGCAGCCGGCGGGGTCGGGGCAGGGCGGGAAGCAGGTGTTCGGCGGCGAAGACGACGCTGTCGACGAACGTCAGCGACGCGAAACGGGCGCGGTCGGACTCCGGGAGGGCGTCGGGCAGTTGCTCCAGGCCGTGGGTGCAGGAGGAGGCGTCGCAGACCACGGGGAGCCGGCCGTGGTCGCTCGCCTCCCACAGTGCCTGAAGGGTGCGGGCGGCCATGGTCCGGTGTCCGGTGGTGTAGCCCTTGGACTGCCAGGGGGTGCCGCAGCACAGTCCGGCCAGTTCACCGGGCACGGTGACGGCGACGCCTGCCCGTTCACACAGCCGCAGGAACGCCGTCGCCGAGCCCGCCGTCCCGCCGGGAGCGGCCTCGGGGGCGAAGACGCTGCCGATGCAGGCGGCGAAGAACACCGCGTGGGGCGCGGCCGGGCGCCGGGGCGCGGGACGGGCCGGGCCGCCGCGGGGGATGTCGTCCGCCCAGGCGGGGACCAGCTCCTGCGCTCCGAGCCTGCGGGCCGCGCCGGTGGCGGCGCGCAGTGCGGGGGCGGGCAGGGCGTGCGCGGTGTTCAGCACCGTGCGTACGCCGTTGACCGCGGTCGCCCAGTGCCGGGCCGCCGCGTTCCCGGCGCGTTGTGCGGCGGCGCCGTGCCGTTCGGCGCGCAGGCGTTTCATGACCGCGCCGGTGTCGATGGCGACCGGGCAGGCGGTGACGCAGAGGCTGTCGGCGGCGCAGCTGTCGACGGCCGCGTAGGTGTAGTCGGTCTCCAGGGCGCGGCGGCGTTCCTCGTCGCCGGCGGCGGTGGCCAGTGCGATCTCCCGCTGGAGCGCGATGCGCTGACGGGGCGTGGTGGTGGCGTCCGCGGTGGGGCATACGGGCTCGCAGTAGCCGCATTCGACGCAGGCGTCGAGCGCGGGATCGACCTGCGGGACGCTCTTGAGGCTGCGCAGGTGGGCGGCCGGATCGTCCTCCAGGATCACGCCCGGGTTGAGCACGCCGTGCGGGTCGCACAGCCGCTTCAGCTCCCGCATGACGTCGTACAGTTCGTCGCCGTACTGGCGGCGGACGAAGGGGGCCATGGCGCGGCCGGTGCCGTGCTCGGCCTTCAGCGTGCCGCCGGCGTCCAGGACGAGGTCGACCATGGCGTCGGTGAACCGGGCGTAGCGCTCGGTCTCCCGGGCGGAGTCGAAGTCCTGGGTGAGCATGAAGTGGAGGTTGCCGTCGCGGGCGTGCCCGAAGATCACCGCATCCTGGTAGCCGTGCCTCTCGAAGAGGGCGATCAGGCCCTCGCAGGTGCGGGTGAGCCGTTCCATCGGGACCGCGATGTCCTCAAGGAGCGCGGTGGTTCCGGGACGGCGGGCTCCCGCCACCGCGGTGTACAGGCCCTTGCGCAGGTGCCAGAGCCGGGCCCTGGTGCTCGGGTCGCGGGCGAGCGAGGTCCCGGTGACGGCGGGCAGGCGCTCCAGGACCGGCCGCGCGGCCGTCACCGTCTGCTCCAGCAGTTCGGCGTCGTCCTCGGCGAACTCGACCAGCAGGGCAGCGTGTTGCTCCACGCGCAGACCGCGCAGTTCGTCGACCGGGTGCGGGGAGTGCTGCGCCACGCGCAGTGAGGCGGCGTCGAGGAGTTCGGCGGTGCGGGCGCCGGCGGCGAGCAGGGCCGGCAGGGCGTCGGTGGCCTCCGCGAGGCCGGGCAGTACCAGCAGACCGGTGGCGGTGTGCGGCAGCAGCGGGACGGTGCGGAAGACCGCCTCCCCCACGAAGGCGAGGGTGCCCTCGCTGCCGATCATGAGGTGGGCGAGGATGTCGGCCGGATCGCTGTGGTCCAGGAACGAGTTGAGCCCGTAGCCCAGGGTGTTCTTCATCGCGAACAGCCGCTCGATGAGAGCACGGGAGGCGGCGGAGGCGCGGATGCGGTCACGCAACCGCATCAGGCCGGCGTGCAGTTCGGGCTCGCGGGCGCGCAGTGCCTCGTCGGCGTCGGGGGCCGCGGTGTCGACCACGGTGCCGGAGGGCAGCACGAACTGCAGGGATTCCATGGTGCGGTAGGCGTTGTCCTGGGTGCCGCAGTTCATGCCGCTCGAGTTGTTGGCGACCAGGCCGCCGATGGTGCAGGCGGACTCGCTGGCCGGGTCGGGGCCGATCCGGCGTCCGTACCGGGCGAGCCGCGCATTGGCCTGACGCACCGTCAGTCCTGGTTGCAGCCGGATGCGCAGGCCGTCGTCGAGGACCTGTGCGCCGCGCCAGTGACTGCGGACGTCCACGAGGATGCCGTCACCGCTCGCCTGCCCCGCCAGGCTGGTGCCGCCCGAGCGCAGGGTGAGCGGCAGCCCGGCCGCGTGCGCCCCGGCCATCAGGGCGCCCACCTCGGCCGACGACGCGGCGCGCACGACGGCGCGCGGTGTGAACAGGTACGGCGAGGCGTCGTGGGCGGCCGCGACCCTGCGCGGCACATCGGTCGTCACCCTGGACGGGTCGCTGACGCACGCGGCGAGGATCGTGGCCAGACGGGCGTCCTCCTGCGGGGCGGGCGGCGCGGGGACGGTCGGGGTGGAGGGGGTCATGGGTCCTCGATGCCGGGATCGGGATGGGGGTCAGTGCCTGATGCGCAGCAGGCGCGGCGGCTGTGCGGCGGGTTCACCCAGCCGCAGCGGCAGCAGGCCGGGGGTGATGCTACCGAGGAGGGTGGCGCGGCGGGCTCCGGTGCCCGAGGGGAACGTACCGGGCAGGCCGTTGACGGTGAGGAAGCCGAGCACGGCGAAGGCCAGGGCCTCCTTGGCGTCACAGGGCAGGCCCAGGGCGTCGCTGGGGCGGACCGGCACGCCCGGCAGTTCCTCGGTGATCATGCGCATCAGCACCGGGTTGCGGGCGCCGCCGCCGGAGACGATGAGGTCGGTGACGCCGTGCGTACGGCAGGCGTCCGCGACGGTGACGGCGGTGAGCCGGGTCAGGGTGGCCAGGACGTCGTCGGGGCGGGGCGTGGGCACGGCGTCGAGGGCCCTTTGCAGATAGGGCAGGTGGAAGTGCTCCTTGCCGGTGCTCTTGGGCGCCGGCCTGCGGTAGTAGGGGTCGTCCAGCAGGATGGCGAGCAGTTCGGGGTCGGTGTGGCCGGCGGCGGCCCTGCGGCCGTCCTCGTCGTAGGCGGCGGCGCCCGCGCTGAACTGCCGTACGGCGGCGTCGAGGAGGGCGTTCGCGGGCCCCGTGTCGAAGGCCAGCGGGTCGGCGCCGGGGGCGACGACGGTGACATTGGCGATGCCGCCCAGGTTGAGTGCGGCGGGGGTGCCGGGCAGGGTGCGCAGCAGCAGGGTGTCGGTCATGGCGACCAGTGGGGCGCCCTGGCCGCCGGCGGCGACGTCCCGGCTGCGCAGGTCGGAGACGACGGGAAGGCCGGTCGCTTCGGCGATCCAGGCCGGCTGGCCGAGTTGGAGGGTGCCGCGCACGATGCCGTCCTCCACCCAGTGGTACATGGTCTGGCCGTGCGAGACGACCAGGTCGGCGGTGCCGTCGCACAGTTCGCGCAGGGCGTCTTGGGCGGCGTCGGCGAAGGCCTGGCCGATGCCGGTGTCCAGGGCGCACACGGCCTCGGTGGTGGTGGCCGCCGGCGGGAGGGTGGCGGCGATCAGGTCCCGCAGGTCGCCGGGGTAGGGCCGGGAGAGGTGGCCGAGGGGCCGCAGGTGCAGGGCGTCGCCGTGCAGGGTGAGGTCGGCGGCGGCTGCCTCGATGGCGTCGTAGGAGGTGCCCGACATCAGGCCGATCACGCGCACGGCGTCTCCTCGCCCACGTTCCGCCGCGCGGGCGGGGTCGGCTGCGGTTGCTGCATGGCTTCTCCCCAGGGGTGCTGTCGCTTGACGGGGGTGGGGGGGGCGCGGGGCCCCCGCACCGGGTCGGCTGCGTGCCTCGTCACTCGGTGCCGACGGCCGCCGCCGCGCGGTCGGGTCCGGACCCCCCGGCGCCCCCACCGGCCACGGCGGCCTCGGGGGCGCGGTGG